>NZ_JACMYP010000450.1 GCF_020889705.1 Bradyrhizobium altum | reverse complement strand
TCGGGTCTTCGGCCTGCCTGGCAGAGCGAGTGATGCGCAAATGACTCTGATTTTCGCTCAGTTTGAAATTCATTCTCACGGAAGACACGGACAGGATAGAAACGTCAACGTGAACTGAGTCCCTCTACGCCAACCACTTCTCATTGAACAAAGGAAGCCCCTCTGTGTTTTCCCTAACGAAATCGCTCAAGCTAGCAATACCGTGATGCTTATTGGTCGACGTGATCACATCTCCAATCAACTTTCCAAGCCGAACGAACTGTGCTTCATCAAACCCTCTCGTCGTGAGAGTGGCGCTACCGATTCTCAGCCCACCTGCTTCTGATGGCGGACGATTGTCGAACGGAATCGGATTTCTATTGGCGATGACGTTGGCCCCTGACAACGCGGCTTCAAGTTGACGACCACTCATGTCCCGGCTCATCAAACTAAGAAGCAGTAAGTGCGACGAAGTGCCTCTGGAAACGAGTGTAGCGCCCGTCTCAAGCAAGCCACTCTCCAACGCACCAACGCCTTCGCGTTTCTCAACACGGTCCTGGCATATCTCTGAAAACAAGAAGTTTGCACTTCAGCTAACAATGCTGCTCTTGCTGCAATCAAATTTTAGGCGCCCCTGCAATCCGGGAAATATGGCCCGGTCAATCGCCTTCCCCAAACTCTCTTTGCATAAGATAAGCCCGCCGCCCCTCGGGCCTCGGAGTGTCTTGTGTGTGGAAGTTGTTACAATGTCGGCGTGAGGGAACGGAGACGGCACGGCACGGCCAGCAACGAGACCTGCGGTATAAGCCAGATCCACCCAGAGAAGCGCGTCAATCTCACGTGCGATCTCATGGGACGGCATCGCGGTCGAGATCAATGCGCATCCCTGTCGATTGGACCTGGCTGGCGTTGGCACCAGGCCACCTTCGATTCCGGCTACCTGCTGAGCGTCAATCCGGACGCCCACTCGATCGCGGAGCTCGACCATATGCACTGGGGTGTCGAGATGGCCCGAAAAGGCGGCGTACCGGCAAAGCAAGTACTGAACGCGATGCCGCGGCCGAAGATCACGCGAAACCTCCGCAGGAGGCGGCGCTCTATGGCGCGGGCGGCCTGACGCCACGATGAAGGACCCCGAACATACCTTAATGGTAGGTCCGCAGACCGGGCGCACCATTCAGCAAAGTACACAGCGCGACATCTTGAAATGACAAAGATACGGCTCAGTTCCTTAAAAATTCCAGGAGACGCAGCTCACGCGAAAGTTAGTTCAAGCTGTCGGCCGACAGCGCCGTGCGCCGGTAGCTTCCAAGGGATATCCGATCGGCATCTTCTGCGCTCGGGAATGTCTGGAAGCATTGCCAGCCTCAGATACCGCGCTCTTTAATCCCCTTTCAACCTCGGTTGATGCAGGTCAACGCTCCCCCTCTGTTATGTGGTTTAGGTCAACGCTCCCCCTTCTGTTACTGGAACTTCTTTCCCATGAACCAGCCCGACGACCGAGGTCCGGTTAGGGAGACGCCGAACCACAAGCCCTCGCGCTCGGAAGAGGCCCGGCGAGCTATCGAAGAGTACGCTAACGATCTACGGGAGATCATCAAGGAACTCCGCATGCGGCTGCATTGAGGTAAAGCAAGCTCGACAAGCTCAAGGGCCTAGCAGTAAATGAGTTCAGCTCCCAGTTCAATTCGATGCAGGTCAGCGCCCATAAGGACGCCGTCGACCTGTTCGAGCGTTATACCAAAGGCGGCGACAATGCGGATCTGAAGAATTGGGCCGGCAAAACCCTGCCCGTGCTTAAGCATCACCTTGAGATGGCTTCTCAACAAAAAAAGCGCGCACCTACGGCGGGCGAGAGCAAGAAATAGCGGCAGATCGGGGAGCTGCCGTTCCGCGGCTTTGGCTGCCACTGAGGCGGTTGGATGCCCGGACGGCCGATAGACTCGGAGGATCTGGCGAAAGTTGGCTTACCCATCACGATAACAACGACATCGCAGTCCATTTGGACGAACACACGAAGTCTCGCTGGCGCCGCCGCTTCGGCCAGCTCCATCGCCAAGGCCAACCTCAGCTCCTGAGCCGGTTTTGCAGGGCCAGGCGACTGACCCTGAGATTCCTAAGGTTCAGCAGATCGGGCTGTCCTGTTGCCAATCGCCTGACCAGCTCGCGCGTGCCGTCCAGGACAAACACGCCGCAATCATAGCTGTTTTGCTGCTGGGCCATCTCGGCTGGATTCAGGCTGAGGCCCAGCCGCCTTGCGAGCTTTGTTGCACGGCGGTCATTGTATCCTTGGATGGAGTCGTAGTGATAGGCGACCGGCCGTTGCCGGTCTCTGCGATCAACGAACAGCAGCGACCAATGAGTGCCGACTTCATCAGGACGATCGGCGTCGTTTATCGGCAGAAACAGGAAGTCGGCAGTATCGGTGCCATTTCGATCGATGAGGCGCTGGAATCGACTTCGCGCGTCGCCATCGGCGGCCGCCAAGCGTATCTGATAGTGGGCGACAAGGGGATCCACGAGCTGCGTCCGGACAGCGAGATACGGATGATTCTCCTGCAACGACTGCTCCAGCAGCTCGTAATCCCCCTGGATGTGCTCGTCGCGCAGCCATTGTTCATCCCCGAGCATCAGTCCGGGGCCTCGGGAACGGGCTGCCGGGTTCAAACCTCCGATAAGAGCGGCGGAGGCTGGGTCCCGAGACGCCCAAGCAGAATCAACCTCCTCGTCCAATTCGGACGGGGGCGGCGCATTCAAATCAACAAAAGACCCAAGACCGGCGTAGGTATCTGAGCGCGCCATGGCGGGGTGCGCTGGCGCAAAGTGAGCGTCGTCGCGCAATTCGGATGGCGTCGGCGCATTCAGATCAACAAAGGACCCAAGACCTGCATAGGTATCTGAGCGAAGCCTGCCAACGTGCGCTGACGACGCCTCCGGGGCCGGCCACATACTCCAGTCAAAGTTAGGGGGTATCTGCAGCGACCATAGTGAACTGGACCTGGTAGGTTCCTGCCGTTCGGCCTGCACCGTGTCGTGTGCCTGCTCGCGCGGAGCCACAGAGCACGCTGGGTCCACCAAACGCTGGTCCTGATCGCAACCTTCGGCAAGGACCGGTCGCCGACTGTCAGCTCCCGGCAGCACGTTGTGCCGCGCACTCGCGTCTTGGTACCCGCTCCCCGGTAATAGCGGCTGCGACTCCCATCGCAATGCATCCAGTTGATCGATTGGGACCAGCCTCACCGAGCGACCGCCTGAACCGGCGATGTCCCGAAAGTGCCGTTCAATGGCAACGCGTTCCGGATTGTCCAGCGTTCTCTGCCTCTTCGTTCTCCTCAATTCAGCTGTGTCGGGCTCATAGTGAATGAGGTCCTCCTCGCCTGGCAGGAGGCTGCTCGTGGCGCGTTCACCCATCAGTTCGTCCGGGACCTGCTGATGCGCGGATGCTCCGGATTGCGGAGGCTGGGCATGGCGCGCGGCTGCCTCGAGAGATGACGACGGGCCGGGTTCGTCCATCGCCTCCAAACGCAACTCCTGATCGTGGCCTAAACGGCCCGCGTCTCGCGCCGTGCGGTCCTGCGCGGCGGCGTCGACGATCCGCCTCGCCCCTGTCAGTCCCGCATCGTCGGCATCAGCATTGGTGGGAATACGGCGCTCGATCTCCATCGCTTTAACGCCGGCCAGCGATTTTCGCAGCTTAGTCAGCGCTGGAGCGATATTTCTGTGGCCACGGGCCTCTTCCTTAAATTTC
>NZ_JACMYP010000449.1 GCF_020889705.1 Bradyrhizobium altum | reverse complement strand
ACCCAAAGCAGACTAATCACGCAGGTTCAGCCGGTTGAGCCTCAGTTGGCGCCCGGCGACTAGTAAAGCCAGCAAGCCTACCAGTGGTGTCAAACCCGGCGCGATCGCGGGCCAGTTCTTGATCCATTCAGGACCTAGAATATCAGATGCCATCCGTATCTCTGAATTAGAGCAGCCAACACGGTCGTCGCTATAGCTATCATGGCATTTTCAAAGAATGACCGGCTCCGCGTCGGCGCGGTCGATAGCATGCCCGTGGCGCTCGCATTCGCGCACAGCGTGATGCTCGATCAGAGTGCCGAGAGCCCAACCCTTCAGGCTACGATAGGCCGGACGTTTGGCCTGCAGAGGCAGGCGACGTTGTGCATTTGCTTTTCATGGTGTGTCTCGAATCAATCGATGCCGCCAGTTATAGCATCTGGGTCAATCGTCCCTTCGCCGAGCCGAGGGTTATGCCCGCTATGCAGGTTAGGAACCAAGGCCGGTGAGTCGCTGTTCCCGGATTTGCCGCAACGAATGCGGCGGGTGAGGGAGGCAAGAATGGCAAAGAAAGCGAAGAAGCAGACTGCGCGGGGGCGCAAGCAGGATCGGGCCCGGGTTGCGGGCGGCCAGGACTACGAGGTGAGCTATGAGGCGAAGAAGACCGGGAGGTCTGCCGCCTCTGTGAAGAAGGCGGTCAAGAAGGTCGGCAATAGCCGGAATCAAGTTGAGAAGCGCCTCGGATCAGTAATCAAAAAGTCTCTAGGCACGACGCGGTCGAGGTCACGTTAACCTGTGCGCGCGAGGAAGCCGGCCATAGGGTGTCCCACTGGCATCGAAGCCGCCTTGTGGATCATTCCGGGGTCGAGAAATTAGCGAAAGCAAATGCGTCATCGACGATGGACACCTGAAGAAATCGAAAAGCTGAAAGCTATGATAGCTGCCCGAGCGAGTGCAAACCGCATCGCTGTAGCGCTGAAGCGACCGCTTAACGCCATTCGCGATCGTGCCCGCGACCTTGGTGTACGCCTCCCGACAATGACCGAAGAGCGGAAACGAGTGAGGATCTTGCTCAATAAGAACGATCCTCGCCATCGCTAGAATTCCGGTACTGGCCGAAATAGGCCATTCATCAAACCCAAACGGGCCACTCAATAAAAACCCCCGTCCGAGGGGCTAGCAGCCGGACGGGGGCGATGGTCGGAGAAAGTCCCTAACCAATAGGGCGCGGTCCGATGGCGTGTCACCGAGCACCAACCAGAGCGTAACAGGCGATCCGATGGCGGGAAGAGAATTCGACCATGCATCGCACTCGCCGATGCGAAATAGGCCACTCAATAGGAACGATCACGAGCACTGAAACTCTAATTGGCGTGCTTCAGTGCACCAGCCTGATCCCTCATGGGATGGCGGCCCCCAACTCTCCTAGGCTGGGGCTCTTAGGCTCACTGGAACGATGCCGTGTCGGGAAAATTATGCAACTAATGGCGCGGAAACCCCCGCATTGCCCCATGCGCCGCGCCTTCATAGTCCCAGCGCTCCAGCGCTGGGACTTATTGTTTTTAACGGTGCCACGGTTGACGCCGGTCAGGCGATCAGCGGTGCGGATGCTGACGCATGAGGCGCTTACCTCATTATCAGCATGGCAAAGCTTGCGACGAGAACGCAGGTGCTCAGTGCTAGTGCTGTAAGTGATTGGGCTCTCAGCCGGTCAAGTTTGTGTTCCATGGGCTGGCCCATCTGCCTCGTTGCAGTGGGGGCTTAAGTTACAGAGTGAGCACTTGTTCCTCGCGGATGACCGAATCCCAGAAGAGCATGGAACGTTTTCCAGCCATAGCCGGTGGGTGCACCGATCCTGCCAAGTCTCGTGGCCCCCACCGAGCCAAAGTCCCAGCGCGGCCCCGCCGGTGGCTCTGGGATTCTTCGTTAGGGCTCTGAAAACGACAGGCATGAAGGCGCGTTTTACTGTGAAGGCCAGCCGTCTGGTCCTTGTCCGGATAGGCAAACCGGCCCCAGCATCGGCCATTGGCCCCCAGACGTGCTGGGGCCGTTTTAATTCACAGGAACGGACATTCGTGATCGTGGTTTATCGAAAGTTCGTGCTGTCCTGACGCAGCGTCGAACGTCCCGCAAACGGCCTCAGCGTATCCACTCTCGCTGAGGCCGTTCTCATTTCGGGAACAAGTGGCAATTTGCGGCGTTGCAACGGCGGTCGGGTTGAGGAGTGGGACGACCATCGGCCTCAGTGCTCTCCCCGGGGCGCTGGGGCCGATCTTTGAGGGGCAACTGTCGTAGCGTCGGGGGCAGATCTCTATGAGTTACATTCTAGACTCGAAAACATCTGCAAAAGACCTGCGAGTGAGACGAACGGGTGCAGGCACCCGATCTGGCTAATGAAGATAGGTCATTCCTCCCGCCACGGCCGCGACGACGAAAGCCAAAGCGGCGGCGGCGATAATCCAAGGCATGTCTTTGCGCTCTCGCGGAGTCATCAAATAATGCCTTCTAGGGGTGTAGAAGCGAAAGGAGGCGTTGGCGGTTCTGCTCTCTGTCGAGCTGATTTTTGCGCGAGTTCGGCTGCAACCTTGGTGACATTTTCATTCAGCCGCTTCGATTCGATCAGCCGCGCCTCAAGCTCAGCGAGCCGCCTTTCACCATCGACCACGTCGAGTTCAATCTGCCTCAGCTCGTCCATGATCGCGTCTTTGTACATCCTTGTCCATTGCACCTGTGCGGTTACAGCCGTGTGAGCGTAACCTCTTACAAGAGCTAGTCGTTCCTAAAACTCAACCTTGCTCTGTAGGATTCTTAGGAAGGTGATGGTGGGAATAAGTGGCAATCGGAGCGGCAGGATGAAAAGGGGGTTTAGTCTATGTCCGGCGTTGAAGCTATCGGCGCCGGCTCGAGGGCCCGCTCAGCTCATCGGCGAGGAAGGCGCGCGGCCGCGAGGTGCACTTGCACCTTCGTCGAGCCGCTGGGCACCGCTCCAGGCGCTCTGGAACGCTCCGGACGCCGATGAATTTTCCCGTGATGAGTGCGGACGATTATCTCGAGTGGGCTGAACACTACCGTTCGGCCAAAGAGACCGCCGACGACACGTTCACTCGCCGATGAGGTGAAGCGGGCCATGAATGGGTCTAGATCGAAAGACTGTGGAACCTCTAGCTTACACAAAAATTACATTCCCGTTCCGCAGGAACCTAGCTGGGAGGGGAATGCATGGGTCAAGTACGCCGACGCGTCAAGCAAACCTCTTCGCTTGAAGAGCGCCTTATCGAGCGAGCCAAAGAGCTACGCGATCAGGCCGCGAGGCTAGCCCCAGGTATCGAGAAGGAAGCGCTCTTGAAGCTGGCGCGGCAAGCTGAGGCTGGTGCAAGCATGACTGAATGGCTGCGCGGTCCAAGACTACAGTCTTCGACATGAACCGATCCGCGGAGCCCAGCAACGCTCTAAAGTTGGCGGCTGGAGTGTCTATTTTGCTCACCCTATTGCTCTTGGGTTTTTTCTTTATCGCGTTCTAGTGTAAGGGCGCGCGCCAAAGGTGATCCCTTTCCACTCGCCCCCAACCGGGTGCAGGGGGCTGCTTTCCATTCAACCTCGGAGTTCTCCGGATACGCCCATAAAGAACTCTTTAAAGCCGCCCTGCGATCCTCGGTATCGATGGATCAAGCCCGCCATGGGAATGGCTCATGCTCGCGCTTCGGCGCGGATACGCTCGACTGGCGGGCTGGATGGTGCGCGACAACAGAACGGTGGAGGCAAGCCGATTGCCGGAGCCAACGCGGGCCGAAGCGCCAGCTGGAATGCGGATTCC
>NZ_JACMYP010000448.1 GCF_020889705.1 Bradyrhizobium altum | reverse complement strand
CACGTATTCTCTGGCGTCCGTCGTTATGGGGACATCCAGTACAAATTCACGCTTTTTCCTACGCTTTTGCGGTTTGTTGCTCGGCATAATTTTTCTCCTGGTTGGCTAAGCTCCCTCTCGCGTTTCTCTCAACACGAAGGAGCCACCACTTGACCGCACCCCTCTATCTCTCCAGTGATCGCCGCCTGCCGGACTACACGCCTGCAGTCCGATTCCTTGATCATCTCGCTAAGAAGGGACTCACCGGCGACGGCAGGCATTACAAGAGCGCCGCCCGCCACTTTTTGTTTTGGCTGCACAAACGCGGGACAGCCCTGAGCTGTGTGGACGACACTATCGTCCAGCGTTTCCGGCGGCATAAATGCCAATGCGCAAGATACAGCGCGTGCCAAGTCACCACTGATGCCTATCTCAGTTGCACGCGTCGGTTCATACGGTTTCTTGAAGATGCAGGTGATATCCCAATCGCAGGTGGCGCGGGATGCATCGACGCGCACCTCAGTGACTACGCCAACGACTTGACCACCGAGGGATACAGCCTGGTCACTTGGCGCGGGCACTATTCAGAGGCCGAACATTTTTCGTGCTGGCTGCGCTTTTCACGTCTGCTCAGAGACGATATTGATGATGACGTTATAGAGCGGTTCGCTCAACATCGCTGCCGGTGTCCGCTTCCGCGCAAGCGCGCGAAGTTAGCGGAGCCAACGGGACAAAGACACCGTCGCCGTGGCGCTCGCCGTTTCGTGGGATTCCTCCGCGCTCGCGGTGTGCTTCAACAGGCCGTCGTCCCAGAGTTCCCCGAGGATCATCGGATCGCGGCATTCCGCTCATGGCTTGAGCGGCAGCGCGGCGCCACCGCAGAGACAATCCGCCGCTATGTCCATGAAGTAACGCGATGGCTTAGCAAGCTGCCATCTGATCCAGCGGCTTACGATGCAGCCACGTTGCGCGACATCGTGCTCAAGCAGCCGCAGTCTCGATCGCGCTCTTCGGTACGCATCACCGTGACGGTGTTGCGCGCCTATTTGCGTTTTCTATCCGCACGCGGCGAATGTCGTCCGGAACTTGCCCACGTCGTTCCCCCGGCGCGCCGCCGCAGCAAGAAGCTTCCCCGCCACGCCGCACAGGCGACGATCGAGAGGATAGTCGCGTCTTGTGACACGACCACGCCTGTAGGGATTCGCGATAAGGCCATCATACTTCTCTTGGCGCGACTGGGCCTGCGCGCGGGCGACGTCTGGGCCTTACGCTTACCCGACGTAGATTGGGCAAATGGGCGGATTCGCGTCAAAGGCAAGGGACGACGCCAGAGCGTGTTGCCATTGCCGCAGGATGCGGGAGAGGCGCTGCTAGTCTACCTGCGCCGGGCCAGACCGACCGCCTCGGGAGATCGCGTGTTTCTGCGTGTCCAGGCGCCATTTCGGCCGTTTTCGTCGTCAGCGGAGATCGCCGGTATTGTCTCGCGCGTGCTGGCACGCGCCGGCATCGATGATGTGCCGACCGGTGCGCATGTGTTTCGCCACTCGCTCGCCACCAACATGCTGCGCTCAGGCGCGAGTCTCGACGCCGTCGGAACTGTACTCCGCCACAGCCATAGGAGCGCAACAACCATCTACGCCAACGTCGATACGACGATGCTCCAACGGGTGGCTCAACCCTGGCCGGAGGGAGCGTCATGCTGAGCCAAGACGTTGATCGCTATGTGGCTCTGCATCGGCAGCTTGGCCACTCTTATAATGAGCAGGAGCGCATTCTCGCACTGTTTGCGGCCCACGCCGAAGCATTGGGCGATCAGTACATCACAGCAGTTCGCATTCGGAACTGGTGCGCGACCGCCTCAACGCCCAACAGCGCGAGAACCTGGTTTGACACGGTTCGCCGGTTTTCTTTCTTCTTAAACGCGGAGGATGCTCGGCACGAGGCGCTGCCTGCGGGCGTTTTTGGTCGAGGCAGGCGCCCGCGACCGGCGCCCCACATATTGCAGCCGGATCAGGTGACCGCAATCATGCGGGCAGCGCTAAGGGTCTCCCCGCAGGGGACGATCAGCCCATACACCTATCATTACATATTCGGTCTATTGGCCGCGACCGGCATCCGCATCTCTGAAGCGTTGGCGCTTAAGCTCGGAGATCTGACAGAAGACGGCCTCATTCTGAGAACCGGCAAGTTCGACAAGAGCCGACTCGTGCCTCTCCACGCCAGCACGCGCCGCGCGTTGGATGGCTATCTTGCCATTCGAGACAAATGGGACGGCGATAGCGACGATCTCTTCGTTGTCACGACCGGGCGCGCGCCGACAGCAACAAGAGTGCATGTGGTCTTCGTCAGGATCGCCCGACAGTTGGGTATCCGAGGCCCAAAGGGAACGCGCGGCGCCCGCCTGCACGATCTTCGGCACACCTTCGCTGCGCGCTCCCTGGAGTCCTGCGATCACGACCGGGAGGCCGTCGGCCACCATACAGCGGCCCTCAGCGCGTATCTCGGCCACGCCGATGTTGAGGCCACGTATTGGTATCTGCAAGCCACACCCGTGCTGATGCATGACATCGCCGCGGCCGCCGAGCAGTTGTTTCAAGGAGAAGCAGTATGACCGTTCTTGCTCCACATTTGACCAGGTTCTTGCGTGAGCATCTGCCGCGCGAACGCGCCTCAAGCCCGAACACTATATCCGGATACGCAGATACATTCATGCTGCTTGTGCGGTTCGCGGCAGAGCGGCTCGAGCGGCGGCCGAGCGACCTCACCGTGGAGGAGATCTGCCCGACTCTCGTGCTGGCATTTCTCGACGACATCGAGGAACGCCGCGGCAACAGCGCGCGAACGCGGAACACCCGCCTTGCGGCTATCCGTTCGTTCTTTCGCTATCTGGAGTTTCAAGCCCCTGAGTGTCTCGAACAATCACTTCGTATGCGCGCTGTCGCCACTAAGCGTACCGATGCAAAGTTAATCGACTATCTGACCAAACCGGAGATACATGCCCTGCTTGCTGCGCCAGATCCTCGCACGGCCATAGGCGTGCGAGATCGGGCCATGCTGCACTTGACCTATGCCGCCGGCTTGCGCGTCGCGGAACTGCTGGCCTTGCGCGTCGAGGATTTTCCTGACCGATCACTGGCATTGGTGCGGATCATGGGCAAAGGTCGTCGCGAGCGGGTGCTTCCGTTGTGGCGCGAGACAAAGGCTGCATTGAGGGCCTGGCTCGCAATTCGACCAGCGGCGCAAACATCGCACCTGTTCCTCAACCGGGACGGCGAACCGATGAGCCGAGACGGGTTTGCGCACCGCCTCGGCGTACACGTCGCTGAAGCGGCTCTCAAGGAGCCGTCGATCGCCAGCAAGCATGTGACGCCGCATGTTCTGCGGCACAGTTGCGCTATGCACACTCTCGCCGCAACCGGCGACGTGCGGAAGGTGGCGCTGTGGCTGGGCCATGCCAGCATGCAAAGCACTGAGACCTATCTCCGCGCCGATCCGGAGGAGAAGCTCGCCGTGCTTGGCGCGCATGCGCCGCCCGCGCTGCGGGCCGGCAAGTTCAAGCCTCCATCCGACACCTTACTGGCCATGCTAGGGGAGGCCCGAAGCATCGCATGATCGGCGTAAGCGAGCTGCCGCTCTTCCGAGCGGCGGCTCGCCCGCAGCGGCGTGGTGCGCACCGGAGAGATAGAGGTCGGCCCTTGGTGTGTGGCCTCTCGGGGTTCGAGAGAGAGGCGTCAACCAGGAGAAAAATTATGCCGAGCAACAAAGCCAAGAAACGCCGGAATAAGGCCCCAATCGTGCTGGATGCCCCCATAACGACGGACGCCAGAGAATA
>NZ_JACMYP010000447.1 GCF_020889705.1 Bradyrhizobium altum | reverse complement strand
AACCACCGCCGTTTGATTTGTAGCGAGTTGGGGCCACAGCTCGCTTCGACAACATGACCCTGTGGTAATGGGTCCCGGCCTTCGCCGGGACGACGGCCGAGGTTGCGGCACGCTCCCTACCATCCTTACGTCGCGTAGTCCGGCTCCTTGCGGTCCAGCATCCGCTTCAGCGCATCGAAATGCCGCTGCGCGGGGGTCGGGCCGTTGTAGAGATGGTCGTCGCGGAAATCGCGCTTGGTCTTCTCAACCACGTGCTGCGGCAATTGCTTGAGCGGCTGTCGGGTCCACATCGCGTAGATCTGCACCTGCGCGGCGCGCTCGATGTAATAGAGCCGGTCATAGGCGTCGGCGACGCTCGCGCCGACGGTCGAGATGCCATGGTTGGCCATGAACAGGATGGTCTTGTTGCCGATCACCCTGGCGAGCCGCGCGCCTTCCTCGGGATCGAGCGCGGGGCCGGTGTAGAGATCGTCATAGGCGATCGCTTCCGACAGCCCGACCTCGGTCTGCCCGATCTCCTTGATGCGCGGATCCTCGAGCCGCGTCAGCGCACTCGCATACGGCATATGGGTGTGGAATACCGCCTTGGCCTGCGGCAGCGCCTTGTGGATCGGCGCATGGATGCAATAGCAGGAGCGCTCGACCTCACCCTCGCCGCGCTTCACCTCGGCATCGTCGATGCCGACCTCCATGAAGGACGACGCGGTCACCTCCGACCAATGCATGCCGAACGGGATCTGGTAGTAGCGATCGGTGCGGCCGGGCACCACGAAGGTGAGATGGTTGAAGATGCCTTCCGAAAAGCCGTGGATGTAGGCGAGCCGATGCGCGGCCGCGAGGTCGACCCGCGCCTGCCATTCCTCGGCGCTCGAACTGTCCTGCAGCGATGTCGGCGAAACCCTGAACTGCATGCGCATGCTCCCATGTGTGCCGGCTTCTCGACGGAGGCCGTGCTGATTTTATGGGACGGAGTGTAGCGCAATCCGGCTGCGGCCTCCGCTGACAATGCCGCTGGCCAGCTATCCGGATTTTGCGGGCTTGTCGCCGCAAACACCCCTGTCGTCCCGGCCTTGAGCCGGGACCCATAACCACCAATGCTCGCATCTCACGCCGTTGGGGCCGCAGCGCGGTTCGTCGACTCGCAGCGGTGGTTATGGGTCCCCGCTCCCGTGCGCAATTGCGCACTAGGCAGGGACGATAACAGTCAGAGTCCATCGAACTACGACGACCGCGCCAACGCGCCGTCGATCATGTTGACCGCGTTCTGCACGCCATAGACCGCGACGAAGGAGCCGAACCGCGGGCCCTTCTCCTGGCCGAGCAGCACCTGGTAGAGCATGTTGAACCAGTCGAGCGAGACGCCGGGACGGCCGTCCTTGCCCTTCTTGACCGTATCGAGGAACGGCTCGCGGCGGCCGATCTCGTAGACGACATTCTGGATGTCTTCCGCGGTCGCGTCGGCCGGCATGTTGGCAAGCGCATCGCGCAGGTCCTGCAGCGCGGCGCGCTCACCTTCGGTGGGCTCGCGGAACTGCTTGGTCGGCGCCACGAAGTCGCGATAGTAGTTGATGGCATAGCCGACCATCGCATCGAGCTTCGGATGGGTCTGCGGCGTCACGCCCGGACGATAGCGGCCGATGAAACCCCACAGCGTCTCGGCGTTCTCCGCATTCGACGACGACACCAGCGTCAGCAACAGCTGGAAGGTGACGGGCATGTCGGCCTGCGGCGGCCTGCCGGAGTGGATGTGCCAGACCGGATTCTGCAGCTGCTGCCGCGCCTCCTGCCGCGTGAAGCCGTCGAGGAACTGCTGGTAGTCGTCGACATTGCGCGGGATGACGTCGAAATAGAGCCGCTTCGCCGCCTTGGGCTCGCGATACATGAACAGCGACAACGATTCCGGCGAGGCGTAGCGCAGCCATTCGTCGATGGTGAGCCCATTGCCCTTCGACTTCGAGATCTTCTGGCCCTTCTCGTCGAGGAACAGCTCGTAGTTGAAGCCTTCCGGCGGCGTGCCGCCGAGCGCCGAGCAGATCTTGGCAGACAGCTTCACCGAGTCGATCAGATCCTTGCCGGCCATTTCATAGTCGACGCCGAGCGCATACCAGCGCATCGCCCAATCCGGCTTCCATTGCAGCTTGCAGCGGCCGCCGGTGACGGGAACGGTGACGCTCTCCTTGGTATCGGGATCTTCATAGGAGATGGTGCCGGCCTTGGCGTCGTGCGCCGTCACCGGGACGTAAAGCACGAGGCCCGTGCGCGGACAGATCGGCAGGAACGGCGAGTAGCTCGCCGCGCGCTCCTCGCGCAGCGACGGCAGCATGATCGCCATCACCTTCTCGATCCGCTCCAGCATGCGGAGCAGCGCGGCATCGAACCGGCCGGAGGTGTAATACTCGGTCGAGCTCGCGAATTCGTAGTCGAAGCCGAACTGATCGAGGAAGGCGCGCAGCCGCGCGTTGTTGTGCTGGCCGAAGCTCGGATGGGTGCCGAACGGATCGGGCACCTTGGTCAGCGGCTTGCCAAGATGCTGCGCCAGCATCTCCTTGTTCGGCACGTTGTCCGGCACCTTGCGCAGGCCGTCCATGTCGTCGGAGAAGGCGAGCAGGCGCGTCTTGATCTTGTCCTCGGTGAGCACACGAAAGGCGTGGCGCACCATCGTGGTGCGCGCGACCTCGCCGAAGGTGCCGATATGCGGCAGGCCCGAGGGGCCATAGCCGGTCTCGAACAGCACCTCGTCCTTCGGATTTTTCTTCAGCCGCGCCACAATCGCTTTCGCCTGCTCGAACGGCCAGGCGTTGGATTGTTCGGCGAGCGCCCGCAGGTCGCTCGGGCTGGCAGCAAGATCAATCACGGACATTTCTTCAGGCTCTCTCCAAAAAGGCCGCGAAAACTAACGCTTTCGCGGCAAAATGCAAAGTTTTGGGCGACCGTCATTGCGAGGAGCTCCGCGACGAAGCAATCCATACCGGTTCTGCAGCGGCAGTTGGTGGATTGCTTCGCTTCGCTCGCGATGACGCGGCGCGCATCAGAACGGGCTGATCGAGAAATAGCGCAGCCACAGGTCGGTGAAGCGGCCTTTTTCCCAGATCCGGAACAGCGCCCAGTTCAGCGACTGCCGCAGCAGATCGTTGCCCTTGCGCACGGCGATGCCGACGCCCTCGCCGAAATAGCGGCTCTCGACAAAGGGGCCGCCGGAAAACGCGCAGCATTCGGCGGAATCGGTGCCGTTGATCCAGAACGCGAGCGAGATCGCATCGCCGAAGATAAAGTCGACCTCGCCGCGGCGCAGCGCCGCGCGAAGCGCGTCGTTATCCGGATAGGAATGGATCTCGGCGTCGGTGAACATCGCCTTGAGGTAGGCCTCGTGCGAGGTGCCGGCGATGACGCCGACCTTCTTGCCCTCGAGATATTCCGGGCGGATTTCCGGCATCACGTTGTCGCGGCGCGACACGAAGCGCGCCGGCGCGCGGTAATAGGGATCGGTGAAATCGACCTTGGCGCGCAGCTGCGGCGTCACCGCCATCGACGCGATGATGGCATCGCCCCGGTTGGTCGCCAGCGCATCGATCAGGGTCTCGAAGCGGCGCATCTGGATGGTGCAGGTGACCTTGATCTCGTCGCAGAGCGAACGTGCGAGGTCGACATTGAAGCCGGCGGGATTGCCGTCCGGACCGGTGAAATTGAACGGGGGATAGTCGGTCTCGGTCAGGAAGCGGATCACGGTGAGGCGCGACAGGTCCGGCCGATCCGGCCGCCGCCGCGGGTCCCAGAAGCCCGGCACCGCCTGCGGCGCAGCCTCGGCGGCGGCCTTG
>NZ_JACMYP010000446.1 GCF_020889705.1 Bradyrhizobium altum | reverse complement strand
CACGGCGTCTGGCCACGGCGCGGGCGCCGTGCTGCTCGCCGGGCTCGGCGCCGGCTTCGCCCTCGGCATCGCGTGCGGTCTCTTCAACGGCGTGGTCGTCGCGCTGCTCGGGGTCAATCCCTTCGTCGCGACCCTCGGCAGCTACAATATCGCGATCGGGATTGCGACCACCCTTTCGGCCGGGCGGCCGGTGCAAGGCGTGCCGGCACCGTTCTCGCAGATCTTCTACAGCGGCAGCATCTTCGGCGTGCCGGCGGCGATTGCGATCACCCTCGCGGTCGGCGTCGGGCTTCATTTGCTGTTGGCGCGCACCGTCTTCGGCCGATCGCTTTATCTGATCGGAACCAACCCGCGTGCCGCGGCGGTCGCCGGCCTGCCGGTCAAGCGCATCCTGGTCGCGACCTATGTGCTGTGCTCGGGACTTGCCGCGCTCGGTGCGATCATGATGACGGCGCGGACCGGATCGGGCGAACCGAACCTCGGCGGCGCGCTGTCGCTGCAGGCGATCGCCGGCGCCGTGGTCGGCGGAACGAGCCTGGCAGGCGGACGCGGCGGCGTTGGCACCGCCGTGCTCGGCGCCCTGTTCATCACCATTCTCTCCAACGGCATGAACCTCACCCGGATCGACGGATACGTTCAGATGGTCGTGCTCGGCGCGATCGTCATCATCGGCGTGCTGCTGGATCGCCTGCGGCAGGAGCGGCGCCAATGATGTCAGGCTCTCCCATCCAGAACGGCCCGGTCTCAGCGCGCGATGCGCCGGCATCGATCTATGTCGCGCCCTCGCTCGCCGCCGCACTCGATGCGTTGAGCGAATACGGTGCGGCGGGCGCTCCCTTGGCCGGCGGCACATGGATCATGAGATCGCCGATCCGGCACGAGCCGCTCAAGACCCACTATGTCGCCATCGGAAGGATCGCCGAGCTGACCGCGGTCCGGATCGGCGGCGATGCAATCGAGATCGGCGCGGCGGTCACGCACGCCGCGCTTGCGGCAGCTTTGGGCGACCTTCCTGAATTTGCCGGCCTCGCAGCCGCCGCCGGAGGCTCCGCCAACCCCGCGATCCGCGCGATGGCGACGATCGGCGGCAATCTCGCGACGTCGGAATTCGCCGCGGCGGATTGCGTGCCGGCGCTGCTCTGTCTCGATGCCGATGTCGAGATCTCGGGCCGCGACGGTCGCGAGCGCATCAGCCTGGCGCATTTCCTCGCGGTCCGATCAACGCTCGCACCCGGCCGCCTGGTGACACGGATCATCGTGCCTCGGGCAGAACACAAGACCGCCCATGTCCGCCTGCCGCTGCGCCGATCGGGCGATTATCCGGTCGCCATCGTCAGCCTTTCGCTCAGCGTCGACGCGGCGAACCGCGTCCAGACGGCACGAATCGCGGTCGGATCGGTCGAACCCAGCGCGCGCCGCTGGCCTCGGCTTGAAGCCGCGCTGATCGGACATCCACTCGACGCCGCAGCGGCGGCGCGTCGTGCGGCTGAACTGACCGACGAGTTCGTCGGCCGCGACAGCGTCGATGCGCCGGCCTGGTATCGTGTCAGCGTGCTACCCGGCCTCGTCCGTCGCGCCGCGATCGCTGCACTTGGCTCATGAACGCGCGGAGATGACATGGGATTCAACCTGACCGTCAACGGCGATCGCCTCCCCTCCGCAGCCGATCCTGCCACCCCGCTGGTCGATATCCTACGCGAAGAGATGCATCTGACCGGCGCAAAACCTGTCTGTCGCGAGGGCTTTTGCGGCGCCTGCATGGTGCTGGTCGACGGCGAGCCCACGCCTTCGTGCCTGCTGCCCGCTGCGCTGGCCGATGGCCGCGAGATCCGCACCGTCGAAGGCCTTGCACCTCAGGGAACGCTGAACCGCATCCAGGCCGCGCTCGAGGCCAGCGATGCCGTCCAGTGCGGCATGTGCTTTCCCGGCATGGTGGTGAGCCTGACACATTTCCTGACGACCCGGCCGAACGCCACCCGTGACGATATCCGGGCGGCGCTGACCGGAAATATCTGCCGCTGCACGGGCTATGAACGCATCGTCGAGGCGACACTGCTCGCCTTGGCCACGACATGATCGGGAGACGCAAGGATGTCAGACGTTTCCGCGACAATGGATCTGCGCCGGCGTGACGCTGCCGACAAGCTGCGCGGCCGCACGCGCTATACCATCGACCGATATCTGCCCGGCATGCTGCATGCCGCGGTGCTGCGCGCCAGTGTGCCGGCGGGGCGGATCATTCGTCTCGATACGTCCAGAGCGGCCCGCATGCCGGGCGTGCGTGCGATCGTGACGGGGGCCGATGCGCCCGGCATGATCGGGATCGGCATCGCCGATCACCCGCTCTTCGCCCGCGACGTCATCCGCTACGACGGCGAGCCGCTGGCCGCGGTCGCAGCCGCCACATTGACGCAGGCGCAGGCCGCACTCGCGGCGATCGACGTGGAGATCGAGCCGTTCCCCGCAGTCCTGACCATGGCGGATGCGCTGGCATCGGGTGCGCCACTGGTGCATCCGGACTGGCGCAGCTATGAGGTCTTGCTCGAAGGAAGCGCGCGTGGCGGCAACGTCGCCTGGGAGGCGACCGTCATTCGCGGCGACGTCGATGCCGCCTTTGCCCGGCCCGACGTCGAGATCGTCGAAAGCTGTTTCCGCGTCGGCCGGCAGAACCACGTGGCCTTCGAGCCGCGCGCAGTCGTCGCGAGCTACGAGGACGGACGCTTCCACATCGAGACGTCGACGCAGGTTCCCTGGAGCATCCGCAATGCGACCGCGCGCCTGCTGGGCGTGCCCGCATCACAGGTCCGCGTCACGGTGCCGCCGGTCGGCGGCGGCTTCGGTCTAAAATTCGATCTGGCCGTTGAACCCTTCGCCGCCCTGCTCGCCCGCGCCAGCGGCCGGCCGGTGCGCCTCGTCAATTCGCGCGAGGAGGAGATGCTGACCTGCCTGTTCCGCGAGAACGCCGATATCCGCATCCGCTCGGCGGTGACGCGCGCGGGAGATATCGTGGGGCGCGAGGCGATCGTCCTGATGGACTGCGGCGCCTATGGCGGCGAACAGATCTTCCTGACCACCATGACCGCGCACACGCTCGGCGGCAACTACAGGCTTGGAAGCGTGCGCATGGTCTCGCGCGCGGTCTATACCAACACGGCGCCGAACGGCGCGTTCCGCTGCTGCAACGGGGTCTACAACACCTTTGCGCTCGAGCGCCACACCGACGAGATCGCGGCGAGGATCGGAATGGATCCGCTTGCCTTCCGCCGCCGCAATGTACTCGGCGACAGGGATCTCGGCGCCACCGGCCAGGTATTCGAAGGCAATGTGCTCGGCCCGATGCTCGAGCGGATGGATACGCTGCGCGATGCGGCAGCACCGCCGCCGGAGCGCACCGACGGTCGGCTCTACGGACGCGCGACCACCGTCGGCACCTGGTTCGTCTTCGTCGGCCCATCGGCCGCGACGGT
Organism: Bradyrhizobium altum; assembly: GCF_020889705.1. Classification (GTDB taxonomy): domain Bacteria; phylum Pseudomonadota; class Alphaproteobacteria; order Rhizobiales; family Xanthobacteraceae; genus Bradyrhizobium; species Bradyrhizobium altum. The sequence continues at coordinate 393 of NZ_JACMYP010000446.1, read as the reverse complement.
GAACATGAATGCCGACGGCACGGCGACGCTGGTCACGTCGGGTGTGGAGATTGGATCCGGCTCGATGATGCAGAGCCTGCCGCAGATCGTGGCCAGCACGCTCGGCATTGCACCCGAGCATGTGATCGTCCGCGCGGCCGATACCGATGCGGCCGGTTATGATGTCGGCGTCGGCGGCGGCCGCACCACCGTTTCGCTCGGCGCGGCCAGCCTGTCGGCAGCGCAGGAGGTGCGCACGAAGCTCTTGAAGGTCGCCTCCGAGATGATCGAGGCTGCGCCCGATGATCTCGTGATGCGCGACGGGCGGATCGAGATCGCCGGCGCGCCAGGCTCCGGCCGTACGGTCGCGGAGGTCGCGACCCGCGCCCAGGCGCTGGCTGGCCCGGTGTCCGG
>NZ_JACMYP010000445.1 GCF_020889705.1 Bradyrhizobium altum | reverse complement strand
CTGGGATCGCGGCAGCTCGACGGCGGGAACCGGAGCGGCGCGCGCCATCGGCGGCGCGTCGCGCACCGGTGACGTCAGCATCTCGCCAAACTGGTCGCCGAGCGCCGTGATGTCGTCATGTGCGCGCGCAAATCCGGAACTGCGTTTCGCAGGGCGCCGCCGGAACATGCCGAGAAAATCCACCATCCCCGCTTCGCTTCAGCCTTTCACGGTGATCCCGCGACCTTGCCTGCGGACCAATCGATTCGCACAGCAAAGCGCGATCACCCGCGCCTTGAATGAATGGATGCCCCTGTCCCGGCCAACATAACTCCCCCTCAAAGGCACATCGTCCGGCCGGGCCGCTGGAGTAGATACAGTCTCACCCCGCGCGCTTCAACCTCGCGGCCGCAAAATATTATCTAACTTATTGATTTTACTTCGCCTTACGTGAAGCTACTTTGTGAAGCCTATTTCGACTTGCTACCCGGAAGCAGTTGAAGCGGCGACGGGGCTGCAGGGGCCGCGCCGGGGGCGGCCGGTGTGCCGCAGCCGCCCTTGCCGTTCTGTCCGCCCTGCGACTGGATGAACAGGCCCTGCACCTTGCCGCTGTCGGATTCCACCCGCGAGACGCCCGTCGTCATGTCGACCAGCAGGCGGTCGCCGCGCAGCACGTTCTGGCACTGGGTCAGCACCACTTGGCCGCCCCCACCGCCGAGCATGGTGATCAGGTTGGTCTTGGTGTCGAAGATCGCGGTCTCGCCGGTGACGATCTGGTCTTTCTGGGTGACGACGACATTGCCCTTCGCCTCCAGCCGCTTGATCGATGACGCGCCGCCGGGGCCGGGGGTCGCCGATTGGATCGGCGCGCCCTTTTGCGCGGCGGCAGCCTTGGTGCCGCCCGTGGCCGGCGCCGGTGCCGGCGTCGACTTATCCTCGTAGAACACCACCAGCACCTTCGAGGTCATGGTGGTGTCGCCCTGCACGACCTTCACATTGCCGGCGAAGGTCGCCTCCTTCTTCTTGTCGCGCATTTCGAGCGAGGCGGCCTCGATCTGGATCGGCTGGTCGCGGTTCTGCGAAAAGCCCTGCATGGCGTTGGGAACGCCACTCATCGAGCCCTGCGCGGACGCAGCGCCGGCTGCGAACAGCGTGAGCAGAAAGGCCGCAATTGCGATGCCGTGCGGAAAACGTCTCATCATCAAATTCATTTCGGGTTGGCGGACTTGCGCGGCTTCGGTGGCGGCGGAGGTGGCGCGGGCTCGGCGGGCGGGCTCGGATTGTTGTCGCCGAGCTTGTCCAGGTTCATCACGACATTGCCTTCGAACCGCACGAGCTCGCCGCTGTTGTAGATCCTGAGCCGGTCCGATGTCAGCGTGCCCTGGAGCAGCTTGACGTCGACGTGCTCGTCCGACGACACGTTGCCCTTGTTGATGTCGACGAAGGCCTGCGTCAGCTTCGCTTCATAGCCGGTGGAGGACTGCAGGAAGATATCCTGGCGCAGATCGAGCAGCTGCTTCTTGTTGTCGAAGAAGCCGGTGCGCGCATCCATCGTCACGGTCGACTCGTCCTGCTGCGCCACCTTGGCGCGGATCGTCTTCAGCTCGACATGATCGGGATCGGTGACGTCCTGGATCGCCGCCTTGGCCCACATTTCATAGGGCCGCCCTTCGGCCGAGAAGCCGGCGATATGCGGCGATTCCATCGTGATCTTGGTGCCCGACACCACGAGGTTGTCCATCTCGACCGGCAGCTTGGGGATCATTTCGCGGAATGGATTGTAGACCGAGACGAAGATGATCGAGGCCATCGACAGCCCGACCACCGCAGGCACCGCGATGCGCAGGATCCGCACCATGCGGCTGTGCCGCGCGGCGGCGGCAAAGCGCGCCTCGAGGCCCGTCACATAGGCTGGATTCTGAACCGAATTCACCTGAGCTCCAGAGGCGCGGAATTGCCCCTATTCTAGCCGGAGCCGCCCGAATATGCAGCCCGGACCTCGCGTCGCGCCCCCCAAGCCGACTTCAAGGCGGACCACGCGTGAACAGTTTGGCCGAAACGGGGCGGAACCGGCCCTGCTGCGACGAATTCGGCGCCTATCATGAACGGACGAAATCAGGAATGGGCGAAGATGTCCTCGGCCTCCCAGCCGTCGAGATCGAGCCTGGCGCGCGTCGGCAGGAAATCGAAGCAAGCCTTCGCGAGATCGGTCCGTCCCTCGCGCGCCAGCATGACATTCAACTTGTCGCGCAGCGCATGCAGGTGCAGCACGTCGGACGCGGCATAAGCGAGCTGAGCCTCGCTCAGGCTCTGCGCACCCCAGTCGCTCGACTGCTGCTGCTTCGACAATTCGACGTTCAGCACTTCGCGCACCAGATCCTTCAGGCCATGGCGGTCGGTGTAGGTGCGCGACAGACGCGAGGCGATCTTGGTGCAATAGACCGGCGCCGGCATCACACCGAACGTGTTGTAGAGCACCGCGACGTCGAACCGCGCGAAATGGAAGATCTTGGTGATCGCAGGATTGGCGAGCAGCGCCTTCAGGTTCGGCGAGTCGGTGTGCCCCTTCGGAATCTGGATCACGTCGGCGGTGCCGTCACCGTTCGACATCTGCACCACGCAGAGCCGGTCACGGTGCGGATGCAGTCCCATGGTCTCGGTGTCGATTGCCACGGAATCGGTGTAGCGGGACAGATCAGGCAGGTCGCCGCGATGCAGGCGGATGGTCATGCTGTCAAAAACCTCGTCGAATCGCTCTCGGGACAAGCTATCGTTCAATTCCCCGACAGGCGAGCGTGCATCAAGCCTCGTTGTCCAAGCCTTGGCTTGCGTCTCGGCGTCAAAGCCCATCAAGGGCGGAGCGCCGGCAACGCGAACCTCATTGTGCACGCACAGATGGTTCAGGGTTTAGCGCCATTGTGCAGCGGAGACAATGGCTTGGGCGGTCCACAGCGCCCATGCAAGCGCGCCGTTATTGCCAGCTGACGCGCAGCCCGAACCGGCCGGTGATGTCGTCACGGCGGGTGCTGTCCACCGACGTCGTGTAACCCGCGCTCGCATAGGCGCTGATCGTGGGATTGAGCTGCGCGGTAACGCCGGCGCCGATCTCGACGGCTGTGCCGCGGCTTTGCACGCCGATCAGGTCGGTCGTCGCAAAGGCGATGCTGCGGTCATTCGCGGCCGTGTGCCAGAGATTGGCCTCGAGATAGGGGCGCAGTTCGGCGGTGCCGACGGTGAAGGTCGCGGGAACGCGCACGCCGAGCCGGCCGGTTAGCGTATCGGCGCTGCCGGGCGCGACGCTGGAGAAGAAGTCATTGAAGCTGTCGAACGACTGGCGCTGCCAGATCAGTTGCGCCTGTGGCTCGATCGCGAGAAAGCGGTTCAGCGGGATCGGCGCGCCGGCCTCCAGCGACGCGGCGACACCGGTGCCCGACACAAGCGCGCCGACCTGACGATCCGACTGCGGACTTGCACCGTAGAAGCTGCCCATCAGCACGGCGTCGACGTACCAGCCTGAGGGGCCGACATGGGTCCAGTAGCCGCCGACATTCTGGCTGTCGATCGAGAGCGTGCCGGTGCGGACGTTAGTCATGCCGAGCGCGAAGCCGTTGATGGTGCCGCTGGCCCAGCCATACGCATAGAACAAGCCCGCGCGATCATGATGCCCGGGCGCGGACTCAAGGCGCAGGATGTCGACGCCGACCTGCACGCCGGCCATGGTGCCGTCAAAGGAGGGGCTGACCGTGCCGGCCCAGCTCTGCGCGCTGTGCGAACCGTACGCGCGCGCCCACGCCGCCGGCTGTTCGCCGCTGCTGGTCAGCATGGCCTGATCGCCCTGGCGCTGATGGAAGGTGCCGAGCGCCGCGAGCCCGAGCTTCTGCGCGACCTGCGGCAACGCCGAATAGACCGCGACTTCCTCGCGGTAGAGCTCGACGGGCGCTGCGCCTGCCGGCGGCGGCGTCAGCGACGACAGGTC
>NZ_JACMYP010000444.1 GCF_020889705.1 Bradyrhizobium altum | reverse complement strand
CCGAGGCAAGGGCGGTAAACCCTTCCAAAAAGGGCCGAAATTCGGCCGCCCGCCGGCCCGGCGGGAGCGCGAATCCGGTTCCGACGGACCGGTGATTCTGTATGGCTGGCACACGGTGGCGGCCGCGCTTGCCAACCCGGGCCGCCAGATCCGCAAGCTTTACCTCACCGAGAACGCCGCCAAGCGCCTTGCCGACGAAAACATCGCGACCCGGGTCACCCCGGAGATCGTCCGGCCCGGCGACATCGACCGGCGCCTCACCCCCGATGCCGTGCATCAGGGGCTTTTGGCGGAGGCCGACCCCCTGCCCTCGCCCGGCATCGACACGCTGGCGCAGGAGGGCATCGTGCTGGTGCTCGACCAGATCACCGATCCGCACAATGTCGGCGCCATCCTGCGCTCGGCCGCGGCATTTGCGGTGAAGGCGATCGTCACCACCGCCCGCCACAGCCCGGAGGCCACCGGCGTGCTGGCGAAGTCTGCCTCCGGCGCGCTCGAGCTGGTGCCGATGGTGACCGTGCAGAATCTGGCGCGTGCGCTGAATGAACTGAACGACCACGGCTTCCAGACCGTCGGCCTCGATAGCGAGGGCACCGAGGATCTCGGCAAGGTTCAATTGCAGCAGCCGCTCGCGCTGGTGCTCGGCGCCGAAGGCAAGGGCCTGCGGCAATTGACGCGCGAGACCTGCCGCGTCGTCGCCCGCCTCGATATGCCCGGCGAGATCAAGAGCCTCAACGTGTCGAACGCCGCCGTGCTCGCGCTCTATATCGGCGCCAGCCGGCTCGGACTGATGTAAGCGAAAACGCCCGCTCGCTTGATGCGAACGGGCGCTGATGTCTCTTCGACCGATCGTCGGATCAGTAGTAGCGGCGCAGCACCGGATGGCCGTAGCGATGCGGCGCGTAGCCGTAGCGATAGCCGTAGTGCGGACGGTAGGGCCGATAGTGATGGCGGTAGCCGTAGTGGCGATAGCCGTAATACGGACGGCCATAGCCTTCGCGGTAGTACGGACGCGGCGCCCAATTGCCCGGGCCGGTGTAGCTCGGTCCCTGGTTGACGTAATAGTACTGCTGCGCTGCGTCGGGGTAGGCCGCATCCGGGTCAGGCAGGCGTTCGACCGCGCCGTAGCCGCCATAGCCGTAGCCATAGCCACCGCACCCGCCGCAGCCATATGTCACGGCAGGCGCGGCATAAACCGGCGCACCGCAAGGGTTGAAACCGCATGCCATCGCGGGCGCGGTCACCATGACGGCCACGGCCGCAATCAGTCCTTTGATCATTTGACGCATTACTCTCTCCTGATGGTCTCTCTGTTCGTCGCTTAGCTCTTGGTGGCTATGAAGGCGCCCCCCGAGGGGCTGTTGATTTGGGGCAGTTGGTTTAGGGTCCTCGGGGACGCGGTGGCCGCGGGACCGGTCCCGGCAGCGGCTGCGGCCCGTTGAACTGCGGCGCGTAGATCACCGGCGGCGGATCGACCGGCACGCTGGACTGCGCCGGCACCGGCGCTGACCGGGCCGACCATGATTCGTGATAGCTCTCGGCCGGCTGCGGCAGGCGGCGGTTGGCCGGCGGCTCGATCTCGAGGCGGCCGTAACCCGGCATGTGGCCGAGGCTCGGATAATAATGGCCGACATTCGGCTGGGGATCGATCGGGCGGCCGCCATAGACGGTCGGCACCATCGAGTCGTTGCGGGCCAGCCCCATCGCACTTTCGACCACGGCGTAGGACGCGTCGACGCCATTGATGATGATGGGCACACCAGGGCGATTGGGCACGACAATGTCGAAGCCGCCGCCGGCCAGCGCCGTCGAGGTCATCGCAGCCAATATCGCAAGCGCAAGACTTCCGCGCATGTTCACCCAGCGTCCCGAATTGTTCCACCCGCAGCCTAATCCAACGGCTGGGCGGAAGGGTTAAGGACGCGGGCCAAACTGGCGGTAAGCCTAACGCGTAAGCATCGGCATCCGGTCAATGCGGCCGTGCGGCATCAGGAATCGTTAACGGCGGCTCGGGGTGCGTGTGCGTCAGGTGAACGCGTTCTCGATGATCGAGTGGATGCCGATCGCAATCGTGATCGCGCCGACCGCCATTTGCAGGCCGCGATTGGCCCAGGTCAGCCAGCGTGCGGAGACCGCGAGCGGCACCGCGATCACACTCGACAGCACGCCCATCCCGATCATCGAGCCGACGCCGAACAGCGCGACATAGCCAAGCCCGATCGCAGGATTCGGCGCCTGCGATACCGTCAGCACCAACAGCGCCGCGGAGCCCGCCATGCCGTGCATCAGGCCGACCAGCAGCGTGCGCCAGCGGAAGCCATGGGCGTGGCTGTGCGCCGCGCGGACATGCGGGCTGGTGGACGCAAGCGCCACGGTGGACGCACGCGCCACGGTTTCGCCGGCGTGACTGTGGGCGTGGAAATGCGTCATGCCGTCGCCATGCGAATGGGTGTGGAAGTGCACGCGATCGCGCCACAGCCGCCACCACACATGCGCGCCGAGGCCGACCAGCATGACGCCGACCGCGGTCTCGATCGGCTGCGCCACCGTCTCGGGGATCGCGTGCCCGAGCAGGATCGCGGCGCCGGCGAAGACGAACAGCGTGAGCGTGTGACCGAGGCCCCAGGTCAGGCCGTGCTTGACGATGTCACCGACATGGGTACGGCGCGCCGCGATGCTCGATACCGCCGCGATGTGGTCCGGCTCCAGCGCATGCTGCATGCCGAGCAGAAAGCCAAGACTCAAGATTCCGAACATCAATCCCCCGCGCCGGCGCGTGACGGCAGATCAAACACCACATCGCCGATCTTGTCAGGCCGGCACCTCGTCAAACCAGCACCTCGTCGAACAGGCCTTGCATCGCCGCCCAGGAGCGGCGGTCGGCCCGCGCATCGTACAGCGCCGCCTTCATGATCGAGCCGTCGGCGGCCGGGTTGGCAAAACCGTGCAGCGTGTTGCCGTAGCTGATCACCTGCCAGTCGGCAACCTTGGCGGTGCGCATCTCGTTCTCGAACGCCGCGACCTGGTCGGAAGGCGCCAGCGGATCGTCGGCTCCGGTCAAGACCAGCACGCTCGCCCTCACCGCACCCGCTGCCGCAGGCTGCGTGGTCGAGAGCACGCCGTGGAAGCTGACGACGGCCTTGAGGTCAGCGCCGTCGCGCGCGAGCTCGAGCACGACCGTGCCGCCGAAGCAGAAGCCGATCGCCGCGCAACGGGTAGCGTCGACCTCGGGCAATGCCGTGAGCGTCGCGAGCGCGGCGCGGGCACGTGCGCGGAGCGTGGCGGGATTGGTGCGCAAATGACCGATCAACGTCATTGCCTGCTGCAGATCGGCAGCCTGCCGCCGCTCGCCGAACATGTCGGCGGCGAACGCCACATAGCCACGCTCGGCAAGCCTGCGCGCCCGCTCCATCGCGAAATCGCCGAGTCCGAGCCCTTCGTGGAACACCAGCAGGCCCGGACGTTTCACGCCGCGGTCCTCGAACGCAAGATAGCCGCGCAAACTGGCGTCGCCGGCAGCGTAGTCGACGTCACCAGTGTGCATGCAATTCTCGTCAAAGGCCGCATCATCCGGAACGCATCATGCGCGAGAGTTACGGAACTTCACACTGGTTTGAACGCAGCGCAGGGTCGCGTCGGAACGGTCGCGCCACGGCGAGATTAGCTCTCCACGACGGCAAGAGGAGAATCTCGCATGACACGACTCAAAATCCACGGTGCTTTCCTTGGCGCAGCAGCCCTGCTCGCATCCGTGCTGGCCGGCCCCGCGATGGCGCAACAGACGATCGGCACGGCGATGCGCTGCTCGAACGCCAATCCGGACGCCCGATGCCAGGCGATGGGATCAGACACCGCCTATCGCCATCATATCTATCGGAGGGACCGCGACTGGCAGAATCCGAGCTGGCAAGACAGCTACAACCGGGTTGACCCCGGCCCGTTCGGGCCCGTCGACGCCGCGGCCGGCGTGGTCGGCGGCGCGGTCGGCA
>NZ_JACMYP010000443.1 GCF_020889705.1 Bradyrhizobium altum | reverse complement strand
GGCCACATCTTTCCTAGCGCCGTTGCCAGAACGCCCAACCATTTGAGCGGTCTAGTGAGACGCCTGCGGCAAAGCCGGACGCGAGCAAGAGCCCTTCGGCGCCTTGAAGGCTTAGCTGCATCCGTTGGGATGGATGTCACGGACTCTCCCTCCGCGTCTACATTAAGCTCGACGTGTTTGCCTCTTCTGGCTCGACCTCAAGTAAGCCGTTGCACTTTTGCTGTGCTGTTTTACCGGCGCTTGGTGAACGCGAGCGTGCGCTGGCAGAAGTGATGGAGTTGCTGGTCGTTGATGATCTCGGTCTGCCATGCAGGATTTGAGTCGTGATGGAACTTGTTCGCGTATTCGAGCAGGTCTTGCAACTCTGCAATATCGGCGGTGTTGAGAATTTCACCTGCACCACCGACGCGCTGCGTACATTTGTTGAGGAAAGGACCGAGCAGTGAATCCGGCGGAAATTCCTCGGGGTAAGCAACGCGCATGAACGATTCGAGAATCGGGCGAAGCGCCGCCGCCACCTCGCGCTCGTCGGCCGCATTGTTCGATCCGATGTACGCGACGACCCTTGCGTGTCGCTTGTCGTGCTCGGTGATCGAATCCTGCTTCACGTCCCACGCAACCAAGTCCGATCCGTCACGGTTGCGGATAACCTTGATCGCGGTGCGACCGACCCTGTCGGCTTTATCCCACAGAGCGCAAAGGAACGGACGCGAGTGAGAAAGCACGACGACCTGCGCGACTTTGCCGGTGAGCCGATAAATCTCCTGCACGGTCGTGAGTGAACGGTTTTCGTCCAGGCTCGTCATCGGATCGTCAATCACGACGATCTTCTGCGCGACTCGCGGGTCGCGATCGAGCGAAGCGAAGAAGAACGCGAGCGCAAGCGTGTTGCGATCTCCCGCGCTCAACGTGTTCCTAAACGCCGGTGCGTCTGCGTTGCCCGTGAGTGGCACCGGCACGTTGTCGATGACAACATTGTAGTTGCAGGAGGATCCGCCGCGATTGTTGACGGAGGTCACGCTGCCAAGGCGAAATCCGGCTCCGAATTTCTGCAGGTAGGCATTAATTGCCCCCTCGTATGCGGGAAACACCGTGGCACGGTATTGCTCCAGTGCTTCGCGTGCTTGGTCGCGCAGCGTTTCCGTCGCCTTCTTCGCGGCTTTCTCGTCTAGATAGGCTTGGCACTTCGGCGCAATTGCGGCGCTGTGGCGCGATTCGGTCGCTTTCAGCCTTTCGAGGTCGGCTGTGAGTGTCGCGACGTTCGCCGTCGCGGCCTTTTCCTTTACGACCTCAATCTGTGGGTTGATCGCGGTGAGCACGTTTGACGCGGCGTCGACTGTCGCGCGCGCCTTATCGTACGCTTCAATGGCCTCAATCGTCTCGGCTGAGAGGTCCCGTCGCTCAAGTGGCGCCGACTTTTTCTTCAGGATCCGCGCGAGCACAGCGTCGCGTGCCACTTTCCATGCCCGTGCAACCGCGGCCGTGTCGACGGCGATCTCCGGAACAGCCGTGAAGTCCTTCCAAAATTGCCGCCGCTGCTCCCAGCCGAGCACATCCCGCTCGAATGCCGCTGGGGCGTCGCCAGCGTGCACGCGTTCGACCTCGTGGAGCGAGCGATCGATGTCGCGATTGAGCTGTGCATACCCTTCGCTGAAGTATGCCCGGTAATGCTCGATCAATGGTGAGTTCGCAAGGTCCTGAGCGCAGAATGGACAGGCCTCCGTCGTCCCATCGCTCTCGATGCGACGCATGCCGTCGCTCACCCAGCGTTCGCCTTCTTCGCCGATCGCGGCGAAATGTCGTTGCACCTGTGCGACGGCATGAGCCTCCAGGTCCGGAAGGTTCCGTCCCAGAAGGGTGCTGATTGCCTCAATGTTGAAGGTCGGCAGCGCAATCTCGCGAAAATCCTGGTGCCGTCGTACGGCATCCGACGATTGCGCAGCGGAGAGCGCGCGCGTCGCTTCCGCAATCACATCGGCGATGTTCGGCACCTCCTTGAGCGCACAGAAGTCGTCGACGCTCAATCTGCCTCGCGCGGCTGCCGGGATCGCACTCTCGCGCGCGCGGAGCTCGCGATTATGTTCCTCGATCTTGGCAGCGTGTGCTTGCACGGCCGCGTTCAAGCTCACGCCTTGCGCCCCAAGAATGAGCTCGTGCAGATTCTGGCGGTGGCCGGATTCGATATCGATGCCGGAGCACACATTCTGCGCCACGAAGGCATCGTCAAAGATCGCGACCTCAGGGAGCGTTGCGGACCACGCCCCGTTTTGGAACACGCAGGCCCCCCCGCTCACGGTATTTACGACGATATGCGGATCGTGTGCTGCGGTGAGACGCTTGCGCTCAGTGATGTGGATCGGGTTGCCGTCGCCCAGCGATCGGAGAACGGCAGCGAGCGTGGTTTTGCCGCGGCCATTTTCGGCGAACACGAGGGTAATCTTGGAAAACGGGAGCTGCCCTCCCGCATTGACGGAATCGAATTTGCCGACGTTTCTCAGCAGCTGAATACGCTCAACCACAGCCATCGCCCCACAGAATAAAGTACCAACCACAAATAGCAAAACGCCTCAGATACCACGAGTTGCAAGAGGTGCTATCCCGTAAAACCACGGCCTGCCGATGAATTGCGCGTCGCAGACGTACCCGGGCGGGTTTCAGCCGCCGGGCGAGGCTCGCAAAGTTTCTTCGATTATGAAGCTCGACGCTCGAATGCGAGCTTCATCAGTTCGCGCAGCAGTTCCGCTTTGCCGCTCACGTCAGCAGCCGTGAGACGGAAACGATAGAAGCTCCATCGGGCATTGTATTCGAGCGTGTCCAGACCTGCGTGTTCGATCTTGGCATCAATATCGTCGGTCCGAGGAAGTTTGATTTCCAGAGTAATTGTCGATTTCTTGGGTCGGAAGGTCACGAAGTTGAAAGGTGTTCCGTCTCTACCGACGCCGATGTAATGCTTGTTGTATTTGAGCTCCAGCGAGCTATCGAATTGCTTGATGAGCTCAAACAGTTTGTCAGTCAGCACCAACATGGGCTTCGATGCCTTCACTTCCCAGTATGGCCGATCGGTAGGGATTGCTTCTGCTTCCTCATCCTCTTCCACGAGCCCACGAGATAACTCGTCCATAACGGTGGTGAATACAAGCGTCAGCGTGCCCGCTACACGCAGAGCCTGCATTTGGATTGCGATCAATGGAATAGTTCCGTTGAACAGTGATATTACGTTTAAGAAACGGCTGGTTATGTCCTCAGCTACTAGAACGGCGCAATGATCGTATTGAGGATATCTCTTACGCTCAATATCCCAATATTCGATGGTGCGAATGATATGGGTCTCATCAGTCGATCCGAGTTGGATTTCGACCTCGTATCTACGCTTCGTCTCTGAATCTTGGAGCAGTAAGTCGAGACGACCGGCATGCGGTTGGATACGCTCCTTCTGTCTGAGCTCAAGGTCGCCAAGACCAAGTATGGACGGGTCGTTCGCAATAAGCTCCTGCACCCACTTTTCACTCAGCTCGGGGTGGGCCTTTATTGATAGCCGCTCGGCTCTTTGAAATTCGATCAACGGACCCTCCGATCGGAAGCTCTTGAAAAGCTTACTTTGCGGGCTGCTCGATCGGCGTGAACAAGGTACCCAGCTTCCAGCCACGCCTTGCATTGCGAATGGTGGGCATCTGTTTCATTGGCCCACCAAGCAGCGCGCTTTTCGGCTGAGAGCGGGAGACCGCCTACCAGATCAGCGATTTCATCGAATGTCAGCTCAACCTGGCGCAACTGCTGCTGTTGCAGCCAGCGTTTCAAAGGATCGTATTTGTAATGTTTCTCGGACATATTCACCCCCAAGGTGAATTGATCATCACCCGCAAGAATTTTCAAGGCCGCGCGAATCATCGGGGCCTTATACAATCGATTCTCGGTAGCCCCCGGGCGTTCAAACAGTTGCAGCTTCTGATCGCGCGAGAAAATGGCGCCCGTGAAAGCCGTCTTTGCATTGGCGTCTA
>NZ_JACMYP010000442.1 GCF_020889705.1 Bradyrhizobium altum | reverse complement strand
ACGAGCTTTCCGCAATTGATCGCGCTCGCCGGCGAGAAGCGCGACATCATGACCAAGAGCGCGCTGGAGGCCGATGTGCGGCTGGTGCGCATCGAGGATGGCCAACTCGAGATCGGCCTTGAGCCGAAGGCGCAGCGCGCGCTCGTCACCGATCTGTCGCGCAAGCTCGAACTATGGACCGGGCGGCGCTGGACCGTGATCATCTCGAACGAGGCCGGTCAGCCGACCGTGCGTTCGCAGAATGAATTGGCACGCAGCGAGCATCAGCGTGCCGCCGAGGCCGATCCGCGCGTGCAGGAGGTGCTGGCGCGCTTTCCCGGCACCAAGGTGGTCGAGGTCCGCCGCCTTGCCGCCGAGGTTCCGGTGGCGGATGCGACCGGCGAAGACCCGATTGAAACTTCCGACAGCGACGACGATTGATCTGGCGATAGGAACGCACACATGGCTGATTTTCTCGGCATGATGAAGCAGGCAGCGCAGCTGCAATCCAAGATGCAGGCGATGCAGGAAGAGCTCGGCAATGTCGAGGTCGAGGGCATCTCCGGCGGCGGCCTGGTCGCCGTGCGCATGACCGCGAAGATGGAAGTGAAGGGCATCAAGATCGATCCGTCGCTGATGAAGCCGGAGGAGCGCGAAGTGCTCGAGGATCTGCTCGTCACCGCGCATGGCGATGCCCGCCGCAAGGCCGAGACGGCGATGCAGGAGAAGATGATGGCGCTCACGGGCGGGCTCGGCCTGCCGCCGGGATTTGGTCCGACTTGAAGCGCGGCGAGATCAAGATGAATCATCGTGCCTTGGCTCTTTGTTGGAGCATGATCTCCGCGCAAACGCGTTCCGCGTTTGTCGCGAGGGAAAACCGCTTCACACTTTTCCGGATCATGCTCTAATGGCTGCAAGCGTTGCCGGCCCCGAGATTGAACGCCTGGTCCAGTTGCTGGCGCGGCTGCCCGGGCTCGGGCCCCGTTCGGCGCGGCGCGCGGCGCTGCATTTGATTAAGAAGCGCGAGGCCTTGATGACCCCGCTGACCGCGGCGCTGCAGGTCGCGATCGACAAGATCCAGGTCTGCAAGACCTGCGGAAACATCGATACACAAAACCCCTGCACGGTCTGCACCGATCCGCGCCGCGATCCCTCGATCATTGTCGTGGTCGCCGATGTCGCCGATCTCTGGGCGCTGGAACGCGCCAATGCGACCAATGGACGCTATCACGTGCTCGGCGCAACGCTGTCGCCGCTCGACGGCGTCGGTCCGCAGGATCTCACCATCGATCAGCTGGTGGCGCGCGCGCATGCGCCTGAAGTGAGCGAGATCATTCTGGCGCTCAATGCCACCGTCGACGGCCAGACCACCGCGCATTACATCACCGACCTCCTGTCGGAAGCCAATGTGCGGGTGACGCGGCTGGCGCATGGCGTGCCGGTCGGCGGAGAGCTTGATTACCTCGATGAAGGTACGCTATCGGCTGCGATGCGGCAGCGGACGCTGTTCTAGCAAGCGATCCGGGAGCCGGACGCGGCATTGTTCGTCAGGCGATCGGCGACAATCCAAAAAGATCGCGCCGAAACAAAACGATAGGGTGGATGACGATTTGGGGACGGTCATCGACGCTCTGACGAATCAAGTACGGAACCATTCCAAATGATGACACACCGATTCGGCGTACGCTTGGCCGTTGCGCTTCTGGCGGCCACATTCGCCGCGCCGTGCGCGCTCGCGCAGCAGAGCGACGCGCCGCAGAAGCCCGGCAAGATGATCCGGGCCGGCGATGTGCTGTCGGGGGAACTCGGCGTCATGAAGGTGCGCGACACCAAGAATCGCGGCAAGCGGGTCGCGACCTACCAGATCACCAGCGAGCCGCGCCGCCTGCCGCCGCCGAACGGTCTCTGCAACCTCGAAACCGGGCCGGAAACCTTTCAGCTGATACCGACCAACGACGCCCAGGCCGCGCAGCTCAAGAGCCTCTCCGGCAAAGCCATCTCGGTGAAGGTCGACGAGATCGCCTGCGCCAAGGACGCCGGCGAGATGAGCGAAGCCATCGTCACCAAATGGAGCGTGGTGGCGAAGTAGCTGCCTCAATTGCGGTGTCATCGCCCGGATGCGCGGGTAATGACACCGCGCTGTTTCTTGAGTTGCGACCCATCCTCATCGTCGTCCTGGCGAAGGCCAGGACCCAAAACCACCGGCCTTGCTTGTCGGATGGATCGTGGCCCCGACATCGCGCAACAATTCGCATTTGGGGTAATGGGTCCTGGCTTTCGCCAGGACGACGCACGGAGAGAGCCTGTAGCCCGGATGGAGCGAAGCGAAATCCGGGACGGTTTTGCAAATTGAGAGACTTCCCCGGATTGCGCTTCGCTTCATCCGGGCTACGGCGGCTGGGCTAAACCCTCACCGGCCCCAATTCATCGAAATGCCCGCGCCGCTGCAGCCAGGCGAGCAGGATCAGGCTCGGGATCGCGACCAGCACGCAGATCACGAAGAACATTTGCCAGCCGACGGCCTTGGCCACATAGCCCGCGCCCGACGACAGATAGGTGCGGCCGACCGCGGCGAGCGCCGTGAGCAGCGCATACTGGGTCGCGGTGTGCAGCGGATTGCGGCATAGCGCCGAGAGGTAGGCGACGAAGATCACGGTGCCGATCGCGCTGGTGAAATTCTCCGCGGTGATCGCAAGCGCAAGCGCCCACTGATCGACGCCGACATGCGCGAGCCAGGAAAACGACAGGTTGGCGACCGCCTGCAGCACGCCGCCGATCCACAGGCTGGTCGCGAGCGAATAACGCCGCGCCACGAAGCCGCCGGCAAAGCCGCCAATCAGGGTCGCGGCAAGGCCGACGCCCTTCACGATCGCCGCGTAATCGACTTTGGAAAAGCCGATGTCGATCACGAACGGCGCGGTCATGGTGCCCGAGAACGCGTCGGTGAACTTGAACAGCACCACGAAGGCGAGCGCCGCCAATGCGTCCTTGCGGCTGAGGAACTCGGAGAATGCGCCGAGCGCCGCGTGCAAGACGCGTTCGGCCGCGGTCTGCGCATGCGTGGCGGCCTCCGCGCCTTTCGATTGCGCCGGCTCGGTCGCAGCAAGCGCGGTGACGATGCCGATCACGACCAGCGCGGCCATCACCACATAGCCCCACATCCACGCCGACGGGCGCACGAGGCCGGCGGACTCGAAGCCGCTGACGATGAACAGCGCGCCTGCGGTCGAGACCAGCATTCCGATGCGATAGGCAGCGACATAGGACGCCATGCCGGCGGCCTGCTCGCTCTCCGGCAGGCTTTCGACGCGGAAGGCATCGACCACGATGTCCTGCGTCGACGAGGCCGTTGCGACCAGCAACGCGGCGAAGGCCGCGAACCATGGCGATCGCGCCGGATCGGCCATCGCCAGCACCAGGATCGTCGCGATCAGCAACAGCTGCGAGAGCAGCAGCCAGCCGCGGCGGCGACCGAAGATCTGGGTGAACAGCGGCACGTGCAGCGCGTCGACCAGCGGCGCCCAGAGGAATTTCAGCGTGTAGGGCGTGCCGATCAGCGCGAGCAGCCCGATGGTGCCGAGATCGACCCCGGCCTCCTTCATCCACACCTGCAGCGTCGAGCCCGACAACGCCAGCGGCAGGCCCGAGGAGAAGCCGAGCAGCAACACGATCAGCACCCGCGGCTGCAAGTACACCGCAAAGCTGTCGCGCCAGGAGGTGGCGGGCTGTCCCTGCGGCTTCGCGGGCACGTCTGACGTCGCTTCAGGTGCTGTCATAGGGGCGTTGGTAGCAGATTCGAGCCACTAGGAGGGTGTCATCGCCCGGCTCGATGTGCGGACCGGGGACTGGGTAACACCGTTCGGAGACATGGGTAACACATCGACGGCATGGAATGGCTTGGGAGGCCGACATGCCGTGCGACGACAGTCTTTTGTGGCCGGATCTGGTAACAACTCCTCTATGATCGCACCTAGTGATGTTGATGTCCGCAGATCGCGCGGCATGATCAGGTGTCATCGCCCAGTC
>NZ_JACMYP010000441.1 GCF_020889705.1 Bradyrhizobium altum | reverse complement strand
CGAGCCGGGACAGGCCGCCTTCGACGTCGGCACGCCGACCGCCGATGTCCGCTTCGAGGCCGCGCCCGCACCCGATCTGCTCGACCGACCGCTCGGCGCCGCGCGGACCCAGATCCACGAGACATATATCGTCTCGCAGACCCGCGACGGCCTGATCGTGGTGGACCAGCACGCGGCGCATGAGCGCATCGTCTATGAGAGACTGAAGGCTTCGCTGGCGAAGAATGGCGGGCAGCGGCAGATCCTCTTGATCCCGGAGATCGTCGAGCTCGATGAGGCGACTGTCGAAAAGCTGCTCGATCGCGCCGAGGAGCTGGCATCGTTCGGGCTCGCGATCGAATCCTTCGGTCCCGGCGCGGTCGCCGTGCGCGAGACGCCCTCGCTGCTCGGCAAGGCCAATGCCGCCGGGCTGCTGCGCGACCTCGCCGAACATATGGCCGAGTGGGACGAGGCGCTGCCGCTGGAGCGCCGGCTGATGCATGTCGCCGCCACCATGGCCTGCCACGGCTCGGTCCGCGCCGGGAGACGCCTCAAGCCGGAAGAGATGAACGCGCTGCTCCGCGAGATGGAAGACACGCCGAACTCCGGCCAGTGCAACCACGGCCGCCCGACCTATGTGGAATTGAAGCTGAGCGATATCGAGAAGCTGTTCGGGCGGCGATGAAGATCCCGTAGGATGGGTAGAGCGCAGCGAAACCCATCAACTTTTTTCCGCGCGGCACCATGATGGGTTTCGCTTCGCTCTACCCATCCTACGAATCCTATCGTGTGAACACCTCCAGCGCCGTCCGAAGCTGTACGATCCATTCATCGCCGTCCTCGAACCCGCCTGCTGCGATCCGCTTGCACACCTGATCGAGATCATCGCCATCGACTGCCTGCTTGCTGACCTGCCGCGCAATCGCAGCATAGCCCTCCGTCAGCAGCACCAGACCCGGCGCATTCGCGGCAACATAATGCTCGCGCGCCTCGCGAAAGATGCTGATCGCCTCATGGTACCGGCCAAGCGCCAGCTCAAACGCTCCCACCATCCAGACGCCCGTTGCCTCGCGCAGCGGTCCGAGCTCCAGGGTCCGCACCAGCCCGAGCGAGCGTTCCGCAAGCTCGCGCGCGGCGAGCAAATTGTCCGGGCTGATCGGCTTGTCGGAAACGCTCCAGCCCGGCCAGCAATCGGCTGCCGCGTTGAACGTCCACCGCTGAACCATCGTGAGCGCTTCACGCGCGTCGCCATCCTGCGCGCCACAACCGCGCTCGATCTGATCGGCGGCATCGCGCGCGGCCGCAAGCAGCGCTGCGTCGTCACCCGTACGGCGCAACGCCTTGACGTGCGTCTCCAGCTGACCGGCCAGTCCGGCAAGAGTGTCGGCCATGGTTCGCGCTCCGCAGGCGGCGTTGAATCAGTCTCGGGGTGGAGAAGGCGCAACAACCATAAAGTCAGCAGATGACGCTGACACCAATGCGCCCCTACACTTTTTCGCGAAGGAACACGAACTCCGTGTCGTCATAGGCGCGCCGCTCGAGCTCCTCGAACCCTTCGGGCGCCGCGAATGCCGCGGCCTTCGCTTCCTCGACGACGAGCAGCGCGCCCGGCGTCAGCCAGCCGCCGTCGCGCAGCGAGGCGAGCGCCTTGTCGGCGAGCCCCTTGCCATAGGGCGGATCGAGGAACACCAGCGAGAACGGCTCGACCGGATGCGCAGGTCCGAGATCGGTGGCATCGCGGCGATAGACCTTGGTCGTCCCGCCAAGGCCGAGCGACTCGACATTGTTGCGCAGCAGCGCCCGCGCCTCGGCGCCGTTGTCGACGAACAGTGTGAACTTTGCGCCGCGCGAGACCGCCTCGATGCCGAGCGCACCGGTGCCGGCAAACAGATCAAGCACGCGGGCGTCCTCAATCGGATTGTCGTAGGCATGGATCAGGATGTTGAACACGGACTCGCGCAGGCGGTCCGCGGTCGGACGGATGTCGCGGCCCGACGGCGAAGCGAGATTGCGGCCCTTCAGCCTGCCCCCGACGACGCGCATCGACCGTTACTCGTCCTTCGGCGTGAGATCGCGCTTGCCGTGATAGCCGCGCTTCGGGCGGCGCGGCGGGCCGTAGCCGTTAGCCTCGTCCTCGTTCCGGGCGCGCGCCTCCTCGCTGCCGGTGCGCTGCACCAGTACGCGGCGGCCCTTGCGGTCGTTGATCGTTTCGCGCTTGCTGGGCTTCGGCTTCCTGGCGGGCGCATCGTCGCCGCCGTCAGCTTCACGCTGCTCCGGCCGCGTGAAGTCCGCGCCTGCGACCTTGGCGATCTTCTCGCCGAGCTGCTCGCGCAGCACCCGCGTCTTGACCTCCTCGACCTTGCCCTCCTCGAGCTCGCCGAGCTGGAACGGGCCGTAGGAGATCCGGATCAGCCGGTTCACCTCGAGCCCGAGATGCGCCATCACGTTGCGTACCTCGCGGTTCTTGCCCTCGCGGATCGCGAACACCACCCAGACATTGGCGCTCTGGTCGCGCTCCAGCGTCGCGTCGATCGGCCCGTATTTGACACCGTCGACCTCGACGCCGTCCTTGAGCTGGTCGAGTTGCCCCTGCGTCACCTCGCCATGCGCACGCACGCGGTAGCGGCGCAGCCATCCGGTGTCGGGATGCTCCAGCGTCCGCGCCAGGCCGCCGTCATTGGTGAGGAGCAGCAGACCCTCGGTGTTGAAATCGAGCCGGCCGATCGAGATCAGCCGCGGCAGGCCCTCGGGTAGATTGTCGAACACGGTCGGCCGTCCCTCGGGGTCGGCATGCGTCGTCATCAGCCCGCGCGGCTTGTGATACATGAACAGCCGCGTCCGCTCGCGCGGCGGCAACGGCTTGCCGTCGACCGCCAC
Organism: Bradyrhizobium altum; assembly: GCF_020889705.1. Classification (GTDB taxonomy): domain Bacteria; phylum Pseudomonadota; class Alphaproteobacteria; order Rhizobiales; family Xanthobacteraceae; genus Bradyrhizobium; species Bradyrhizobium altum. The sequence goes on along the minus strand of NZ_JACMYP010000441.1, from coordinate 1,234 downwards.
GACATCGTTCTCGGTGACATCGAGCGCTGGCGAGTTGATCACGCGTCCGTTGACCGTGACGCGGCCCTGGGTGACGATCTCCTCGGCATCGCGGCGCGAGGCAAGACCGGCGCGCGCCAGCACCTTGGCGATGCGCTCGCCCGCCTTCTTCGGCTTCGGCTCGGGACGCTCGCGGCGGTCATCGTAGGAGCGTTCGCGATAGGCACCGCGGCCGCCGAAGGCCGGGCGCTTGGCAAAGACCTTGCTGTCGTCCTCATTCTCGCGGCGCGGCCGATCACCGAAACGGCCTTCGCTGCGCGGATGCTCCTGCCAGTCGGTGCGGCCTTCGGGGCGCTCGCGCCGGCGATCGCCGGCTTCTTCGTCACGACCCCAGCGCGGCCGGCTGAATTTCGGCCGCTCGTGGCGATCGCCCTGCTCGCGATCGTCACGGGAGCGCGAGAACCGCGGCCGCTCACCGCCGCCGCGATCGTCGCGCGGCCTGTCGTAACGCGGCTTGTCGAAATTGCGCGGGCCGTCGCGGAACGGACGCGAACCACGCTCCGGACGATCGGAACCGCCTTCGCGCTTCTGCCACGGCTTGGATTCGCCGCGCGGCGGCCGGTCGCCAAAGTCCTTGCGCGGGCCGCGATCGCCCCCGCGATCACGATCGCCGCCGCGCTTGAACTTGCTGTCGCCGCCGAATTTCCGTGCGGGCCGGTCGCCATCGCGCGAAGGACGGTCGCCGAACGATCGCTCGCCACGCGGCGTATAGGCCCGGTTCTCGCCGTCACGCTCGCGCGGCGCGTAAGGCTTCCTGTCGCCGAACTTCCGATCGGAAGACCGCCCCGCCGGGCGCGCATCATCGCGATCACGCCGCGGCGGGCGATCGTCGCGATTGAAGTTCGGACGGTCGCCGCGGGGCGTGTAGGGCCGCTTTTCGCCGCCGCGGTCTTCGCGCGGCTTGAACGAACGCTTTTCGCCATCCCCGCCGCGATCAAATCTTGGCCGGTCGCCGCGCGGCTTGAACGTGCGCTTCTCGCCATCGCCGTCTCGGGCCGGGCGATCGCGGAATGGCCGATCGCCACGGGCGTCATCACGGTTGAACCTCGGCTTGTCGCCGAACTCGCGGCGCGGCGGACGGTCCTCGCGATCGCCGCGATAGGGCCGCTTCTCGCCATCACCCTTGCCGGCAAACTTCTTGTCGCCAAAGCCGCGCTTGGCAAATTTCTTGTCCGGCCCGCGGGCGGCGCCGGAG
>NZ_JACMYP010000440.1 GCF_020889705.1 Bradyrhizobium altum | reverse complement strand
CGTCCGTCGCCCACCATGAGGACCTGCTGGCGGCCGCTCCCGTGGCGCAGCCGGTCGCCCCGCCGCGCGACGATCTGCTGCAACCGGTCCCGCCGGCTCCGACCGCCGTGTTTGCGCCCACACCGCCGGCTGCGCCGCCATCGGCGATCTCACGCAGCCAGACCCAGCTCATTGCCGCGGTCAGGCACGCCATCGACGAGAATCGCCTCGACATCTACCTGCAGCCGATGGTGACGCTGCCGCAGCGCAAGGTGCGCTACTACGAGGCGGTGACGCGGCTGCGCGACGAGCGCGACCAGGTCCTTGCCGCCGACGATTTCATTGAGGCGGCCGAGGTCGGCGGCCTGATCGGCCGCATCGACCACATGGTGATGCTTCGCTGCGTCCAGGTGCTGCGCCGCCTGATGATCCGCAGCAAGGATGTCGGCGTATTCTGCAACGTCTCGGCCGCGACGCTGTCCAGCCCGCAGCACTTCACCCAGTGTCTCGACTTCCTCGAGGCCAACCGCGCGCTGGCCCCATCCTTCGTGCTCGAGTTCAAGCAGGCGACCTTCCGCAATCTCGGCCCGGTCGAAAGCGAGAATCTCGCGGCGCTGTCGCAGCGCGGCTACCGGTTCTCGATCGACCACGTCAGCGACCTCCGCCTCGAGCCGCGCGAGCTCGCCGATCGCGGCGTCCGCTTCATCAAGGTGCCGGCCGCGCTGCTGCTCGACGCCAGGCAAAGTGCGACCGCCGATATCGATCCCTCCGATCTGTCCGACCTGCTCGGCCGCTTCGGCATCGACCTGATCGCCGAACGGATCGAGGGCGAGCGCTCGGTGGTCGACCTGCTCGACTACGATGTCCGGTTCGGCCAGGGCTTCCTGTTCGCCCCGCCGCGGCCGTTGCGGCCGGAAGGGGCATCTGCTACCGCCGAGGCTCCGCAGACCAAGCCCCAGGACCTCAATGGCGCCGGCACTTCCGCACCCGTCTCCAGCCCCGCAGCGCAACCGCGCGCAACCGGCAGCGCCGCGCTGGCGCGCCGCGCGCTCGGGCCCAACTGACCGGCAGTTCGCATCATGACATCGCTGCGTTTCGTGGAGCGGCTGCGCGACCTCACTGGCGACGTCGACGTCGTGCTGTCGGACATCTGGGGCGTCGTGCACAACGGGCTCGAATCCTTTCCCGAGGCCTGCGAGGCGCTGCACACCTTCCGCCAGCAGGGCGGCACCGTCATCCTGATCACCAACGCGCCGCGTCCGGCCGATTCCGTGCAGCGCCAGTTGCGCAAGCTCGGCGTCGCCGACGAGATCTATGACGCGATCGTCTCCTCGGGCGACCTGACGCGCCACTTCGTGGCCGATCATCCCGGTCAGAAGATATTCTGGATCGGCCCGGAGCGCGACAGCTCGATCCATCGCGGCCTCGACGCCACCTTGGTGCCGCTGGAGCAGGCCGACTACATCATCTGCACGGGCTTGTTCGACGACGAGACCGAATCCGCCGAGGATTATCGCGACACGCTGCTGAAGGCGCTCGAGCGCAAGCTGACGCTCGTCTGCGCCAATCCGGACATCGTGGTCGAGCGCGGCGACCGGCTGATCTATTGCGCCGGCGCCATTGCCGAGCTCTATCGCGAGCTCGGCGGCGACGCGGTCTTCTACGGCAAGCCGCACCGGCCGATCTACGAGCGCGCGATGGCGCTGGCCGCGGAACGTCGCGGGCGTCCGACCGAACTCAGCCGCGTGCTCGCGATCGGCGATTCCGTGCGCACCGACCTCACCGGTGCTCACGGCTTCGGCATCGATCTCCTGTTCGTCACCCGCGGCATCCATTCCGAGCAGTTCGAAGGGATCGAGCAGCTCGACCCCGCCTCAGTGAAGGAGTTATTCGGCCATCCACCGCGCGCGCTGATGCGCGATCTGAAGTGGTAGCGGCCAACTCCGCAGGGGCGCGCTGCCAAAATATCGAAAACAACCCCATGCAAAGTAGCCCACGGCGCCCGGTGTTCGACCAGTCGCCTTGACACGTCGGGCAACTCAGGGCTACCCTTCTAATATTCCGAAATTGCGCGCGCGTAAAAACGCAAATGCCCGGGACATCTAGCGCGAAGACGCGCTTCGCGCTTCTGCCCGGGCATGACGAGATCTTCAGTCGGTGCGATGGACGAGCGTCTTACGCCGTCGCCATATCAGGGAATACCGCCTCGATCTTGGTCTTCAGCGTGGCGGCGTTGAACGGCTTGACGATGTAGTTGTTCACGCCGGCCTTCTTGGCCGCGATCACGTTCTCGGTCTTGGATTCCGCCGTGATCATGATGAAGGGCGTGGTCGCGAGATTGGGATCGGCGCGGACTTCCTTGAGCAGGTCGTAGCCGGTCATCGGCTCCATATTCCAGTCGGAAATCACCAGGCCATACTTCTTGCCGCGCATCTTGTTGAGCGCCGCAGAGCCGTCGGAGGCATCGTCGATATTCTCGAATCCAAGCTGCTTGAGAAGATTCCGGATGATGCGGATCATGGTGCTGTAATCATCAACCACCAGAACCGGCATGGACAAATCAACCGCCATCTTTCCCCCCAAAACCACAAACGCAACTTGGCTTCTGCACAAACGCAGCTTTCCGCCAACGACTAACAGCAGGCGTTAAACAGCGCGTTAACCGGCTGAATCCGGATTGTTACGGATTTGACGCGATTTTCGCTAAGCTTGACTTCCACGCCGCCGCCGCGTCACGGTCCGGCGCGCAACAATCATGCTTAAGAATCCTTGAAGAATACCTGACATGAGCACCGGCTTTACCGTTATCCGCGACAACACCCCCGAAAGCGCCATTCCGAAGGGCGCCGTGGTCGCGATGGGAAATTTCGACGGCGTCCATCTCGGTCACCGCGCCGTGATCGGCGCGGCGCTCGCGATGGGCAGAGCGCGCGGCGTCCCCGCGCTCGCCGTGACCTTCGAACCGCATCCGCGCAGTTTCTTCAGCCCGAACACCCCGCAATTCCGCCTCACGGACGAGACCAACAAACTGCGGCTGCTCGCGGCCACCGGGCTCGCCGGCGCCGTCGTCATGACCTTCGACAAGGCGCGCGCCGGGACCACGGCACAGGACTTCATTCACCATGACCTGATCGGCCGGCTCGGCATCAGCGGGATCGCGGTCGGCTACGACTTCCATTTCGGCAAGGGCCGGGTCGGCTCGCCGAGCCTGCTCGTTGCCGAAGCGCCGCGGCTCGGCATCGAGGTCGATGTGCAGGCCCATGTCGACATCGCCGAGCGCCCGGTCTCCTCCAGCGCGATCCGCATGGCGCTCGCCGAAGGCCAGGTCGACGACGCCACCACGATGCTGGGCGGACCGTGGTTCGTCACCGGCAAGGTGATCCACGGCGAGAAGCGCGGCCGCGACCTCGGTTACCCCACCGCCAATATCCGCCTCGACAAGCATTGCGGACTGAAGCACGGCATCTATGCGGTGCGGGTCGGCAAGGCCCAAAGCAAGGACAAAGGAAACGACAAAGTGCGGTTCGACGGTGTCGCAAGCTTCGGACGCCGGCCGACCTTCGACAACGGCGCGCCGCTGCTCGAAGTGTTCCTGTTCGACTTCAAGGGCGATCTCTACGACACGGTGCTCGATGTCGCCTTCATCAGTTTCATTCGCGAAGAGCTGAAATTCGACACCATCGAGGCGTTGATACGCCAGATGGATGACGACAGCGCCAAGGCGCGCGCGGCATTGGCCGCAGCGCCGGACGCGTTCACGCAGCTCGGAGTGATTGGTTGAAGACAGAAAAAGAGAAAATGCTGGCGGGCGAGCTCTATCGCCCGGATGCCGAGCTCGCCGCCGACCATACCGCGGCGGAACATTGGATGGCGCGCTACAACGCATCAGGCGCATCGTCCGCAGCCGAGTTGCACGCCCTGCTCTCCGCGCGCTTCCGCAAGGTCGGCAAGGACGCCGTGATCCGCCCGCCGTTCTTCTGCGACTACGGCAGCAATATCAGCCTCGGCGACGGCGTGTTCCTCAACTTCAATTGCGTCATCCTCGACGTCGTCGAGGTCGTGATCGGCGATCGCACCCAGATCGGGCCCGCGGTGCAGATCTATACCGCCGACCACCCGCGCGACGCCGCGACCCGGCGCGCCGGGCTTGAATTCGGCCGCCCGATCCGGATCGGCAGCGACGTCTGGATTGGCG
>NZ_JACMYP010000439.1 GCF_020889705.1 Bradyrhizobium altum | reverse complement strand
CGCGCAGGGCCCGCGCGATCTGACGCCCGACCCGTCCGGCCGCGCGGTCGACCGCACCGAGTGAGGGGATGCTGATGGTGGCGCGCAGGCGGGGCATAGTGGACCAGTCATAATGATCGAAAGTGGCCCTTATCATAGGCCACTTCGGCGCTATGGTGCGAGCAGCAATTGATGAGGTCTTCGATGTATCTGCCGCCGCATTTCAAGATGGATGAGCTCGGCCCGATCCACGCCGCGATGCGGGCCTCAAAACTCGCGACACTGGTTACCGCGACCGCGGACGGGCTGATCGGAACGCCGCTGCCGCTGATCCTCAATGAAAACGAGGGCGATTACGGCACGCTGTACGGTCACGTCGCGCGGCCCAATCCGCAATGGAAGCTGCCCGCCGTGGGTGAGGCGATGGCGATCTTCATGGGGCCCGACGCCTATGTGACGCCGTCCTGGTATGTGACCAAGGCCGAGCACGGCAAGGTGGTGCCGACCTGGAATTACCTCGCCGTGCACGCCTACGGTGCGGCCGAGTTCTTCGAGGACGCGGACCGGCTGCTCGATGTCGTGACGCGACTGACCCGGTTGCACGAGAGTACGCGCAAGGAAGTCTGGCAGGTCAGCGATGCGCCCGATGATTTCATCAAGGCGCAGCTGCGCGGCATCGTCGGCTTCCGGATGCCGATCACACGGATCGACGCCAAGAAGAAGATGAGTCAGAACCGCAAGCTCGAGGATCGCGCCGGTGTCATCGCGGGCCTAGGCGCCAGCGACAATCCCGTTGATCACGAAGTCGCGGCGATGATCCCGGCGAACTGACGAAAGCCTTCGATGGAATTGTACCTTGCCTTTGCGATCACGACCGCGACCTTCGCGCTGATCCCGGGTCCGGCGATGCTTTATGCCGCGGCCCGCACTTTGGCGGGCGGCCGGCGTGCGGGGCTGATGGCCTCGCTTGGCCTGCATCTCGGCGGCTACGTTCATGTCATCGCCGCGGCCGCCGGCCTCGCGCTTCTGTTTCATGCGGTGCCGCCGCTATTCACAGCGATGAAGCTCGCCGGTGCGGCCTATCTGGTCTGGCTCGGGCTGTCGCTGTTTCGCGATCGCGACAGTACAAAGCGCCCTGAGCTTGCGCCGCTTTCCGCGGAGCGCGCCTTCGCGCAGAGCATCGTCGTCGAGGTGCTCAATCCGAAGACTGCGATCTTCTTCCTGGCGTTCCTGCCGCAGTTCGTCGATGCGTCGGCAAGCCTGCCGGTCTGGGTCCAGCTGTTCCTGCTCGGCACCATCGTCAACCTGACGTTCTCGGCGGTCGATATCGTCTGCGTGTTTTTCGCCAGCGCCGTGATGGCGAAGCTGCAGCGCTCCCGGAGGTCACAGCAGATCATGCAACGGATCGGCGGCAGCATGCTGGTCGCACTCGGCGCGCGGCTCGCCTTCCAGGATCGGTAGGGCCACGGCGGTCCATCTGCAAGTGCCCGCCTCGCGCGCGTGCCACTGAGTTGCCCGACGGCGCAAGCCCCTCACGCAAAAATATTTCGCTTTATCAGAAAAGCAACTCAGTGTATGAATTGCCCGTCTCACCCGATCGAGGGACGCTGCGCATCGTCACGGGTGTTGCGGTGAGATGCGGTGGACGCCGAGTGTGCGACTGACGAGAGCATGCGACGCGGACGGTGAAGTCGTGTGGTCCTGACGCCCCAGCGGCTGGTGTCCTCTTGCAAGACGCGTAAGCGTCTTTGCAAGGGCGGTGACAAACAAGCCCGGTCTCACCGGGGAGAGCACGAAATAAGCCGTAACCCATCGCGCAGGGAAAGCCGGATTGCTCCGGTTACACCTGTGGTCCTACCTCCCGAGCTTTCCATTTGCTCGGGACCCATGGGTGCGATCGGCACCCGGCTTTCCCTGCGCCCTCTGGTAACGGAGAGGGCGAAGCGAGATGCAGAACTCGGACGATTCATGTCGCGAGAATGCGGATGCGTGGCTCACAAGTGGTGCAACAAACTCAGTGTCGTCCCGGGCTTGACCCGGGACCCATAGCCATAAATGGCAATTGTTGCGCGACGCTGGAGCTACAGCCCTCTTCAACAACACAACCCTGTGGTTATGGGTCCTGGCTTTCGCAGGGACGACGCATGGAGCGAGCCGCGCGCTCGTCCGCCCGGCCGATCCTGAGCAGCCCAAAACAAAAACGCCCCCGAGACGGAGGCGTTTTGCGTTTGATCGCGAGGGCGATCCCGAAGCGGACTTTAGTCCTTCTTGAGGAAGCCCGAAAACTTCTTCTGGAAGCGCGACACACGGCCGCCGCGGTCCATCAGCTGCTGGGTACCGCCGGTCCAGGCCGGGTGCGACTTGGGGTCGATGTCGAGGTTCAGCGTGTCGCCTTCCTTGCCCCAGGTGGAGCGGGTCAGGTACTCGGTGCCGTCGGTCATGACGACCTTAATCGTATGATAATTCGGATGAATATCGGCTTTCATGACAGTTCCTTCGGCGCGCCAGCGCCCGTCTCAAGACATCTAGGTACGGGATTTGGGCGGCTCTATAACCCATGGTGCCCGCCAAAACAAGCCAAGAAAGGGCTTAAGATCATCACCGGATTGGGACTTTACCAGATTTGCCAGCCGGGGGTCGGCGGGCCTATGTGGGGGGCAATAGAACCGGTCTAGATAATGAGTGTAGCCGAACAGCTTGAGACCCCTCGCGGCACCCCCGAGCCGCCGCGCGACGCGTTGCTCGATGAGGAGGCCTTCATCGAGGGCCAGATCATGGAGCCGGCGAAGAGCCGTGCCCGCTTGCGACCCCTGCTTGCGCTCGCGCCCTATGTGGCGCGCTACAAGGGGCGGGCGATCCTCGCGCTGATCTCGCTGACGATCGCGGCGATCACCACGCTGATCGTGCCGGTCGCGGTGCGGCGGATGATCGACCTCGGCTTCACGCCCGAAGGCATCGCGATGATCAACAGCTATTTCAGCGTGATGATCGCGGTCGTCGCGGTGCTCGCCGGTGCCAGCGCCTCGCGCTACTACCTCGTCATGACGATCGGTGAGCGCATCGTCGCCGATCTCCGGCGCGACGTGTTCGCGCATCTGATTTCGCTGTCGCCCTCGTTCTTCGATTCCGCACGGAGCGGCGAACTGGTGTCGCGGCTTACCGCCGACACCACGCAGATCAAGTCCGCGGTCGGCGCATCGGTGTCGATCGCGCTGCGCAATCTGATGCTGTTCTTCGGCGCCGCCGCGATGATGGTGATCACGAGCCCGCGGCTCTCGGGCTTCGTTCTGCTCGCGATTCCGATGATCGTGATTCCGCTGGTCGCGTTCGGCCGCTGGGTGCGGCGATTGTCGCGCAACGCCCAGGACACGCTGGCCGATGCCAGCGCTTATGCCTCCGAGCTGGTCAATGCGATCCGCACCGTGCAGGCCTATACCGGCGAACGGCTCGCCAGGGCGCGCTTTGCCCGCGAGGTCGAGCAGGCCTATGACGCCGCGCGCAGCTCGACCAAGGCGCGCGCGATGCTGACACTGATCGTCATCTTCATCGTGTTCGCCAGCGTCGTCGTGATCCTCTGGGTCGGGTCGCACGACGTGCTGGTCGGCGCCATCAGCCCGGGCCGGCTCGGCCAGTTCATTCTCTATACGGCCTTCGCAGCGAGCGGCCTCGGTCAGCTCAGCGAGGTCTGGGGCGAGGTCTCGGCCGCATCGGGCGCCGCCGAACGGCTGTTTGAGATTTTGCGCGTCAGGCCACAGATCGCAGCTCCCGCGTCGCCGCGCGCACTGCCGCAGCCCCCGCGCGGCGATGTCGGCTTCGACAATGTCAGCTTCGCTTATCCGACCCGGCCCAACGCGCTTGCGGTCGACGGCGTGTCGCTGCAGGTGCGCTCCGGCGAGAAGGTCGCAATCGTCGGCCCGTCGGGCGCCGGCAAGAGCACGCTGTTCCACCTGCTGCTGCGCTTCTACGATCCGAAATCGGGCACCATCTCGCTCGACGGCGTGCCGATCCGGCAGGCCGATCCGGCCGACGTGCGCGCGCGGATCGCGCTGGTGCCGCAGGATTCCGTGGTGTTCGCCGCGAGCGCCCGCGACAACATCCGGTTCGGCCGGCCCGATGCCACCGACGCCGAGGTCGAGCGCGCCGCCGATCTCGCGCATGCCACCGAATTCCTGCGCCGGCTGCCCGGCGGCTTCGACGC
>NZ_JACMYP010000438.1 GCF_020889705.1 Bradyrhizobium altum | reverse complement strand
CGTCGCCGATCGTGCCGCGGCGAACAAGGCGGTTCCCGATCAAGCGGCAACGCAGGCCGCGGCCGCATCGCCGGCTCCGCCCGCTGCTCCCGAGAAGACCACGACCGTGGCCGCATTGGCCACCGGGTCACCCGAGGTGGACGTGGTCAAATCGGTGCAGACCGAATTGCGCCGCGTCGGCTGCCTGACCGGCACCGTCGACGGCGACTGGAACGCAGCCTCGCAGCGCTCGCTGACGCTGTTCAACCGCTATGCCGGCACCAAGCTCGACATCAAGACTGCCAGTGTCGACACCCTCGATGCTGTCAAGCTGAAGCAGTCCCGCGTCTGTCCGCTGGTCTGCGAGCACGGCTACAAGGCTGACGGCGATCGCTGCAGCAGGATCGTGTGCGCCGAGGGCTCGTTCCTCAACGACGACAATGAATGCGAGAAGCGGCGTGAGCGGAAGCCGGTCGCCAAGCGCGACAGCGACGAGCGCCCGTCGCGCCGTGACCGCGAACGCGCCTTCCGTCCGCAGCGCGAGCCACAGGTCCCGTCCGCGGAAATTCCGCGCCCGCAGGGCCGTGCCAGGGCGGAAGGCGGCGGCAGTGGTCAGATCATGTGCGATGCCTATCTGTGCCGTCCGGTCAGGCACGGCTGTCATCTCGAGTACCGCGGCGGCGGCGGCCCCGGCGGCAACGTCGGCAATGTCGAGGTCTGCAACTAGTGCGCAGCGGCTAGATCGCGCTCGCGGCGATATTCACCATCAGGGCCAGCAGCGCGGTGTTGAACACGAACGAGATGATGCCGTGCACGGTCGCGGTGCGGCGGATGATCTTGTCGGTGATGCCAACGTCGGAGACCTGCGCGGTCATGCCGATCACGAACGAGAAGTAGACGAAGTCCCAGTAATCGGCGTCGGCATGCGCATCGCCGCTCGGAAACTGCAATCCGCCGGGCGTCTTGCCGCGGTAGAACTCGTGGGCGTAGTGCAGCGCGAACGCGGTGTGGACCGCCGTCCATGACAGCGTGATGGTGACGATAGCCACCGCCAGTCCGGCCGCGCTGCCCTTGGATGCGCCGAGTTCGAACACGATGGCCAGCAGGCTTGCCAGTGCGCCGAATGCGGTCAGCAGCAGGATCAGGAAACGGCCATCGTCCTGCAATATGGCGCTGCGCTTGATGTGGGCGACGCCACAGCGCAGCATCATCACATAGGCGAGCACGAGATAGAGCGCAGCGAAGGCGTCCCAGCCAGCGAGCATGCGGGTGACGAGGCGCATCGAGCCGGGGATCAGCAGCGCGACGGCGATGCCGACCGTGATCGAAACGAAGGTGCGCGGCCGGCCCACCACCACGCGGACCGGCATCGGCAGCTTGCGGAAACGAACAAGGCGATCGTCGAACTCCTTGCTCATTTCGCGTTTTGCTTTCGGCTAGTTCTTGCGCTCGGCGACGAAGCGGGCGGCCGCGCGCAGCACGTCGCCCCTATCGCCGAACACCGACAGCGCGGCGTCGGCGCGCGCCAGGAGGTCGCGCACGCGCTGCTTGGCGCCGTCGATGCCGAGCTGGGTGACGAAGGTGGTCTTGCCGAGCACCGCGTCGGCACCTGCCGGCTTGCCCAGTGCGGCGGCGTCGCCCTCCACGTCGAGCAGATCGTCGGCGATCTGGAAGGCTTCGCCGAGCGCTTTGCCGTAATCGTCGAGCGCCTGGTATTCCTTCTGCGAGGACTGGCCGAGGATCGCGCCGGCGATGCAGCCGAAGCGGAGCAGCGCGCCGGTCTTCATCTGCTGCACGCGCGCGACGTCGACCGGCTCGCGGTCGCCGAAGCGGCCTTCGCCGGCGAGGTCGAGGATCTGGCCGCCGGCCATGCCGCCGACGCCGGAGGCGCGCGCCAGCGCGCGGGTCAAGAGGAGGCGCACCTGGGCGTCCTTGTGGATCGCATCGCGGGTGATGATGTCGAAGGCAATCGTCAGCAGCGCGTCGCCGGCGAGGATCGCGGTGGCGTCGTCATAGGCCTTGTGCAGGGTCGGGCGGCCGCGGCGCAGATCGGAATTGTCCATCGCGGGCAGATCGTCGTGGATCAGCGAATAGCAGTGGATGCATTCGAGCGCTGCGCCCACCAGCAGGGCGGATTCGCGCGGGATGCCGAACACCGCGGCGCTCTCGACCGCGAGGAACGGCCGCAGCCGCTTGCCGCCGCCGAGGCTCGAATAGCGCATCGCCTCGATCAGCCGCTTCGGGCGCACGATCTCGTCGCTCTCGGTCGCATCGGACAGCAGTTTGGCGAGCAGGGCTTCGGTATCCTCCGCGGTCTGGTCCAGCCGCTTGGAAAACTCTGCAGTACCGGTCGTCATTAAGAATTGCTCCAGATCGATTTTCGGCCGGACAATCGTTGATGGGATCGGCTTCGTCAATTCCCGCCCTGCGACGGATTGCGCCTTAAAAGTGCTGGAAAAACCGTGAATTATCCCACAAACGTCTGATGGCGCCGGCCGTGTTCTGGCGGGCGGGTCCCAAATCCTCCCTGGAAAGGTCCTCCCCGGAAACCCCAGCTTTGCGCATTGTCCGGATTTTATTGCTGCTTTTGCTGGCCCTGCTGTTGCTGCCCTATCTGGTGACGCCGTTCTACCGCACCGGTCAGCCAGTTTCGGCCCTGATGGCGTGGCGGACCCTGCGAGGGGCCCCGGTGACGCGGCATTGGATCGATTTCGGCGCGATGTCGCCCTCACTGCCGCGGTCCGTAGTCGGCTCCGAGGACGCCCATTTCTGCAAGCACCGGGGCATCGATTGGGGGGCGCTGCGCGAGGTGATCGACGACGCCGGGGATGGCGAGGCGGCCCGCGGCGGCTCGACCATCACCCAGCAGGTGGCCAAGAACCTGTTCCTGTGGCCCGGCCGCAGCGTCGTCCGCAAGGGACTGGAACTGCCGTTGGCGCTCTGGATCGATTTCGTGCTGCCGAAACAGCGGATTCTCGAAATCTACCTCAACATCGCGGAAATGGGGCCATCCGGGCAGTTTGGTGCCGAGGCCGGTGCCCAATATGCCTTTGGCCGGTCGGCGGCAGAGCTGTCACCCCGGGAGGCGGCGCTTTTGGCGGCGATCCTGCCGAATCCGGTCAAAAGGAGCGCCCGGAACCCGGGTCCGGGGGTCCGCAGGCTGTCCGGCACCTACATGGCCCGGGCCAACACCGTGACGCGCTGCTGGCGCGAAAATCGCGGCTCTTGAGCGCGATTTCGGGCGGATTTTGCTGTCTCCGGGCCTAGATTTACGCGGTCCCTTCCTCTATAAGCGCGGCCTTACCGGCATCGCAGCTTGCGCTTCGAAGCGCTGAGCCCGTCCGCATTTCGGACGATGCCTCCGCAACACCCTAGAGGACACCGTCATGGCCGTTCCCAGAAGAAAAACCTCGCCGTCGCGCCGTGGCATGCGCCGTTCGGCCGATGCGATCAAGACCCCGACCTACGTCGAGGACAAGGACTCCGGCGAACTGCGCCGTCCGCACCATCTCGACCTGAAGACCGGCATGTACAAGGGCCGCCAGGTCCTGAAGGCCAAGAAAGAGTCCTGATCGGACCTTCGGCTTTCGCGCCGCAGGCGGGAGCATGATCCGGAAGAGCGCGTAGCGGTTTTCCCTCGCGACAAACGCCAGAGGCGTTTGCGCGGAGATCATCCTCCAATCAAGACGGCGCTGCGCCTGAATTCGGCCAACGAGTGCGGCCAAGACGGGCGCGTCGGCGGCGAGGCCAATGAGCATCGCCGCATTGCTGGTTCTCCCTGAATAAGGCGCAAGCCCCGATGGTCGGTTTTCCGCTGCTGCTCGTTCCGCTCGCGGTCTACAACATCATCGCCTTCCTGATGCCCGGCGTGTCCTTCACGGACCCGCTGATCAGGCTGACATTGCTGTCGGGCGAGCAGTGGCAGATCACCCTCAGCGACATGCTGCTCGCCGCCGGCGTGCTGCTGTTGCTGCTCGAGGTCATCAAGGGCGCGCGCCCCGGCGCGAAATATCTCACCGACCATCTGCTGTCGCTGATCGTGTTCGGCGCGGCGGCCGCCGAATTCGTGCTCTGGCCGAAATTCGGCAACTCGACCTTTTGCCTGCTGACGCTGCTGGCGCTGGTCGATTTCATTTCCGGAATTGCGCTGCGCACCCGCCGCCGTGCGGTGGTCGCGCCCGCGGCACCGGCGCCGGTCAGCAGGTCGCAGCCCGCAGCGGTCGAGACGCCACGGC
>NZ_JACMYP010000437.1 GCF_020889705.1 Bradyrhizobium altum | reverse complement strand
CGGTCGGCGCGCGCCAGGCGGGACGCCGCGCTGAAGATCGAGGTTCGGCGCGTCTCCGTCAACGTCGCCATCGACCCGGATGCGGTGCCCGCTACCAAGATCGATCTCGATAATGCCCAGGCTCTTCCGTCGACGCGCCGTCGGCCACCTCCCGCGGTGGCACAGACGGCCCAATCTCGACCGGCACGAACGGCGCTATACTCGCTTCACCGTGCTTGCGAAGCTCTTCGCGCCACCGGAACAGCTGGCTCACATGAAGACCAGCCATGCGAGCCACCTCGGAGACACTGGCTCCGGGCTCGAGCGATGCTGCAACGAGCCGTTCCTTCTCATCCTGCGACCACCGGCGCCGCCGCTCGACCGATGTGATCATCTCTGCCCGCGAAATCGTCATAGCGCTTCTCCTAGGATTACCCCTAGGACCTGCAGCCCTCGCGTCCCTCAAACAAGACGGCCTTTGGCGGAGGCATACTCTTCTCCACGAGCGTGCGGAGGTTCATCATGTCATCGGTCATCGGTGGTTCCTCGAATCAGGTTGGTGTCAGCAACCCGACCCTACCGGCGAACTGCCGGTGACCACCGTAAAGCCGCCCGCCCGCTACGGCGCTATGTGAGGGCGCGCGTGCGGGTGGCTTTGCTCTACCGAGCTACACCATCACTGGGGACACGACCCGCTTGGTGGGCCCCACCTTTTTTGAAAGGAGCTCGCGAATGGCCACCGCATCGAGCTTGTAATCGGCCAGAAAGTCTCAGCTCTCCTCTTCCAATGTCTTCGGCCGCTTGCCTCGGAAAATTTATGCTTGAGAGCCAGATCGAAGAAAAAGCGTTCTTGCATCGCTGAATGGCTCTGCGATGCGCACATCTAATCGCGCCGACCAGGACAAGTGTTTAACTCGATGGCCAAGGACGGCCCGCGAACTGACCAGACACTATCGCGAGACTGTTCTCGCATACTCGAATGTGGGATCGGAGTTTAAAAAAACGCCTCCGGGGGGGCATGCCGGCGGCGTTTTGGAGGTCAAATGCCGAGATCGGCTTCCTTTCTACTTTTAGCGGTTTGCCAGAGCGTCACCAATTGCGCTGCGCGTGGAGTAGCATCGTGAGGCTGTTTTGGTTCTTCAGCTCATACGCAGCCCCCGGCTTTGCGATACCCGATTGCAGCGGCAACGTCACAGTGCTTCCGCTCGCGTACTTCTGGTCCAGCATCGTGTAGTTAAGCTCGGCCAAGAAAGTCAGACCCTTGACCGGGGTCCAGGAAGTGTATGTACCGACACTTGAATAGTTGAAGTCGGGGTTACAGCCAGCAAACCCGCTCGATAACGCGAGTCCTGGGACCAGCGCACCGCAAAGAAAGCCCTTGGCGGTGCCGTTATAGCGCACAGCGCCCCATCCACCGTAGATGGCGGTGGCCCAGTGCGGATCCCAGTTGTGGGTGTAGCCGCCGTTAAAGCCGAAGGTAGTAGTCAACTCCTGACCGGAGCCATTCACGAACACGGAGTCAGAAACCCCGGCAAATCCGACGCTCTGGTAGGCGCCCGCCAAGCTCGTACCGCCGTACATCGCGAAGGTGCTGGAGATATAACTATGGAAGTTATAGCGGCTGGCACCTTTCGTATACACGCCCTGGAGGTTCAGTGTATCCCCCGGGCCGGTCGGGAGACTCTTGATCGACAATGCGAGCTGACCAGCCCAGCCCCACTTGTCGTCCGGATGGCCGGTAACCTCAGTCGCGCCATAGTAGGCCGCATGGTTATCGTGGGCGGCAACCGACGCCTGGAACAGGCCCCAAGGCTGATCAGCACGAAGCATTGCGACAAGGTCTGGGGCGCGCGTTCCGCCAATGTCACTGGCACCATACGTCCCGGTAGCGAGACCTGCGGGAGTCGCAACGCTCACGTTCCAGATGTTGGTTGTGTAGTTAACAACTTGGTCCTGGGCCGAAACAGAGGCGGTGATACCGTGGCCGAAATCGGTGGTGTAGGTGAACTGATTCACGCGCTCCCAGCCGCCGCTGCCCACCACGTCGTACCAGTTGGCCGGATAGTCCGACCAGGGCGAGTTGAACTGGGATTGCGCCCTGCCGATTGTAAAACCAGCGAACTGAATGAAGGCGTCGTAGAGAGCCAATGTACCGCCAGCGACGGCACCCGGATTGGCGTTGTTCGGTGCGGAAACCCCGCCGAGCGACTGGTAGACGGTCGATCCGTTTCCTTGCGCCGTGTATCCCCCCGTAGTCCACCTGTACCCGGCTGAGAAATAAGTGCGCAGCAGGCCAAATTCGGTCGCCGTCCGCGTATCGATGTTCAGAGTTTCCTGAGATCGGGCCGTATAGTTATTGCTGAGTCGGTTTTGCGCGCCACCCAAACCAACGTCAGCGGTGCCAGCGATAACATTCGAGCGCAAGCTAAACCAGGCACGCACAAAACCGCTAAGCTTGATGCAAGTATCAGTGCCCGGAATATAGTAGAATCCGGCACCATAGAGCGAGCAGACCTTTACGTACTCGATAGGCTTCGCCTTCACCGGAAGATCGGCCGCCTGCGCCCCGGCTACTGCAAACATTGCTGCAGAGCATAGGGTAAGACTCGTCAGCTTCATTGATGAACCTCCAAGCTGGAAATTTCCGTCCTTTCAAGATCCGCCGCGACTAGCCTCGCCGACGCTTGACGGAACAACTTCGAGGTGTCCCCCTCGCTGTCGGCTAAGCTTTACTTACAAAAATCAATTGCTTCAATTAATTAATTAGGGAGCGCGTCCTTTATCGAGACGCGTCGCAATTTAGCAACATTCGGACCTAGAGCGAAGGAAGCAGCCTTAGGAACCGATTATTACCGATTATCCTTGGTGAGGAGGCTCAGAGTTGCCCCAAATCCAGCGTACGTGGAACCAGCTCGTTTGGGAACTACAAGCCGAGGGGCCCAAGGTTAATTACATTAATTGCACATGTCAATTTATGATACGCGGGAGCAGGGCGCCTATGCGGAGAAGGTGTTCAAGATCGATATGTGCGATTTAGTTAATGAGAAAGCGCGTGCATAAGCACAGACCTGAAACGGAAAGACCAACATGGCCGAAAAAAAACAAGTCAATAGAGCCGTTACGGACTTCATCTGGAACATCGTGGAGATCCACTCCCAACTGGAGGCAATACACAAAAGTTGGGCCGAGATGCTAGGAATGACCGAACCACAATGGTTGATCCTAATGGCGATTGACGAGCTCGACCAAGGTCGCGGCGTCTCGGGAATTGCGGTTGCGAATAAACTGCGAATCCACCCCGCCTTTGTTACTAACCAGACAAAAAAACTCGAAGCTATGAAGTTTCTAGCCCGTGTAACATCGCCTGATGATGCAAGATTCCTGCAGATCTCGCTGACTCAAAAGGCACGGGCTGAAATCATGAAGCTGTCCGACAAAAGAGAAGCTCTCTACTCAACCATGTTCGGTGGTCTCGATGAGGAGTCCCTTGACTACCTCAACAGACGGCTAACCTCGATCGCGAAGAATAGCCGATTCGCATCGCAAAAGCTGAATATTGGCGCATTGTAGACACGAACAGATAGCTGGCGCTTTGCGCAAAGCCGTCGAATAGCACGCTTCGCAAGCCGCAATTGCTAAAGCGGGATGAAGTTAGCTTGAATCGATTTGTGATTCCCAAATCGGTGGACTTCTGATTCACCATGCTGGCTGGGCCGGAGGCAAGCATGGATGGGCAAGCCTTACTCTTTGGATTTCAGGAAGCGCGTCGTTGCGGCGGTTGTGAGCGGCGGGCTGTCGTGCAATGAGGCCGGCGAGCAGTTCGGAGTTGCGGTCAGCACGGCCATTGGGTGGGTGCGCCGTAAGCGGCAAAGAGACCCCGTCTGGCGCAGGGGGTGAGCAATCAGCTATCGGCTGCTGAGTTTGTGAGCCGATGTGAGCTTCTATGTCTGCGCCTAGTTCTGGAACTAGAACCTTCCATATGATTGAAGCGGTCGCCGACCGTCTTGAGGGAGCGCCGCGGCAGCTTCGCCGCCGCTGGTCGGACGAGTTTAAGGCCCAAGTCGTGACAGAGGCGCTGGAGCCTGGCGCGAGCGTATCGGCGATCGCTCGCCGGATTGGCATTCACCCCTCGCAGCTGTTTGCCTGGCGCCGTGATGCTCGGGCGGAACGACATTATCGCGAGCGGCACTCGAGTTGCGGGGGTGAGATGGCGTCTTTGTCAGGCGCAGTGATCGAAATTGCCATTGGCGAGGTGATCGTGCGCGCCGGCGC
>NZ_JACMYP010000436.1 GCF_020889705.1 Bradyrhizobium altum | reverse complement strand
AACCACCGCTTGTTGTTGTTGCAGTTAGCTGGGGCCCCAGCCCCTCAAACCACAAACGCCTGTGGTTATGGGTCCCTGGTCGCGCTTCGCTTGCCCGGGACGACAGCATTTATTTTGTCGACAGCAGACATCGTAGGATGGGTAGAGCGCAGCGAAACCCATCACATCGCTCCGCTCCACAGTTCATCAAAAACGCCGGCGAGCCCCGAAGCTCGCCGGCGTCGCATGCCTCACGGCCCGTATTTCGGCGCCGGCGTCTGGTTGAACTCGTGGTCGTGCGCGACGCAGGTGAAATTCGCAGCAATGCTGCTGCTGCCGCTGCCGTTGTACTGTGCGACTTTCGGGAAGACGCAGAGCCGCCGCGTGAACTGGACTGCGGGCGGCGTATCGGCAACGAACTTGGTGCCGAGGATGGTTTCCGGCGCTGTGCCGTTCTCGACCCAGTTGACCAGCGGGGTGAGCGCGTCGAACGTGTTCGGACCGGGCCCTCCGGAGCAGTGGTACATCCCCGGCACCATGAACAGCCGCGCGTAGCTCTGGGTCCGCCGCAGCGCCGGGTTACCGCCCGGGAAGAAGCCGGCGGGCTGGAAGCCGTGGCCTTCGTTCCCGACCAGGGCATTGAAGTAGTTGATGCTGCTCTGCGACGGGATCAGCGGGTCGGCCCAGCCGTGATACATGATGAGCTTGCCGCCATGCTCGCGGAACTCGCCGAGATCGGTGCTGGTTGCGTTCAGCACCTCGGCAAGCTGATCGTCGACCTTGTCGACCGCGCGGTGGAAGTCGAAATTCGCAAAATTGACCTTGCTTGACGGGTAGCCGAAGCTCGGACCGAACACCCAGTAGAACAGGCCGTCGAACGCCGGCTCGGGAAGTTGCTCCTGGAATGCTAGGCCGAGTGCGAGCACGTCGTCGGTTTCGTTGCCGCGCTCGGAGCCCGGATTGATGAGCTGCCCGTTCACCGGGTCGATCGTGCCCGCGTAGTATTTCTGCATGGTCATGACCTGATCGGCCGTCAGGCATGCGGGCGGCTGCTTGCCGCCGGTGCACAGCAACGACTTCGGATCGAAACCACAGTCGCGCGGATCGGTCAGGAACTGGTCGGTGCCGGCGCCGCCGTCGTGGCCGACGCACTGCTTGAGCACCGCCTGGTTGATCAGCGTCATCTGGCCAGGCTGGATGAACCGGCCGGGGCTCGCATGCGTGTTCTGCCAGCCCGCAAGCCCCGCCATATGCAGGTGGGTGCGGTTGAACGCCGCTGCGCCCGCCAGGATGCCGTCATAGTCGTCCGGGAAGCGCTGCGCCTCCATCAAGGCATTCTGGCCGCCGGTGGAGCAGCCGGCGAAATAGGCCATCTTCGCTCGCTGCCCATAGAACGCGTTGGCGATCTCCTTGCCGCGCACGGTCATCAGGTGAATGGCCCGGAAGCCGAAATCCTTGATCCGCTCGGGATGTCCGAACAGGCCGGTCGACGGCGCGGCCGGATCGCCGAACTCAGTTGCGAGCGGATTGCCCATGTTGCCGTTCGAGCCGCAGAACAACGGATTGCATCCCGAGGATCCGGTGCCGAGGTCGCTGTTGGTCGCAGCAAAGCCGGCCTTGATGCCGTTGGCGAGCTCGCTGTAGGTGATGTCGCCCTGGAACCCGCCGCCGCCGGTGCCGAGGAACCTGCCGTTCCACGTGCCCTCGGGCAACCAGACCTCGATCTTGATGCTGGAATCCGAGCTCGGAGTAAGGGTTGCGGTCACCCGGCAGAACGGGGGAAGACCGGTGATCGTGGTCGGCGGGTTGCCGGGAACGACGAACGCTCCGGTGCTGTTGTCGGTCGCCGAATTGATGACGGTGTGCTGCAGTTGCAAGGATTGCAGATTGTTGCACGGCGTCGCCATGGCTGGCGAGCTGGCGATCGCGACACCGGCGAACAGGGCCATGGTCGCGCCGACACGATAGGGTCGATGACGCCTCATTCAGTCCTCCCCAATTTTTTGCAGATTTGTAGGGAAGACAGGATAGCCGACCGTCATGACAACTTGAGGATGACGGGGGAGCGATGGTCCGCGCTCCTTGTCTCGCAATGCACACGCCCGCGCCTCGCTGTGAGCCGCTGGCGGCGCTCCATATTCGGTGTCGTCCCGGCGAAAGCCGGGACCCATAACCACCGCTCTTGATTGAGATGCTGAGCTGGGGCCCCGGCTCAACATACTACAAACCCCTGTGGTTTTGGGTCCCGGGTCGCGCTTCGCTTGCCTGGGACGACAGCGTTATTTTGTCGACGGCGCTTACTTCGCGGCGTGACTGCCGCCCTTGCCACCACCCACGATCACGCCCGCGGCCTTCTCGATCGGCTTGATCGCCGCGGTGAAGTCCGACTCAGGTCCTTCGTCGCGGATGATGACTTCCCAGAGCCGGCCGACCGCTTCGGCAACTTCCATCGACAGCCCGAGCGAGCGCATCTCCTCGACCGCGAGCCGCACGTCCTTTACCATCAAACCGGTGGCGAAGCCGAAGTCGAAGCTGCGCGGTAGCACCGAACGCGGAAACTTGTCGCGGCTCGCGGTGTTCAGCCCCGAGCCTGCATTGATGACGTCGATCATCACGGCCGGATCGAGCCCGGACTTCACGCCCATCACCACCGCTTCCGAGGTCGCGACCATCGCGGTCGCCGACAGGAAATTGTTGGCGAGCTTCATGGTCTGGCCGGAGCCCGGCTTGGTGCCGATGAAGAACACCTTGCCGATGATGTCGAGCGCGCCTTTCACCAGCTCGAAATCGGCGCGCGGGCCCGACACCATCACCGCCAGCGTACCCTTCTCGGCGCCGGAGACGCCGCCGGAGACCGGGCTGTCGATCTGCACGATGTTCTTCCTGGCCAGCAGGTCGTGGATCTTCACCGCCATCTGCGAGCCGACGGTGGAGAGATCGATGAAGCGCTTGACGCGCTTGCCCTCGATCACGCCGCCTGTGCCGGCTGCGACCTCGAGCGAGGCCTGCAGCGAGGGCAGGCTCGCCATTACGGTCTCGACGCGGTCGGCGATATCCTTGGGCGATGTCGCAGCCGCGGCGCCGAGCGCAACCAGCTGATCGACGGCGTCCTTGCGCATGTCGAAGACGGTGAGCTTGTGGCCGGCCTCGATCAGCCGGCGCGCCATCGGGAAGCCCATCTTCCCGAGGCCGATGAATCCGATTTCCATTTCTCGTTTCCTCTACGTCGTTATGTGCCGAGCCGCGCGCCCCACATTCGATGTCGTCCCTGCGAAGGCAGGGACCCATAACCCCAAGACTGAGTTGTTTGGTTTAGCTGGGGCCACAGCCGTCGTAACGACAACGAGCTGTGGTTATGGGTCCCGGCTCGCGCTTCGCTTGGCCGGGACGACAACGAGTCGAGTTCGCTCACGCCTTGTTGTCGAGTTCGGCAAACACCTCGCGCGCGATGCGGAAGCTGTCGACGCCGGCCGGGATGCCGGCGTAGATCGAGACCTGCATGAAGATCTCGCGGATCTCGTCGCGCGATACGCCGTTGGTCAGCGCGCCCTTGATGTGCGCCTTCAGCTCGTGCGGCCGGTTCAGGATCGAGATCATGGCGAGGTTGAGCATGCTGCGCGTCTTGCGCGGCAATTCCTCGCGGCCCCAGACCGCGCCCCAGCAATATTCCGTGACCAGTTCCTGGAACGGCTTGTTGAAGCTGTCCGAATTCTTCAGCGCATTGTTGACATAGGCCTCGCCGAGCACCGCCTTGCGGATTTCGAGCCCCTTGTCGTGTGTTTTTTGGTCCATGTCGCTTCCTCATGCGTTAAGGCGTTGGTTCGGCCGGGACGTTACGGGGTCGAACCGCCGCAGTCACGCCTTCGTGTTATGCGTATTTCCCGGTGTGGGTTACGTCCCGGAACGGGTGCCTCAAAGCCGCCGCTGTGCTAGGCTGACCTGCCGGCTACCCCGGAGATCTTATTGAGCGGAGCCAACATCGACCCGTCCGACAACCCGTCACGCGCCGTCAACGACAGCGATGCGGACGCGCGGCTGAAGCTGACGCAATTGAAGCTGACCGAGGCTCTGCAGCGGGCGAAATTCGCGATTGCGTGGGAGCGGGCGTGGCCACATCTGGCGCGGTTCCTGACGGTCGCCGGTCTGTTCCTGGTCGCGTCCTGGGCCGGGCTGTGGCTGGCGCTGCCGTTTGCCGCACGCGTGGCCGGCGCCGCCCTGTTCGGCATTGCCGCGCTCGCGGTGCTGGCGCCGCTGGTGCGCTTCCGCTGGCCGAGCCGCGAGGAGGGCCTGGG
>NZ_JACMYP010000435.1 GCF_020889705.1 Bradyrhizobium altum | reverse complement strand
GCTCGTTCGCGCCAAGGGCCGACAGCGGGCACGGATGCCGATACCGCCAGACGTTGGCGCGGCCATCGTTGCATATCTGCGCTATGGCCGCCCAAAGTCGTCGTGCCGACGGTTGTTCGTCCGCACACTCGCGCCACACGTCGGCTTTGCTTCCGGATGTGCGATCACCATGATCGCCAAGGCCGCTCTCGATCGCGTTGGAATCGGAGGTTGCGCACACCGCGGCGCCCATATCTTCCGACACAGTCTCGCTACCGAGCTTCTCCGATCTGGCGCGACCTTGTCGGAGATCGGACAGTTGCTGCGGCACGAGAACCACGACACCACCCGGATTTACGCGAAGGTCGACATCGATGCGTTGAGAACATTGAGCCTGCCCTGGCCGGGAGGCGTGCAATGACCAATCTGCGCTCCGCACTCGATAAGTACCTGAACATGCGCAAGGGACTGGGATACAAGTACGAGCACCAGACCCGTCGGCTCGCCGACTTCGTCGCCTTCATGGAGAAGCGCAAAGCCAGGATCATCACGACGAAGCTGGCAATGGAATGGGCAACGCTGCCGCCCGATCGTCGTGCATCCTGGGCGCTGCGATTGAGCGACGTGCGCGGGTTCGCGCGCCATGTCGCCAACTTCGATCCGAGAACGGAGGTGCCGCCTGTCGGCATGCTGCCAGGATGGAAGCGCGCCAAGCCATATGTCTACAGCGACGCGGAGATCGATGCGTTGCTGACGGCGGCGCTGGTTCTGCCGCCGGCGGACGGGCTGCGCCGATGGACCTACCATACCCTGTTCGGGCTGATCGCGGTGACGGGCATGCGTATATCCGAGGCGATGGGCCTGGAGCGTCAGGACGTCGACCTCGACGCCGGCGTGCTGACGGTCCGGTTGACCAAGTTCGGCAAGTCGCGGCTCGTACCATTGCATCCCACGACGAGAACCGCGTTGCGCGACTACGCCCACCGGCGCGACGCGATGCTCGGATCACGCTGCGGCTCGACCTTCTTCGTTGCCGAACAGGGAGGCCGCTTGCTGCACCAGTACGTTCATCGCGTCTTCTGGCGATTGTCCAGAGAGATTGGGCTGCGGCGCCCAGGTGATCATACCGGGCCGCGCGTGCACGACTTCCGTCATCGCTCCGCCATCTGGACGCTGCTCGACTGGTATCGCGAAGGCAAGGACGTCGAGCAACAACTCCCAGTGCTCTCCACTTACCTCGGCCACGCCTGCGTGCGCGATACCTACTGGTATCTCTTGGCCTGCCCCGAGTTGATGGAAGAAGCGGCGCGGCGTCTCGATCGGCGGTGGGAGGTGACGTCATGAAGCCCGCCTGCAATGTCGCCACGTTGATCGAGCGCTTCTTCACCGAGCGCCTCATGCGTCAGCGCAACGTTAGCGACAACACGATCGCCTCCTACAGGGACACGTTCCGGCTGCTGTTCATGTTCGCACAGGTGCAGCTGCGGAAGCCCCCATCGGCCCTGACGCTCACCGATTTGGACACAACGTTTATCGGCGCGTTCCTCACCGATATCGAGGTAACGCGCGGCGCCAGCGCGAAGACGCGTAACCTGCGTCTGACCGCCATCCGATCCTTCTTCAGGTTCGTGTCCTTTGAGGAACCGACACACAGTGCACTGATCCAGCGCGTGCTCGCCATACCGAGCAAGCGCCACGACAAGCGACAGGTACACTTCCTGACGCGCCCTGAGATCGAGGCGGTTCTCGCCGCGCCCGATCGAACGACGTGGCTTGGCCGCCGCGATCACACCTTGCTGCTGGTCGCGGCCCAGATGGGCTTACGCCTCTCCGAGCTGACCGGCCTTGACCGGGATGCCGTCCACCTCGGGTCTGGCGCACACGTACGATGCGTCGGTAAAGGGCGGAAGGAGCGGACAACTCCGCTGACCGTACTCGCTCGGTGCGCGCTCCAGGCATGGCTCAAGGAACCGTTGCGGAAAGGAGCAACAGCGTTGTTCCCCAACGTGCATGGGGGTCGGCTCAGTGCCGACAGCGTCCAGTCACTGCTGGGAAAGCATGTTCGTGTCGCTCACAAGAGTTGCCCGTCTTTGAAGGCCAAGAGCGTGTCGCCGCACGTGCTGAGGCACAGCGCTGCGATGGAACTGCTGCAAGCCGGCGTCGACTGCTCCGTGATCGCACTGTGGCTCGGTCATGAATCGGTCGAGACGACACAGACGTACCTGCACGCCCATCTCGCCCTCAAGGAAGCTGCCCTGGCGAAGCTCAAGCCGTACGAGCGAGGCAAGCGAACCCGCTTCCAGCCGAACGACCGCCTGCTCGCCTTCCTAGAGGCGCTCTGAACGACCAGACTATGCCGAATGGAATGGGGCTGCCGTGCACGCAATCGACGATGCCACCGTGACAACGACGCGCCATACCGGACCCATTCGGCATAGTTCGGCGGGCGGCATAAACCTGCCTATGCCGCACTCGGCATAAGGCCGTCTCGATTAACGAAGCCAGAACTGCCCAATTCTCGGCGCCCTCGTCGCAACCGGCAAAAAGGGAGTTCTTGGCATTGAGCTTAATCGGCCGCATCGCACGCTCGACAGCATTCTTGTCCATCTCGATGCGCCCGTCATCAAGGTAGAGCGTCAGGCCGTCCCAATGACGCAACGCGTAACGCAAGGTCTTCGCCGTGTCGCTCTTTTGTGCAAGGTAATCAAGCTTGGCCTCAAACCACTGCTTCAAGGCTGTAGCCAGAGGTCGGGCATGCGCCTGCCTGCCAGCACGGCGCTCGGCATCCGATCGGCCGCGGAGCGCTTTCTCGACCGCGTAAAGTTGGGCGATGCGCTCAAGAGCCTCGCGGGCAACCGGAGCTGGCGCCGGAGCAGCCTCGCGCTCGATCTTCACAAACTGGCGCCTCAGATGCGACCAGCAGAAGGCGAGCGTTCCGGACAAGGCGTCCGCACGCGTCTCTCGGGTCATGGTCTTGTAAGCCTGATAGCCGTCGCAGTGGATGATGCCGCGATAGCCCTCGAGCAGCCTCAAGCCATGAACGGCCCCACGGCCCGGCGCATAGGCGTAAACCACGCCAGGTGGGGCAGGTCCGGCCCAGGGCCTGTCATCGCGTGACAGCGCCCAGAAGTAGCCGGTTTTGGTCCTGCCGCGCCCCGGATCCAGCACCGGCGCCGGGGTCTCATCGACACAGAGCTTCGGGGACTCGAGCAGCAGCTCGCGCAGACGATGCCACAAGGGCTTCAATTCCTGGGCAGCATAGCCGGCCCAGAAGGCAAGCGTGGAACGGTCGAGCACTATCCCATGCGTCGCCAGCATCTGTGCCTGGCGGTAAAGCGGCCAATGCCAATGATATTTCGCGTCGATCACATGCGCGACCAGTCGCTCAGTGGGCAATCCGCCCCTGATCAGTCGCTCAGGAGCAGCGTGCTGGAGGACGACGCCGCGACAGGCGCGGCAGGCCAGTTTGGGCCGGCGGGTGACGATGACGCGATACTGCACCGGAACGACGTCGAGCCTCTGGCTCTCATCGCGACCAATCTCAACGAGATCGCCTTTGCAGCACGGGCAGCAGGTTTCAGCCGGCATCAGGGTTTCGACGATGCGCGGCAAATGCTCCGGAAGCTGACCACGGTTGGCTCTGCGCTTGGCAGTTCTCTTCTCGCGGGCTCTGGGATTGGCGCGATCCTCAGCTGCTTCGAGAGCCGCGACGGCCTCTTCGATGTCCTCCAGAACAAGCTGTAGCTGATCAGCGTCCAGCTTTTCCGAGGACCGACCGAACTGCGCATCTTTTGCAAGCTTGAGCAACCGCTCGAGCCTGGCGCAGCGATCCAGCAGAGCCGCGGCAAAGACACGCAGCTCGGCTGGATCGCTCGGCAGCTCATCAGGCAAATCACTCATTGGCCCAAGTCTGCCATGCTTCGCGCCCCGATGCAGCGAAGATTTTATGTCCTACGCAAGTGCTTTCGGCTGCGGGATTCGAGGCGCGTGCATCCGCGTCCAATCCATGCCGGCCAGAAGCGCGGACAGCTGGGCGGCATTCATCCGCATCACGCCGGCCACGATGGGAGGCCATTTGAAGCCGCTGCCATCGAGCCGCTTCCAATACATCACAAGGCCGCTGCCATCCCAGACGACAATCTTCACCCGATCGGCGCGCTTCGCACGGAACACCACCGCCGCGCCCTTCATCGGGTCATGGCCCAGCGTCTCCTTCGCCAACAGCGCCAAGCCCTCCGCACCTTTTCTGAAGTCCACAGGTTGCGTCGCCACGAAAATCATGAGGTTCGCGGGCGGCGTCAGCATGAACGTGTCCGTCGAAGCGCCAAGAACACATCACTCAACACAGT
>NZ_JACMYP010000434.1 GCF_020889705.1 Bradyrhizobium altum | reverse complement strand
TTGCCGCCGCCGTTGCAGGTCTGGCGCGCGGCCGCGACGACGTCGCCGAGTTGCGGCTTCGCGCCGCAGGCTTGGGCTTTGCGGATGTCGAGGGTGCGACCTCGATCGGATCGAGCGTCGTGGGTGGAGATGTTTGTGCCGAACCTTCAGCCGGCAGCAGCAGCGATGACAGGGAGCAAACGAGACCGAGGCGCCAACGGCGCGCGGCGGGAGAGGACGGAGACATGAAAGGACTCGCGGTAACGTGGCACGTCACCGCGAACGCGGACTGGCGCATTGCCCGAAAGGCAGTGCTCCGATCCCACCAGGACGCCCCCGCCCGATGTGCTCGCGTGTGACCACGACTGACGGCAGGTCTCCTGGCTCACGGGTCATCGCCTGTCGACGCCTTCCCGGGCCTGATAGCCCAGTGGCAAATTGACGAAAGGCTCGCCGTTTACAGTTGCGGGGACAGCTGCGGCATTGGGGTTACCCTCGCACCGCATTCCCTTTTGATCCCCGAAGGGAACCGTCGACAGAAACGATAGGTGGTGCGCGATGGGCTGTCAATTCGATGCGATTGTCGCACACATGCTTTGCGGGATGATGCCGCGGCGATGACACAGCGACAGCGACATCTACTGCTGACGCGGAGAGGTGACCCGTCATCCTGAGGAGCGCGGCACGCGCGTCTCGAAGGATGCGCGGCCACCAGACGGGCCATCGACCCTTCGAGACGCGCTTCGCGCTCCTCAGGGTGACGGGAAACGCATCACCCTGCTTCGACACATCCCTGCATCACCTCATCGATCTCGGTCCGCGAGAGAGCGCCCATCTCGGCGATGAACACGATTCGCGTGCGTGGCACACCGGGTGCCGGCACGCCGCCGGCAGCCAGCGTCGCGCGTCCGCCGGCGAGTTGAAACACCGTCAGCCGTCCGGGCTGCTCGACCGTCTCGAACAATCCCTTCGCCCGCGCCAGCTTCGGCGCCAGTTTGCCGATCGCCTGCTGCAAGCGCGGCAACCGCACCGGCCGCTCCGAGGTCCAGCTCAGCGTCTCGAACCGGTCGGATGTCGGCCGGCGCGGCGCGGTCTCGCGCGGCGCCGGCACATGATCGAGGTCCGCGGGAAACAGCAGCGCTGCCGGCACCTCGCCATGCAGCGCATCGACCACCACGGCCGCCGGACGCACTGCCCGCACCGCATCGCGGATCGCCGCGCACGCGGCTGCATCAGCCAGATCGACCTTGCTCAGCGCCACCACATCGGCCGCCCGCAACTGCGAGCGCAGCAGCGCATCGTCCAGCGCGGCCACCGGCTGCGTCGCGTCGACCACGCACAGCACCGTCTCCAGCGGCGCTTCCTTCCAGATCACGGGATCCATCAGGTTGCGCACGATGTCGGCGGGATCGGCGATCCCGCTGGTCTCGATCACGATGAACTCGGGACGCGGATCACGCCGCAGCAAGGTTGCGAGCGTGCGCAGCAGATCGCCCTCCAGCGTGCAACAGATGCAGCCATTGCTCAGGCTGACCACGCCGTCGCTGGAGCCGGCGATCAACTCCGCGTCGATGTTGATCGCGCCGAAATCATTGACCACCGCGGCGATGCGCCGGCCTTGCGCATGCGCCAGCAGATGGTTCACGACCGTGGTCTTGCCCGCCCCGAGAAAACCCGCGACCAGCAGGATCGGGACCGCCACATCAGCCCCCAGTGACCGGCCGGCGCACCGGCCGGCCCGGCCGTGCCGCGACGTCGAGGACGCCATCATTGATCAGCGGCTGGCCGCCGACCACGAGGTGCCGCACGCCTTCCGCCGGGCGGTTCATCGCGGAGAAGGTCGCGCGGTCGCTCAGCGTCTCGAAGTCGAACACCACGACGTCAGCGTCGGCGCCGACCTGCAACCTGCCCTTGGCGCGCATCGCGGGCGTACTCGCGGACAGGATTTCCGCCGGGATCAGCGCGCATTTGCGGATGCCCTCGAGCAGCGACACCTTCCGGCGCTCGCGCACCCATTCGCGGATGAAGCGGGTGAAGCAGCCGGCTGAACGCGGATGCGAGGTGGCATCGTCAGGCAGCGGCCAGGCGTCGCCGGTGTAGGGGCGGCCGTCCGACAGCGTCCACGGCATCGCGTCGGACGCGATCGCACCGCCTGGATACAGCACTGCCATGTCGAGCAGATCGCGATGATGCGCGTTGTTCTCAATATCGAGCACATGCCACAGCACCAGCGTCGAGGGTTCCGCGGCCTGCGCCGCCAGCAGCTCCTCGCGGCTGCCGAAGCGGTGACCGTCGGTCACGCGCTGCACCGAATCATAGCCGAGGCCGTTGCGCTCCTCGAATTTCGGATCGCTGAAGAAGGTCGCCGCCAGTACGGTCGAGCCGGTGCCATAGGGATAGGCCTCCACCGTGATCGGCAGGCCCTGTGCCTGCGCTTTCGCGATCAGCGCAACACAGCGTTCGATGTCGGTCTTGCTCGACGAGTTGAAATGGCAGATGTGCATGTGCGCGCCGGTGGCGCCGGCATAGCCGATCAGGCGGATATAAGCCTCGGCCGCGCTCTCGGGATCGACGCGGGACATGTAGGCGACGTGGGTGAAGGTCGGCACCGCATGATCAGCGGCGAGCTGGCACACCGCGGTCAGTTCCTGCACCCCGGCGCCCGGCGCATAGGCGTTGAGAATACCGATGCCGATGCCACCCTCATTCAGTCCGTTGGCAAGGCGCGCGAGGATGCCGCCGACCTCACCCTCGGTCGCCACGTTCTCGATCCAGCGGCGATCGCGCATCGCGGCGCCGAATGATTCCAGCGAGCTTTCCGCATTCGAGCCGGTCATCGCACCGATCCGCGCGAACGCCCAGTTGGCCGCGGCGCCGTAGTTCAGCACCCGTCCCTTTTCGGCCTGACGCTTGTACCAGGATGCCACCGGCAACACGCCGGCCTCGAGGTCGAGCGATGTCGTCACCCCGTCGAACGCCTGCATGCGATCGGCCGGAATGGTCTGGCCATGCGCGTGCAGGTCGATGAAGCCGGGCGCCACCACGAGGCCGGTGGCGTCGATCTGCCGCTCCGCGCCGCCGAGCCCCGTGCCGACCGCGGCGATCTTGCCGTCGACGACGGCGACGTCGCCGATCGCATCCATCCCGCTGGCCGGATCCACCACCCGGCCGCCGCTGATCACCAAACCACCCATCTCGCCACTCCCCGCACTGTCCGACACCGCGGTCCCGGCCGGCCGCTTTCATAAAGGCTTACGACCGGTCCGATGCGGGGCCAAGAGACAAAAATGCATCGCATCCATCGCCGCGCCCCGATCGAGATCGTTGCGACATGGTGTAATGCAATCGTCCCTCACGCGATGCGAGAAGGCTGGCGGGATCAACATCGGCTCAGCTGATTCCCCTCCCGCCCCGTCATCCTGAGGTGGCCGCTTCTTCAGCGGCCCTCGAAGGATCGACGGCCACCGGCGGGGCCGTGCATCCTTCGAGGCTCGCTCCGCTTGCACCTCCAGCGACAAAGGCGAAGCCTTTGCGCGGGGATGACGGGTCTGGCAGTGAGCTTCGTTAGGTCGCACTTGCGTGTCGTGGGGCCAGCCCCCTCCAGAGATCGGCTCTCGGCCTGGTGCGGCTCGCGACGATCTTCGGCGGGGGCCGATCCATCCCGATGGCCGCTTCGAAGGCGCGACGCAGCCGGGGATTTTCGATTTGCGCCTCGAAGCGTCGGACAATAGCCTCGGCATGCGCGTCGCTGCCGGTAATGGCGTGACAGAGTTCCGCGCTCGTTCTGCGGAAGAAGTGGAACGTGCCATCGGCCGAGCCACCCGACCGATCGAGCTCACCAGCCATTGCGAGCACTCGCATCCGGTCGGCGTCGTCGCGCGTGACCGCGAAGCGCAGCATTGCGAGTTGCCACGCGCAGAGCAGCTTGCCCTGCGATTCGGTCGCTCTCTCCCTGCGCATCGATCCAACACCCCGCGCGCCGATGCCCCTTCGGCCGTCGAGGGAGGTCAGGCGCGGCGCGACTATCCTTGCGCGGGAATAGGTTTTCGAGGGGAGCGCGCGCTCGATCGCATAGGAATCGCATAGACGGAGCGCACCGAGTCCCAATTCGCTCAAATCCCCTCGAATTGCAGCCGTGCCAGCCGCGCGTAGAGGCCGCCCGCGGCAACCAGCTCGGCGTGAGTGCCCTGCTCGACGATCCTGCCCTGGTCCATCACCAGGATGCGGTCGCAGGACAGCACGGTGGCCAGGCGATGCGCGATGACAAGCGTGGTGCGATGGCGCATCAATTCCTCCAGCGCGGTCTGCACCAGCGTCTCGCTCTCGGCGTCGAGCGCCGAGGTCGCCTCGTCGAGCAGCAGCAGCGGCGCATCGCGCAGGATCGCGCGCGC
>NZ_JACMYP010000433.1 GCF_020889705.1 Bradyrhizobium altum | reverse complement strand
TGATGCCAAAGCGGCCTGAGACGGGCCGACTGAATCGAAGAACTGAAACATCCTTCCGGGGATGAGGAAGTGGAGGTCGCAGATGAGAACGTGTCTTGTTGTCGATGATTCAAGCGTCATTCGCAAGGTTGCCCGCCGTATCCTGGAAGGGCTCGATTTCCAGATCGTCGAGGCCGAGGACGGCGCGAAGGCGCTCGAGGCCTGCAAGCGCGCGATGCCCGAGGCCGTGCTGCTCGACTGGAACATGCCTGTCATGGACGGCTACGAGTTCCTCGGCAATCTCCGCCGCATGCCCGGCGGCGATCAGCCCAAGGTCGTGTTCTGCACCACCGAGAATGACGTCGCGCATATCGCACGCGCGCTGCATGCCGGTGCCAACGAATACATCATGAAGCCGTTCGACCGGGACATCGTCACCGCGAAGTTCCAGGAAGTCGGCTTGATCTAAGTCTACGTTCGATCCGGCGGCAGAAGCCTTCGGCTCAACGGTTGTTGTGCGTCGTGTTGCGTCGCTGGTGAAGTCATGAGTGTTGCGTTGACAAGTACTGCGGTCCCGACATCGACCCGTTCCGACAAGGTGCGGGTGATGGTCGTCGACGATTCCGTGGTCATCCGAGGGATGATCTCGCGCTGGATCGGCGCCGAACCCGACATGGAGGTCGTGGCCTCGCTGCGCACCGGCCTCGATGCCGTGAACCAGCTCGAGCGCTTCAACCCCGACGTTGCGGTGCTCGATATCGAGATGCCCGACCTCGACGGCATCTCGGCGCTGCCGCAGCTGCTGGCGAAGAAGCGCGACCTCGTCATCATCATGGCCTCGACGCTGACCCGCCGCAACGCGGAGATCAGCCTGAAGGCGCTGTCGCTCGGCGCGTCCGACTACATTCCGAAGCCGGAGAGCACGCGCGAGGCGACCGCCGCGGAAACCTTCCGCCACGATCTGATCCAGAAGATCCGTCATCTCGGCGCCAAGGCGCGGCGCAGCACGGTGCATACGGCGGTGAGCCCGCCGCTTGCGCCCGGGCACGACAAGCCGCGCACGGGGCTGGCCCCCACTGCGGCGCCCGTCCAGGTCGCGCGCCGTTCGTTCGGCCTGCTGCAGCCGAAGGTGCTGCTGATCGGCTCCTCCACGGGCGGCCCGCAGGCGCTGATGACGCTGGTCGCAGAGATCGGCCCTGTGATCGATCGCGTCCCGGTGCTGATCACCCAGCACATGCCACCGACCTTCACCACCATTCTCGCCGAGCATCTGGCGCGCACCAGCAAGCGGCCGGCGCATGAGGGGATCGACGGCGAGAGCATCAGGCCGGGTCAGATCTATTTGGCGCCGGGCGGACGCCACATGCGCATCGTCCGTCACGGCATCGATGCCACGATCGCGCTCGACGACGGGCCGCCGGTCAATTTCTGCAAGCCCGCGGTGGATCCGATGTTCACCTCCGCGATCGATGTCTGGCAGGGCAGCATTATGTCGGTGATCCTGACCGGCATGGGCTCCGACGGCATGCGCGGCGGCAAGGACATCGTCGCCGCCGGCGGCAGCGTGATCGCCCAGGACGAAGCGAGCAGCGTGGTGTGGGGCATGCCTGGTGCCGCGGTCAATGCGGGCATCTGCGCCGCCGTACTGCCGCTCAATCAGATCGCGTCGAAGCTTGTTCGCGTGTTTGCCGGAGACCGTTCGTGACGCCGCTGGACTATGAGTATCTGCGTAAGCTGCTGAAGGAACGTTCCGGTCTCGATCTGTCGGCCGACAAGCAATATCTTGTCGAGAGCCGCCTGCTGCCCCTGGCGCGCCGGTCCAACCTCGCCGGCATTCCCGAGCTCGTCCAGAAGATGAAGGGCGGCGCCGAGATGCTGACGTCGGAGGTGGTCGAGGCGATGACCACCAACGAGACTTTCTTCTTTCGCGACAAGATCCCGTTCGATCATCTGAAGGAAGCGGTGCTGCCGGCGCTGGCGCAGGCGCGCGCCGCGCGCCGCAGCTTGCGCGTCTGGTGCGCGGCCTCGTCGACCGGGCAGGAGCCCTATTCGATCGCGATGCTGCTGAAGGAAATGACCGCGCTGTTCACCGGCTGGCGCATCGAGATCATCGCCACCGACCTGTCGCAGGCGGTGCTGGAAAAGTCGAAGGCCGGCCTGTTCAGCCAGTTCGAGGTGCAGCGCGGCCTGCCGATCCAGCTGCTGGTCAAGCACTTCGTGCAGAAGGGTGAGCTCTGGCAGCTCAACGCCGATATCCGCGGCATGGTGCAGCATCGCCAGCTCAATCTGCTGCAGGACATCTCGCATCTCGGCACCTTCGACGTGATCTTTTGCCGCAACGTGCTGATCTATTTCGATCAGCAGACCAAGGCAGGCATCTTCAGCAAGATCTCCCGGATGCTCGAGCCCGACGGCGTGCTGGCGCTTGGCGCGGCTGAATCCGTGGTCGGCATCACCAATCTGTTCAGGCCCTATCCCGACCGCCGCGGGCTCTATCAGCCCAGCACCGCGCCAGTCGCGCGCGCCGGCGCCGCGCATGTGTTGAAGGCGGTCGCGTCCGCTTCGCGTTGAGCTGGAGTTCTCCCATTAGCAGCGCGATGCTGCCTGGTCCGTCATCCTGAGGAGCGCGCACTTGCGCGCGTCTCGAAGGATCGACGGCCACCAGCCGGGCCGTGCACCCTTCGAGGCTCGCTCCGCTCGCACCTCAGGGTGACGGGAAAAAAGCGCGTGCGTCGACGCTCTACAAAATCGCGTGCGGCAGGAAGCGCGATGTGTTGCCGGTGATCGGGTTCTCGTCCTCGCGGATCGACAGCCCGCAGGGCGTGTGATCGACCAGCCAGCTGCCGAGCACGGGGTACTGTCCGGAGAAATTCGGCAGCGGCGCGAGGGCCTGCCGGATGAAGCCTTCGGCGCCGTAGGGGCCTTGCTCCGCGACCAGCGTGATGCCGGCGCTGACCAGTTCGACATTGGCGCCCTCGCGCGAATAGATCGGCTTGCGCACGAACGAGGTGCCGAGCTGCGCAGCCTGCGGATCGTCCTCAAAATAGGCCGGCAGCAAATTGGGGTGGTTCGGGAATATCTCCCACAACAGCGGCAGGATGCCCTTGTTGGACAGGATCGCCTTCCATGGCGGTTCGATCCATTGCGTCGGCGCCGAGCTGAGGTTCTTGCCGAACGCGTCGTGAAACATCCACTCCCATGGATAGAGCTTGAAGGCGAGCGCGATCGGGCTTTCGTCGAGGTCGACGAACTGGCCGTCACTGCGCAGCCCGATCTGCTCGATGTCGAGCAGCGTGGTCTTCAGCCCGGCCTGCGCCGCGGTGTCCTCGAGATAGGCGAGCGTGCCGGCATCCTCGGCATTGCCGGTCAGCCCCGTGAGATGCAGCGGATGGGTCGCGCCGATCGTCTTCCAGGCCTCGATCAGCGCCTCGTGGATCGAGTTGAACTGGTCGGCGCGCTTCGGGATGATGTTGCGTTCGATCGCCTGTTCGAGCCAGGTCCATTGAAACACCGCCGCCTCGAAGATCGATGTCGGCGTGTCGGCATTGTATTCGAGTAGCTTGGCCGGGCCGCTGCCGCTGAATTTGAGGTCGAGCCGGCCGTAGAGGCTCGGCTCCTTGCGGCGCCAGCTTGCCGCGATCAGGTCCCAGAACGCTTCCGGTATCTTCAGCCGGCGCAGATATTGTTCATCCTTGACCGCGCGTCCGGCGAGCTCGAGGCACATCGCGTCGATCTCGCCGGTCGGCGCCTCGATATCGCGCTCGATCTCGTCGAGCGTGAAGGCGTAATAGGCGCGTTCGTCCCAGTAGCGTTCACCGTCGATGGTGTGGAAGGTGAAGCCGGCGCTTTCGGCGGTTGCCTGCCAATCGTCGCGCTCGGAACATGCGATGCGTTGCATGAAGGGGTCCGTGATCTTCAGACGATGCGTGTCAGCTCGATGTCAGCCGCCGCCATGCGAGGGACCGTTGTCGTAGTGGGCGATGGTGCGTGGCGCGCCGCCGAAGCCGCCGGAGGGTGATGTCTGCTCGGGCTTCCGCCTGGCTTTGTGCCCCGCATGGTGATGATTGCGAGCATGGCCTGGCGTCAGGCCCATCGAGGCTGCGCCGATCGCGACGCTTCCCATCAGTTTCAGCCAGACCCGTCGCGAGCGTTTCATGGACGCGATCCTTGCCGTCTACGGAGCCGCGCCGAGTGTCCATCAGCTCCGATCGCCGGGCAAGCGAAAGCGCATGACGACACGGCAAAGTGCGTGTCAGCCACCGCCGAAGCCGAACGCATGCGCGAACGAGCCGAAGCCGCCGCGGCTGACCGACGAGCTTGACGACGAACCCGACGAGGATGAAGAGCCGCCCGATGAGGAGCTACCGCCGTAGAAGCTGCTGCGCGACGAGCCGCC
>NZ_JACMYP010000432.1 GCF_020889705.1 Bradyrhizobium altum | reverse complement strand
GGCAGCGAGACGCGCTGGGGCGGCGCGATCGGCGCCGGCGCCGAATATGCGATCGCGCACAACTGGTCGCTGGCGATCGAATACGACCATCTGTTCATGGGGACCAACAACGTTCACATGACCTACGATCCGGTGTTCATCGCCCAGCTCAATCATGACGAGCGCATCCGCCAGGACGTCGACATGGTGACGGTGCGCGTCAACTACCGCTTCGGCGGCCCGGTCGTCGCGAAATACTGACGCGGCGCGCGACGACACGTCCCTGGTTCAAGGCGCCCTTGCGCCGTCTCGAACCGTGAGGTCACACTGAGCGTCCGCTCCCGGGACACGCGTCCAGCATGGCTCGGGATCACGTCCCGGAGTGCGCGTGGGTTTTCTTTTCGTCCTCATCGTCGGCCTCGTCGCCGGCACCATCTCAGGCATCGTCGGCACCGGCTCGTCGATCATGCTGATGCCGGTGCTGGTCTATCAGTATGGGCCGAAGCAGGCGGTGCCGATCATGGCGGTCGCGGCCGTGATGGCCAATCTGTCGCGCATCCTGGCCTGGTGGCGCGAGGTCGACTGGCGCGCCTGCGCCGCCTACTCGGTCACCGGCATTCCGGCCGCCGCGCTTGGCGCGCGCACCCTGCTCGCTTTGCCCTCGCGCGCGGTCGATATCGCGATCGGCATGTTCCTGATCGCCATGGTACCGGTGCGGCACTGGCTGGCGCAGCACAGACTGAAAGCCAATCTCTGGCATCTGATGATCGGCGGCGCGCTGATCGGCTATCTCACCGGCATCGTGGCCTCGACCGGCCCGCTCAGCGTGCCGCTGTTTTTGTTTTACGGCCTCAGCAAGGGCGCGTTCCTCGCCACCGAAGCGGCAAGCTCGCTCGGGCTCTATGTCAGCAAGTCGGTGACCTTCGAGCGGTTCGGCGCGCTGACACCCGACATCGCGCTGAAGGGCCTGATCGCCGGCGCCTCGCTGATGGCCGGCGCCTTCATCGCCAAACGCTTCGTGCTGCAGTTGAAGCCGGACGCGTTCCGCCTGATCATGGACGCCATCATGCTGGCGGCGGGCGTATCGCTGCTGTGGTCGGCGGCAACGTCGTGAAGGAGCGACAACGACGCTGGTGCACCAATCGTGCCTAGCGTTTGGATTTCCTGACCGCGAGCAATCAGTAGTTGCATGCCGCTTGGGACAACGAGTAAGCTGGCTAAAGCCTTAAATTGCTGGACCGCCCGACGGATATTTAGCGGCAACAACCTTGTCATTGTAGTTTGCCCCCGATGTCATTTAAGTTCGACGAAGTTGGAATCTGGTCGGAGCTAAAGCTCGAAATCGTCGAAAAATACGGCTCGGCCTATACAAGTGCGTTCGCGAAACAGAAGGGCCTAACTAAACTCTATGTTGACGCCTTTAGCGGCGCTGGCGTCCATGTATCAAAGCGCAGCGGAGGGCCGATTGATGGTAGCCCCGCTCGCGCATTGAGAACCAGACCGCCTTTCGACGGATTCTTCTTCATCGATATGGACGAGCAGAAAACGGCGCACCTGAGAAAGTTATGCGCCAATCACAACAACGTCCACATCGAGACAGGAGACGCCTCAAAGTATCTTACGCAGACGCTTCTACCGACAATTAAGTACGAGTATTTCAAGCGGGCGCTTTGCCTCTTTGATCCCTACGGCCTTCACTTAGAATGGAAGGCGATGGAGATGGCGGGCCAGTCTCGCGCCATCGACATGTTCTTGAATTTTCCCGTAATGGATATGAACAGGAATGCAATTTGGCGAAACCCAACCGCCGTCCCCAAAGATGGTATCGACCGTATGAATCGGTTCTGGGGTGATGAGTCCTGGAGAGAAGCCGCTTATGCGGAAGATCTACAAGGGAACCTGTTTGGCTCACCGGGCATCATAAAGCAGAGCAATGACGCGATCGTGCAGGCGTTTCGGGAACGGCTCCGAAAGGTGGCTGGCTTCCAGTTTGTTCCCGAGCCGTTGCCCATGAAAAACAAGACAAATGCGATTGTCTATTATTTGTTCTTCGCTTCCCAAAAGCCCGTTGCACAGAAGATTATCGATGCGATCTTCAAGAAGTATCGGTGAGGTTACGGCCTCAAATCAGGCATCTCGTCATAGGTCTTACCGTTAAGCATGCGACCCGCGGCCTTCTTATTCTTTCCACCCCACTGCTTGAAGAAGAAGGCCGTACCAGAGGCGCGGCACATCGTTTCAATTTCGTCCACCCACTCAGGTTTCATCTCTCGAGCGCGTGGGCCGCTCTCTCCACCCACGATCGCCCACTGGATATCCGTCAGATCGCCTCCGGCTACCGAACCGATCAGCGGCTCGAGCGAAACAAATCTGACGGCAGCAGGCACCTCTCTAATTGCGTCCAGTCGATACAGCACGCGACTATCCTCAACGCTCGTGCCGAGCCACACGTTCGAGAGGATTTCGAATGGCCTTTGACTTAGCACTTGGGACATGCGCTCGGGACGCTTCGTGAGGATTTGATATGTATGCCGAGGCGTCTCCTTCATGACATTCCAGACGAGGTCGATGAACTCAACGGGAACGTCGTCGTGAAATAGATCAGACATCGAATTGACGAAGACTTTTCGTGGTTTTGACCACGCCTTAGGTGCTTCGAGAGATGCATAATCCAAGCG
The DNA here is from genome assembly GCF_020889705.1 of Bradyrhizobium altum. Classification (GTDB taxonomy): domain Bacteria; phylum Pseudomonadota; class Alphaproteobacteria; order Rhizobiales; family Xanthobacteraceae; genus Bradyrhizobium; species Bradyrhizobium altum. Next base: position 1,746 of record NZ_JACMYP010000432.1, on the reverse strand, counting down.
GATTTTGCCGGTCCAAACCGCACGGCGCCCGCTCTTCCGCGTTAGGTCGCGGTACTTTGCAGTGCCCATGGCCTCAAGCCTAGCGGCCATACGCATGGCATAGCAGTTCGTGCAGCCCGCGGTGAGAACGGTGCAACCGGCGACCGGATTCCAAGTCGCGTCAGTCCATTCGATCGATGTTTCCGCCATGGAATTCCCTCGCGCCTAGAATCCCCAAAAGTGGTTAGATTTCATTACTCATGGCCAACGCCTATTCACCAGCAAATCCTACTACTCCAATGCGGTTCGATCTGAGATGTTGCAATGAACCAACATCGTACCACACGCACAGCCGCGACTGATCGTGCTATATTGTGCTGGCAATCCTCCCACCTCGCGAATCAATGGCCAAATCGACCCTCTCCTTCGTCTGCCAGAACTGCGGCGCGGCGTATAATCGCTGGCAGGGCAAGTGCGATTCCTGCGGCGAGTGGAACACGCTGGCCGAGGAGGACACGGCCGGCTCGATACCGGTTTCGGTCCGCTCCAAGCGCAAGGGGCGGACATTTGCGCTCGAAAGCCTGACCGGCAAAAGCCAGGAAGCGCCACGTACCTCCTCCGGCATGGCCGAGCTCGATCGCGTCACCGGCGGCGGTTTTGTGCGCGGCTCGGTGCTGCTGGTCGGCGGCGATCCCGGGATCGGCAAGTCGACGCTGCTGACGCAAGCCACCAGCATGATGGCGCGCGCCGGCCACCGCGCGGTCTATATCTCAGGCGAAGAAGCGGTCGCGCAGGTGCGGCTCCGCGCCGAGCGGCTCGGGCTCGCGGACGCGCCGGTGCAGCTCGCCTCCGAAACCTCGGTCGAGGATATCGTCTCGACGCTGTCGGAAGGCGCGGTGCCGCGGCTGATCGTGATCGACTCGATCCAGACCATGTGGACCGACACCGTCGAGTCCGCGCCGGGCACGGTGACCCAGGTGCGCGCCTCGGCGCAGGCCCTCATTCGCTTCGCCAAGAAGACCGGGGCAACGATCATCCTGGTCGGGCATGTGACCAAGGACGGCCAGATCGCCGGCCCCCGCGTGGTCGAGCACATGGTCGATGCGGTGCTGTCGTTCGAGGGCGAAGGCTCGCAGCAGTTCCGCATCCTGCGCTCGGCGAAGAACCGGTTCGGCGCGACCGACGAGATCGGCGTGTTCGAGATGACCGGGCTCGGCCTGCGCGAGGTCACCAACCCCTCGGAATTGTTCCTCTCCGAACGCGAGCTCGGAAGTCCCGGCACGGCGGTATTCGCCGGCATCGAGGGCACCCGCCCGGTGCTGGTCGAGTTACAGGCGCTGGTGGCGCCGACCTCGCTCGGCACGCCGCGCCGTGCCGTGGTCGGCTGGGACCCGAGCCGGCTGTCGATGGTGCTGGCGGTGCTGGAAGCGCATTGCGGCGTCAAATTGTCCGGACATGACGTCTACCTCAACGTCGCGGGCGGCCTGCGCATCCAGGAGCCGGCCGCGGACGTCGCCGCGGCGGCCGCGCTGGTCTCCTCGCTGGTGAATGCGCCCTTGCCGACGGACGCGGTCTATTTCGGCGAGATTTCGCTGTCCGGCGCGATCCGCCCGGTGGCACAGACCCCGGCCCGGCTGAAAGAGGCCCTCAAGCTCGGCTTCGGCCGCGCCATCGTGCCCGAATCGGCCCGCGGCGATGGCGGCGGCGATAGCGGGCTCGCGCTGAACAGCGTCGGCAATCTGACCACGCTGGTCGCCGAAATTGCCG
>NZ_JACMYP010000431.1 GCF_020889705.1 Bradyrhizobium altum | reverse complement strand
CGGCGGCGGCGGGGTCTTCGCGGGCGGCGGCGGTGGCGGCTCGTTTCTTGCGCCCTTCGCTCTAACGACAGAAATGGTGGCTGTCGCCGGAGAGAATTCGGGCAACGGCCTAGTGACACTCACCCCGCTCGACCCGGACAACGGCCCCGAGCCGCCGACGCTGATGGCGCCATCCTCTCGAACGGTACCGGCGGGCGGGTCAACGCAAATGTTGATCACAGCATCGCCTGCCGATTCCGACGACACGATATCCGTGACTATCAGCGGCGTTCCGCATTTCGAGTCGATAACGGCACCAAGTGGCGACACTGTCACCAGCCAGTTGGTCCATGGCGGCGGCAAGGGAGACACACGAACCTTCACTATAACCGCCGGTGCTGCTGGACAGGCGATTAGCGGTCTGGTGCTGAACTCGACATTCCCCGGAAAGGGGCATCCGGTGAACACCTTCACGGTAACGGCATCAAATAGCACGAGCGGGGAGACCGGGACCTCAGCGGCGAAAACCATCACCGTGACTGATCCCCCGCTGGCAGGGTCCGCTGGTGAGCTGAATGCCTCGGCGCCTGGACACTTTGCGGCGCTCATGAATCAATTCATGGCTGCCGGATTCCACAACGACCACTACGGCGCCGGCGCGATTGCTTCGTCGTTCGATCCGAAGGGAGGCCAAGAGGATTCGGCGTTCCTAGCTACGCCCCATTTTCACACAACCTGAGCTGCACACATTTGTGGACATCGATACCAAGCGCGCCGTGGAAAGCGCGGCTTCGAGCTTAGTACCAAGCTGATGATTTCACCGCGCTGCGTCCCGAAATCGACGTTAATCGCGGCGCGCGTCGAGGTCTGGTTTTGGCCCAACGCGGACCTCCGGCGATGTCCGCTCTTGCGATGCTGTTGAGGCTAAGCAGACGTAAGCCGCGAAGGGGCTCGTTGCCTTTATGAGGACATGCCCTAGACTTCGCAGCCGAATTCGGGAGGACAACCGATGATTTGCGACCGCTACGGCCTGCCGCTGACGACCGATTCGGACCGCGCCGCCGCGTACTATGTCGACGGCGTCGATCGGATGCTGGCGGCGCTGCACGGCGCGGACGCGGCGTTCGAGGCGGCGATCGCGGAGGACCCGAATTTCGCGCTGGCCCATCTCGGCCGCGCCCGCGTGCACCAGCTCAACATGGAAGGCGCCCAGGCCCGCGCCAAGGCGGCCGACGCCCGGCAACTCGCCGCGGCGGCAAGCCCGCGCGAGCGCCAGCATATCGAGATCATCGCGTCCGTGATCGAGGGCCAGGGCAAGAAGGCAATGACAGCAGCCGAACAGCATCTCAGCGAATATCCGCGCGATGCGCAGGTGCTGTCGCTGCTGCTCGGCGCCTTCGGCCTCTATGCCTTCTCCGGCCGGCCCGACCATGACGCCGCGCGGCTCGCAATCTCCGAACGTTACGCCAAAGACTATGGCGACGACTGGTGGTTCCTCACCTATCTCGGCTGGTCGAAGACCGAGGCCGGCGACGTCGTCACCGGCCGCGCCATCACCGAGCGCGGCTACGCGTTGAAGCCGGAGAACGCCGGCGCCGCGCACGCGGTGGCGCATGCGCTGTTCGAGCAAGGTGACGGGGCGGAAGGCCGCAGCTTCCTCTCTGGATGGCTGCCGGCGAATGATCGGACGAGCTTCCTGCAGGGCCATCTCGCCTGGCACCTCGCCTTGATCGCGATCGAGGAAGGCGACGCCGACGGTGCGCTCGCCATCTACGAGCAGCACATCAAGCCGGCCAACCGGCCCTATCCGCCGCTCAATATCTATACCGACACGGCCTCGCTGCTGTGGCGGCTGTCGGTCGCCGGCAAGACCGGCCTCGAGCCGCACTGGAAGGATGTCGCCGCCTATGGCGACGGCTACTTCCCGAAGGCCGGCGCGCATTTCGCCGATGTGCACCATGCGCTGGTCGCAGCCACGACCAACAACGATGCGCTTGAGGCGCGGCTGGCCGAGATGGCGGCGCGCGACGCCGACGGCAAGCTGGCGCCCGGCCCTGCTGCGATCGGGCTCGGTAGAGGCGTTGCCGCCTTCGCGGCCGGCGACCATGACAGCGCCGTGCGCATCCTGGCGCCGCTGATGCCCGAACTGGTGCGGATCGGCGGCAGCCATGCGCAACGCGAATTGTGGGAGGACACCTTCATCGTCGCGTGCCTCCGCGCTGGCCAGGGCCGGCAAGCGACGAACCTGATCTCGGAGCGGCTGCATCGCCGTCCATCCCGCCGCGACCTCGCCTGGTCGCAGGAGGCGGCGCGGCAATAGCCGAACTTCAATCCGGCTTCGCCATGAACGCCGCAAGCGCATCCTGATCGGCTAGCGGCATGGTCAGGCCGAGCTTGGAGCGGCGCCACAGGATATCGTCGGAAAAGCGCGCCCATTCCTTGCGCATGAGATAGCGCACCTCCGCGCCGGTCAGCTCCGGGCCGAAGGCCGGGCCGAGATCGGCCTTCTCCCTGGCGTCGCCCAGGATATCCTTCACGTTCAACCCATAGGCGGCCACCAGCCGCCGCGCCTGCGCCTCGCTGAGGAAGCGCCAGCGGTCGCGCGCGATATCGACCTCGGTTTCAAAGCGCTGCCACGCGAATTCACCGCCCGGCAGCGGCACGGTTGCGGTCCAGCGCGGCGTCATCGGATAGAACCGCGTGAACTCCGACACCGCCCGCTCGGCGCGGCGCCGCGAGGTGGTGACGTCGCCGCCGAAGATGGTGAGCAGCGGTGCCTTGCCGCGCCTGAAATCGAGCGACGCAGCGCCATCGCTGATGCGCCGTCGCGCGGGAGCGATGACGGAATTGGCGCCGGAAATCGTTCGCAGCACGTCGGCCGGGGCGATCTGCTCGCGAAAATAGCGATTGGCTGCGTCGCACAGATAGGCCACCTCACGCAAACCCATCGCGACAATGGCCGGATCGCCCTTGAACGGATGGCTGACGCTGCCGATCAGGGTGAAGTCGCGCTCGTAGGGACTGGCGAAGATCAATTGTCCGTCGGCGTTCTGGAACGCATAGACGTTGTCGCAGTCGAACAGGCGGCGTACCACGATCTGGCTGATCTGCACGGTTGCGAGCGGTGGCGCCGGCACGCGCAGCACGGTGTCGGCGACGGAGGCGGTCCACGCACCGGACGCATTGACCAGCGACCGCGCCGTGATCACCCGCCGATAGCCGCGGTCGATCACGACCAGCCGCCAGGTCTCGCCGCGCTCGGCCCGGGTCAGGCGCGCGCCGCTGCGGATATCGGCGCCGCGCGCCGCGGCATCGACGGCGTTGAGCACGACGAGTCGCGAATCGTCGACGACGCAGTCTGAGTATTCGAACGCAGTTCCGAACGGCCGCTTCAGCGCGTCGCCGACCGGATGGTGCGTGACATCGAGGGTCGTCGAGCCCGGCAGGCCGCTGCGCGAGGCCAACCGCTCGTAGAGCAGCAGTAAGGACCGCAATTGCCACGGCGGCCGTTCCTCGGCATGCGCGGGGATCGCGAAGCGCGCCGGCCGCACCAGATGCGGCGCGATGCGCAGCAACACATCACGCTCCCTCAGCGCCCTGCGGACGCGGAGGAACTCGCGCCGTTCCAGCCCCGCCAGATCGCCGTGGACCAGCCGCGGCGAGGCCTGCGACGCGCCGGAACCGAGATCGCCCTGCTCCAGCAGGATCACGCGCAGGCCGCGGCCGGCCGCATCACGCGCCACGCTCGTGCCGTTCAGGCCACCGCCGATGATCGCGAGGTCACAATCCGCCATGCGCAACGCCTATCGCATTTCAATGCGAACGAAATACGTGTTCGCACCCAAGTTGTGTCAAGGCGTGGCGCTTAACGACATGATGTCTGGGTAAAGCGGTCTCACGGCGCACTCCACCTCTCGCGCTTGCGGGGGCGGGCGGACGCTTACATGATTTCGGAATATTGGAATGATGCCGCTGAGTTGCCCGACGTGTCAAGTAGCCTGCTCGAACGCCGGCCGCCACCGGCTACTTTGCATGGGGTTGTTTTCGATATTTTGGCAGCGCTCCTCCTGTGACGCCCTCGCAAGCGGGAGAGGCACACCGTCTTCGCGTCGGCTATCCCATCTGACTCCAGCACGCGCTAGTCTGCACCGGCCGCGGCGAAGAACTGTTCGGGTCCATCGACCTCGATCAGCTTCTTGCCTTCGATCACCCAGAACCGGTTGGCGACCGTCCGCACGAACTGGCGGTCGTGCGACACCAACAGGCAACTGGCCTGCTGCTCCATCAGTTCGTCCTCCAGCGCCTCCTGGCCCTCGATGTCGAGATGGTTGGTCGGCTCGTCGAGCAGATAGAAGTTCGGCTGGGTCAGCCGCAGCACCAGCATGCCGAGACGGGCCTTCTGCCCGCCTGACAGCCGCCCGATCGGACGGCCCTGCATCTCGATCGAGAG
>NZ_JACMYP010000430.1 GCF_020889705.1 Bradyrhizobium altum | reverse complement strand
TCTTCGCCACCGCGCGCGCGGTGGTCTCATTGTCGCCGGTCAGCATCACAATGCGCAGGCCCTCAGTGCGCAGCGCCTGCAGCGCGCTGGCCGCCGACGCCTTGACCGGATCGGCGATCGCAATCACGCCGGCGACGCGGCGATCGACCGCGACATAGATCGCGGTCGCGCCGTCCCGCCGCGCGGCCTCGGCGGCCTGGTCCAGCGACGACGTTGCGATCTTCAACTCACTCATCAGCACCGCATTGCCGAGCGCAACCTGCTTGCCCTCGACCGTGCCGGTCGCGCCCTTTCCGGAAGGCGAGGCAAAGTTGCTGACGGCGGAAGATGCGAGCTTGCGTTCCCCGCCAGAAGCGATGATGGCCCGCGCCAGTGGATGCTCGCTGCCCTGCTCGACACTGGCGGCAAGACGGAGCACGTCATTCTCGTCGAACCCTTCGGCGGCAATGATGCGCACGACCTTCGGCTTGCCCTCGGTGAGCGTGCCGGTCTTGTCGATCACCAGCGTGTCGATCGCCTCCATCCGCTCCAGCGCCTGCGCGTCGCGGATCAGGATGCCGGAATGCGCGCCACGGCCGACACCGACCATGATCGACATCGGCGTTGCCAGCCCCAGCGCGCACGGACAGGCGATGATCAGCACCGTCACCGCGGCGACCAGCGCAAAGGTCAAGCGCGGCTCAGGGCCGAATACCGTCCAGGCGATGATGGCGAGCGCGGCAGCAGCGATCACCGCCGGCACGAACCAGCCGGCGACACGGTCGGCGAGCCGCTGGATCGGCGCGCGGGAGCGCTGCGCCTTCGCCACCATGTCGACGATCCGCGATAGCATGGTGTCGCGGCCGACCTTGTCGGCACGCATCACGAGGCCACCGCTCTGGTTGACGGTGCCGCCGATCACCTTCTCGCTTTCCGCCTTCGTGACCGGCATCGATTCACCCGTGACCATGGATTCGTCGATGACCGCGTTGCCCTCAATGACGACGCCGTCGACCGGCACCTTCTCGCCCGGGCGCACGCGCAGGCGGTCGCCGACCTTGATCGCGTCGATGTCGATGTCCTCGTCGCCATGATCGGTAATGCGCCGCGCGGTCTTGGGCGCGAGACCAAGCAACGCGCGGATCGCGCCCGAAGTCTGCGCGCGGGCGCGCAATTCCAGCACCTGGCCGAGCAGCACCAGCACCGTGATCACGGCCGCCGCCTCGAAATAGACCGCGACCGCACCATGCATGTCGCGGAAGGCCGGCGGGAACAGCTGCGGCGCCAATGTCGCGACCACGCTGTAGAGATAGGCGACGCCGACGCCCATGGCGATCAGCGTGAACATGTTGAGGTTACGCGTGACCACCGACTGCCAGCCGCGCATGAAGAACGGCGCGCGGCCCACAGCACGACCGGCGTCGCCAGCACGAACGAAATCCAGTTCGACCAGGTCTGCGGCACGAGATGCATCAGCCCGAGATGGTTGCCCATCTCGAGCACGAACACAGGCAGCGTCAGCGCCAGCGCGATCCAGAATCGCCGCGTCATGTCAATCAGTTCAGGATCCGGTCCATCGTCGAGCGAGATCTGCTCGGGCTCGAGCGCCATGCCGCAGATCGGACAGCTGCCGGGACCGACCTGGCGCACCTCGGGATGCATCGGGCAGGTGTAGATCGTGCCGGCCGGCATTGGCGGCTCCGCCTCGCGCGGCTTGAGGTACTTGTCCGGCTCGGCCTCGAAGCGCTCGCGGCAGCGGCCGCTGCAGAACAGATACTCCTCGCCCTGGTAGCTGAAGCGGTGCTTGGCGGTCGTCGGGTTGGCCTTCATGCCGCAGACCGGATCGATCGCGAACGCTGCTTCTGCCGGCACGGCGTCGTGATCATGCTTGCCGCCGCAGCAGGTATGCGCGGCCGCGCCATGATGGTGATGATCCGCGTGCGAATGATCGTGCTCTGCGTGTGCCACGAGACTCTTCCCGGCCGCTATCCCGGCCTCTTGATTTGTATACCCTAGGGGGGTATATGAGACCTATGAGAGACGAGGTCAAGACATCCTGTTTAAAACGGCTCAAACGGATCGAGGGTCAGATCCGTGGGTTGGCCGCCATGGTCGAGGAAGACCGCTATTGCATCGACGTGGTGACGCAGATCGCCGCCGCGCGCGCGGCACTGCGCCGCGTCGAGGAAGAGGTCCTGCGCGATCATGTCGCGCACTGCGTCGAGCATGCGATCTCGTCCGGCGACAAGGCCGACCAGCGGCGCAAGATCGCCGAGCTGATGGATGTGATCGGCCGCGCGGACCGGTGAGAGCTGTTTGGCTGTGCCCGCCGCACACTCGGTGTCGTCCCTGCGAAAGCAGGGACCCATAACCACAGGAAGCGGTTGTTTGTGCGAGCTGGGGCCCCCCGCGTGCTTCATAACCACGGCCGGTGGTCATGGGTCCCGGGTCGCGCTCCGCTTGCCCGACGCGGGGAGAGCGGGGCTCAGTTCGCCGCCGCTGTTACACTCGGCAGACTATCGCGCTCAGGTATTGAACCTGAAATGCATGACGTCGCCGTCGGCGACGACGTAGTCCTTGCCTTCAAGCCGCAGCTTGCCGGCATCGCGCGCGCCGGCTTCGCCGTTGCCGGCGATGTAATCCTCATACGCGATGGTCTCGGCGCGGATGAAGCCCTTCTCGAAATCGGTGTGGATCACGCCGGCGGCGGCAGGCGCCTTGGTGCCGCGGTCGATGGTCCAGGCGCGGGCTTCCTTCGGGCCGACCGTGAAATAGGTGATGAGGTCGAGCAGCTGGTAGCCGGCGCGGATCAGCCGGTCGAGCCCGGCCTCTTCGAGGCCCAGCGTTTCCAGGAATTCGGCGCGCTCGGCGCGCGACAGCGTCGCGATCTCGGATTCGATCTTGGCCGAGATCACCACCGCGACCGCGCCTTCCTTCTTGGCTTGCTCGAACACCGCCTTGGAGAAATTGTTGCCGTCCTTGGCCGAGCCTTCCTCGACGTTGCAGACATAGAGCACGGGCTTCGAGGTCAGGAGCCCGAGCATGCGGAACGCGCGCTCCTCTTCCGGCTTGCGCTCCAGCGCACGCGCCGGCTTGCCGTCGCGCAGCAGCACCAGCGCGCGGTTGACGAGCTCGAGCTGCTCCTTGGATTCCTTGTCGTTGCCCTTGGCCTTCTTCGACAAATTTTCGACGCGCTTCTCCAGGCTGTCGAGGTCGGACAGCATCAGCTCGGTCTCGATGGTCTCGATGTCGGCGAGCGGCGCGATCTTACCTTCGACATGGGTGATGTCGGAGTCCTCGAAGCAGCGCACCACATGGGCGATCGCGTCGACCTCGCGGATGTTGGCGAGGAACTGGTTGCCGAGGCCTTCGCCCTGCGACGCGCCGCGCACCAGGCCCGCGATATCGACGAAGGTCAGCCGGGTCGGGATGATCTGCGCGGACTTCGCGATCGCCGACAGCTTCTCCAGCCGCGGATCGGGCACCGCCACCTCACCGACATTCGGCTCGATGGTGCAAAACGGATAGTTCGCCGCCTGGGCGGCCGCCGTCTCGGTCAGTGCATTGAACAGTGTCGACTTGCCGACGTTCGGCAGCCCGACGATTCCGCATTTGAATCCCATGTTTGTCCCGATCTCTCGCGCGCTCACGCTGCACGGTTGAATGACTGAGGTCGTCATACGCGGGCTTGATCCGCGTATCCATCCCACTTGGAAAAATGGATCGCCGGGTCGAGCCCGGCGACGACGAGGATCTACTTCGTGCCCTCGTCCTTCGTGTCGAAAAATCCCTTGGCCTGCATCGTCAGATGCACCTTGTTGGCGAACGAGGCGTCGTGCCCGGTCGTTAGCAGGCCGGCATTGTCGGCGACGGCCTGGCACAAGGCCTCCACCCACGCCCGGTCGCTCTTGGCGAAGTCCGACAGCACGTGGCTGTGCACGAGCTCCTTGACGCCGGGATGACCGATCCCGAGCCGCACCCGCCGATATTCGTTGCCGATATGCGCGGAGATCGAGCGCAGGCCGTTATGACCGGCGATCCCGCCGCCGATCTTGACCCGCACCTTGGCGGGCGGCAATTCGAGCTCGTCCTGGAACACGGTGATGTCGGCGGGGGCGAGCTTGAAGAAGTTCGCCGCTTCCTGCACCGCGCGCCCGGACTCGTTCATGTAAGTGGTCGGCTTCAACAGCACGACCTTCTCACGATCGACCACTCCTTCAGACGCCTCGCCCTGAAAGCGACGGCGCCATGGTGCGAAACCATGACGCCGTGCAATCTCGTCGACCGCCAGAAAACCGATATTGTGCCGGTTGCTGGCGTATTTCGCGCCAGGATTACCGAGACCGACAAAAAGGCGCATGGCGCGGCATCCCACGTCGGCGCGCCATCAGACGATCGCGCGCCGACCTGATCGATTACTTCTTCTTGTCGCCACCGCCGGCGGGAGCCTTGGCACCCGCGGCCGGAGCCGCAGCACCCGCAG
>NZ_JACMYP010000429.1 GCF_020889705.1 Bradyrhizobium altum | reverse complement strand
AGGGCTATGGCAACAACAGCGACCTGCGCACGGAGATCACGGCGCTGGGATTGACCTATGTGGCGGGTCTTCTGTCGAGCACGACGGTATGGGCGCCCGGCACCGATCCCTTGCTGCCGAAGCCGTGGTCGGGCCGCGGCCGTCCACCGAAACTGATGCGCCGCAACCGTCAGCATCAGCCGGCCGCCGTCAAGGCGCTCGCGATCGGCCTGCCGGCCAAAGCTTGGCGCACCATCACCTGGCGGCAAGGCGCCGTCCCGCGAGGCAGCCAATTGCGCGTTCGATCGGTTTCAGACGACCTCGACATGGCATGTCGCGCCCCTGTCCGCCTTGCTCGCTCAAAGCTGGATTGTCGATGGCACCGCCGAGAAAGTGCTGCTCGCTGTACGCAGTGAGGCGGTCGCGCGACAGCAAATGGCGGCGAGATTGTTCGTTCATGCAACCTACCTGGCCAAACCGGAATCACTGCACATGTGGCTGGCGCTTCCGCGCAGATGGACGCAGCAGAGCTTTGTCGCGGCGGCTGCCGATGCCGGAGTGCTGGTTCGGTCCGGAAGCATGTTCGCGCTCGATGAAGAGAGTTCGCCTGAGGCCATTCGTATCGCATTGGGTAGTCCTGAAACTCGTGCCAGCCTTGGAGCAGCCCTGACAGCGCTCAGGCCTCTTGTGAACGAGAGCAGATAGCCCTTCCAGATCGGAGGCTGCTCCGGAGAGCTCCACATCTAGGGTTCGATCCTGCAAAGCTTGAGCAAGGAAGCGCTGCCTCGATCTGAAAGCGCAGCCTGGACTTGATTGACGAACGCGGGGAGAGCGATGACGTAGAATTGCGCGCCGGCCGAACAAAAGCCAACGCCATGCTCATCTCAGACAAGACGGCTCGGTTCGCGGTCTCCCGGCGGGTGAACTCGAACTGAGGGGCTGGGCCTGGTCAAGATGTGTCGGTTACTTGCGACCTTGGCCCACTAGCGCGCTTGCCATCGGTGTTGCTCGAAGGCGTAAACCGGATTGAGATGGCAATAGCCACCTGTACCGGATGCTGTCGCCATGCACTGGCGATAGGTCGAGAACTGGCAAGTGCCGGGATATCCCCAGGCTCGCCCCTGCAGACAATAGGTGTCTTGTATTGTGGGAAACCCGTATTCCGCACGATCTCGCGCATCGGCGGTCGAATACGATCCAAAGCCAGCCAGGGCGGAAACTGCAATCGCAACTATGAACTGAAGGTAGCGCATGGACGCCTCCACACCATAATCTTATTTCCTATAACTTTATTGAAGCCCAAACCGTCCGTTTTGTACATTCACAGCTTGGTCAAACCCCGAATGTCCGGCCGCGGTCCGCCGGTCGTCAGATCTCTTTAGTGGGGCGCGCTCCCTTGGAGCGAAAGCAAAACCAGGCTCCAACAGAGCGAGGAGCCGCAATCAGCGGCGCCAAGCCGGCAACAACGTCATTGAAAGAGAACAGAGAGAGAGGATCAATTGCGTGCACCATTGACGGGTGAATTGCGGCCAGTAACGCAGGAGGAATGCATTATTCCTGCTGCCGATAATCAGATTGCGCATGTTCCGCCAATTTTTGAAATCAGAAGCGCAGGTATACCGCGTGGCGATCATCCCGCTTGCCTTGAGCTGCGTGAGGGGACCTGCTGCCACGACCGAGTTCAAATGTGAGCTTGGTCTATTCTTGACTTTAAACAGGATGGAGCCTTCGTCGATGTCGGCCGGCCAAAGTAAGCCGCCGAGCTGCGCCTTGGTCAAATTTGCCAGGAAGTTGAAAAATGGACATGACAAGCCTTAGGTTGTCGTTGTATGGTTCTGCCACCTTTTGAAAAATGCTGTTTCCTTCTCGTCATTAGCCCTTAGGCGAACGTTGTTCGGACCTTCTCGCGCCTCACTACCGAATTGATCAGCGCTGCCCGCGTGTAGGTGGGCGAGGTGAATCGTGTTCTGTTCATTGCACGGAGCGTAAAGATGTCCCTCAAGATTGTACTTTCCTTTACATTGTTCCTTTCCGCGGCGTTTGTTACCCCGGTTTCCTCACAAGCTGCAAAAGTGGGTGAAGCGTGCGGCGGCTTCGGCGGCATCAAATGTGACCGGGGACTTTGGTGCGATCCAACGCCTGGTCAATGTGGCTTCGCTGATGCATCGGGCGTATGCGTCAGGGTTGGTCAGTTCTGTCCACAGTCGCGTGCGAAAGCGGTTATTCCAGTTTGCGGTTGTGACGGAAAAACTTACAACAATGATTGCGAGCGGCAGAAGAAGCACGTCGCGAAGAAGAAGGACGGAAGCTGTTGATCGCGGATCAGCGCTCACCAACGACGCGCCCTCCATACTCGTCCATAGGCCTGCGTGACTAACGAGGCTGCGTTCGTTCCATTTATTCAGGATATTCTTTGCGGATAGGGCAACATGATCTCAACAAAGATAATTGGTGCATGTGGTGCAATTCTAGTCCTTGCAGCGGCTACTAGTGCAGCTGCCGCCGATCTTCGCGTCTACCGCCCCGATGGCAGTTTGCAATGCAACCAAGGCCAGGCTCGTACTCTCGATCAAGACAAGGCCGTGCTGGAAAGTCTTGGAGCGCACGTTGTTGGCCAAGAAAAGAGACAGTTGCCATTCAAGATCATCCAAATGTGCGGGGCTCCGACGGGGCAGGCCAACACCTACGTGATCAGCGAAGCCGATTGGCAAAAGATCCGGCGGGGATTTGTTGGTCCAGCGAAGTTTGGATTATGGATATTCGATTCGAAGACTGCGGTTGTCTACAAATATGACGGAACCATCCTTTGTGCCGAGGGCAGTGGGATCAAGCTTGACGACATGGCCAAGGAGCTCACGAGCGCCGGAATCGCGATTATCAGTCAAAAGAAAGCGACTGACGGATTGATGCACATACAGCTGTGCGGATCAATCACGGGCAGTGTGAACGCCTACGAGATTGCATCTTCCGACCTGCAGAAAGCGCTGGATCTCGGCTTCTCCTATTTGATCACGCCTCAAACGGCGACATCCATTATCGGCGAAGCAGATTCCAAGAAGAAGGCGCTTGCCGCACCGGCGGCACGAAGCGCAGGTTGGCCTTTGCCTTGGCCGTTCCCGTGGTAGGCGCGGCCATTCTGGTGTGGGTAGATTGTTGAAGGAGAAAGCGTGATGTTCATTCGTCCCATAGTGGTTTCGGTCTTCGCTGCAAGCGTGTTCAATGTTGGCCTAGCGTCTGCCGACCAGCGCTCGGAGAGGTTGTCCCATATCAGGATCGCTCAGGAAAAGACCACCTGCCCGCAGGTCATACATTGCGGGACCAAGAACGGCGTGGTCAAAGAGTATCCCACTCGCTGTGCCGCAGAGGAAGATGGAGCGACGAATATTGCGCCAAAGACGGGCCCCACGTGTCCGGCGGCGCAATAGAAAAGCGCCGACCGATTCCACTCCAATGTATCAGCCGCATGCGAGCTTGTGGTTGCTGCGTCTTTCGGGCGTGCATGACTGCAAATCACCGGATCGAAGATTAAACGATGTAAAGCCGAGGGAATCGGACTTTTGACCTCGGCAGCGGTGGCGATCGTCCGGCGGACAGTCTGATCAATCTCTACCCGATAGCAGGATTGAGCTCGCTTGACGTGGCTATCGGAGGAGAGCGAAGTCAGGTGTGGGATTTCTCCGCGCCCGATCTTCGCATTCCAATGTGCAGGCTTCATCCGCGGCGTGGCGCGACGATAACATGCATGCAACCCGGCGCGCCTGGCCGGGCCAGATCATTTAAGCGCGGTCACCCCGCCTTGCGTTGCGCATCATTGGAGGAGGAGAGCCATAACCCTAGTCCTTGAAAATGCCCCTGAACCTAGTCCGCTTGTACCAACTTGCTGGCCGCCCCTCAGCCATTTGCCCCAAGAATCAAACCGGTTTGGGGACCGCGAATCTTGGCTGCTAGTTGGTCCCAAGTGATGGTTCGAGCTTCTGGGGATCGATGGCGCGCCCGGCAAAACCCGTAAAGGCCTTTGCCGCTCCTTTGGCTTTCTCGAGATATTTCGCGTAAGCAGCCACGCCAGCCCGGTCAATGGCCCCCTGCAAGGTCATTACAGCCGTGCTCGGTGGAGGGCCGGAAGCGTTGAAAGCGGCCTCGCGAAACTCCGCTTCGGCGGCGCGCAGATCCGTCAACACGGCGTTGAGTTGAGAGGCGCCGCTCGGCGAAACCAGCTTGCCTGCGATGTAGACGATCTGGCTCAATCCCAGAATACCGAGGATGTTCTGGGGCACTGTGAAAGACGACAGCTGCGAGACCCCGCCGACGAAGAGGGCGCCCCCGACGGCCGCCGTAAACAGCAGGCTCTGAAAGCGGTACACGTCGAAATAGCCATCGCTCGAGATCAAGTCATAGAACGTTGGCTGCGCTGCGAGGCGGACAGCTGGGCCATCATACCAGCCCTTGCTCAAGAGCCATGCCTCATTGGCCGGATCGATCGCCGTCTTTGATTGCGG
>NZ_JACMYP010000428.1 GCF_020889705.1 Bradyrhizobium altum | reverse complement strand
TGGCTTTTACGGGCCCAATGGGCGAGACAAGCAGGGCGCGACGTTGTAGAACCCGCCCCGTCGGACCCGGGGCAGCCCCTGTTCCGGACGCCCGAAAACCCGTTTTTGAGACCCGTTTCGAGACCATGCCCCTGCTCGTCAAAATCTGCGGCCTGTCCACGCGCGAGACGCTCGACGTCGCGCTTGAGGGCGGCGCGGACATGGTGGGGTTCGTGTTCTTCTCCCCGTCGCCGCGCCATATCAGCCTCGAGACCGCGCGCGAGCTTGGCAGCCGCGCCAAGGGCCGCGCCGTGAAGGTCGCGCTGACGGTCGATGCCGACGACGCCACGCTCGAAAACATCGTCGAGACGCTGCGGCCGGATATCCTGCAATTGCACGGCAAGGAAACCACCGCGCGGCTGCGCGACATCAAGCAGAAATTCGGCCTGCCGCTGATGAAGGCGCTGCCGGTCGAGACCGCGGCCGATCTCGCCCCGCTGCCGGGCTATGCCGGCGTCGCCGACCGCATCCTGTTCGATGCCCGCGCGCCGAAGGATGCGACGCGGCCGGGCGGTCTCGGCGCGCCGTTCGATTGGCACCTGCTGGATAATCTCGATCTCGCGCTGCCCTACATGGTCTCCGGCGGGCTCAACGCAGAAAACGTCGCTGAAGCTGTCCGCGTCACCCGCGCCGGCGGGGTCGACGTGTCGTCGGGCGTCGAGCGCACGCCGGGCGTCAAGGATCCCGAGCTGATCCGCGCCTTCATCCGCGCCGCACGCGCAACCCAACCTTCTTCACCTCTCCCCGTTCACGGGGAGAGGTCGACCGCGCAACGCGCGGGCGGGTGAGGGGCGCCGCAATGAAGATTGAGCGAGTGGAGAAACCCCTCACCCCAACCCTCTCCCCGCAAGCGCGGGGCGAGGGAGTGGAAACAGCGCCGCGACGCGGCCAGAAGAACTGATGGTTCGATGAATCAAAACCTGCCCAATTCCTTCCGCAGCGGCCCCGACGAGCGCGGGCATTTCGGCATTTTCGGCGGACGCTTCGTCGCGGAAACGCTGATGCCGCTGATCCTCGATCTCGAAAGGGCCTATGCCGACGCCAAGGCCGATCCGGCGTTCCAGGCCGAGATGAACGTCTACCTGAAGGACTATGTCGGCCGGCCCTCGCCGCTCTATTTCGCCGAACGGCTCACCGAGCATCTTGGCGGCGCGAAGATCTATCTGAAGCGCGAGGAGCTCAACCACACCGGTTCGCACAAGGTCAACAACGTGCTCGGACAGATCATGGTCGCGCGCCGCATGGGCAAGAAGCGCATCATCGCCGAGACCGGCGCCGGCCAGCATGGAGTGGCGACGGCGACGCTGTGCGCGCGGTTCGGGCTCGAATGCGTCGTCTATATGGGCGCCGTCGACGTCGAGCGGCAGCAGCCGAACGTGATCCGCATGGAGATGCTGGGCGCCAAGGTCGTCCCGGTGCAGTCGGGCGCGCGCACGCTGAAGGATGCGATGAACGACGCGCTGCGCGACTGGGTCACCAACGTGCACAACACCTTCTATTGCATCGGCACGGTGGCGGGCCCGCACCCCTATCCGATGATGGTGCGCGACTTCCAGTCGATCATCGGTCACGAGACCCGCAAGCAGATGCAGGAGGCCGAGGGCCGCCTGCCGGACTCGCTGATCGCCTGCATCGGCGGCGGCTCCAATGCGATGGGCCTGTTCCATCCGTTCCTCGACGATCCCTCGGTCGAGATTTTTGGTGTCGAAGCGGCCGGTCACGGGCTGACGCAGCTGCATGCGGCATCGCTCGCCGGCGGACGCCCCGGCGTGCTGCACGGCAACCGCACCTATCTGTTGATGGAT
This sequence comes from Bradyrhizobium altum, assembly GCF_020889705.1. Taxonomy (GTDB): domain Bacteria; phylum Pseudomonadota; class Alphaproteobacteria; order Rhizobiales; family Xanthobacteraceae; genus Bradyrhizobium; species Bradyrhizobium altum. The sequence goes on along the minus strand of NZ_JACMYP010000428.1, from coordinate 2,663 downwards.
GCCGACGGCCAGATCGAGGAAGCGCATTCGATCTCGGCCGGCCTCGATTATCCCGGCATCGGCCCCGAGCACGCCTGGCTGCATGAGACCGGCCGCGTGAAATATCTCTCGGCCACCGACGAGGAAGCGTTGGCCGCGTTCCAGCTGCTGTCGCGCCTCGAAGGCATCATCCCCGCGCTGGAATCCGCACACGCGATCGCGAAATTGTCCGAACTCGCGCCGCAGCGGCCGAAGGATCACCTGATGGTGGTCAACCTCTCGGGCCGTGGCGACAAGGACGTGCCGCAGGTCGGCGACATCTTGAAGGCGAGGCAGAAGTGAGAGATCGGCCGCATCTCCTCCACCTCTCCCCGCCGGGGAGAGGTCGGCTGCGTAGCAGCCGGGTGAGGGGTCTTTCCGCTCACTCGAACCGAAGTGATGTTTCGATCATCTCGAGCACGCCTTCGAGATTTTCGTATACGTCCGTATTGGACACTCGCACGACGAGAAACCCGCAAGCTTCGAGGACTTCAGTCCTCGCTGTGTCGCGCTTTACCTCGGATGACGTCGAATGTGTCACGCCGTCGACCTCAATGATCAGCTTACCGTCAAGTGTAACGAAATCGACTATGTACCGGTCAACCGGATGCTGGCGCCGGAATTTCCATCGCGACAGCCTGCGATTGCGCAACGCCTGCCAAAGCTTCGCTTCGGCGCTCGTTTGCGATGCGCGGAGGCTTCTTGCTCTTGCTTTGAACTGCTCCATCCCCCTCACCCGGCTGCTGCGCAGCCGACCTCTCCCCGGAGGGGAGAGGTATAGCACAGTGAATGCCGCCCCATGAGCACCCGTATCGACGCACGTTTCGCCGAGCTGAAGCAGCAGGGCCGCTCCGCTTTCGTCACCTTCGTGATGGCCGGCGACCCCGACGCAAAAACCTCGCTCGACATCCTCAAGGCGCTGCCGAAGGCCGGCGCCGACGTCATCGAGATCGGCATGCCCTTCACCGATCCGATGGCCGATGGCCCGTCGATCCAGGCCGCCGGTCTGCGCGCGCTCAAGGGCGGCATGACGCTGCGCAAGACGCTGGCGATGGTCCGCGACTTCCGCAAGGACGACAACACGACGCCGGTCGTGCTGATGGGCTACTACAATCCGATCTACATCTACGGCGTCGAGAGCTTCCTGGCCGATGCCAAGACCGCCGGCGTCGACGGCCTGATCATCGTCGACCTGCCGCCGGAGGAAGACACCGAGCTCTGCATCCCCGCGTTGAAGGCCGGGCTGAACTTCATCCGGCTGGCGACGCCGACCACCGACGACAAGCGCCTGCCGGCGGTGCTCGCGAACACCTCGGGCTTTGTCTATTACGTCTCGATCACCGGCATCACCGGCGCTGCGACGGCCGATTCGAACGCGGTTGCGGAAGCCGTCGCCCGGATCAAGCGGCACACCAAGCTGCCGGTCTGTGTCGGCTTCGGCATCCGCACCCCGGAGACGGCGCGCGCGATCGCCGAGAATGCCAACGGCGCCGTGGTCGGCACCGCGATCGTCGACGTGGTGCGCGCCAACCTCGATGCCGAGGGCCGCGCGACGCCGAAGACTGTGAGGGCGGTGGCGGACCTGGTGTCCGCGCTGGCGCAGGGGGTCCGGGGCGCCAAGCAGGCCGCTGAATAAGCCACATTTTGCGGCAACAAGGCCGCAGACGGCGGCTTGCCGGGTTCGCCCGGCCCGCCATATATCCAGCTGGTGCGGGACCGACCCGCATTTCGGAGCGAACCATGAACTGGCTCACCAACGTCGTCCGGCCGAAGATACGCAACATCCTGCGGCGCGAGACGCCGGAAAACCTCTGGATCAAGTGCCCGGATTCCGGGCAGCTCGTGTTCTACAAGGACGTCGAGGCCAACCAGTTCGTGATCCCCGGCTCGAACTACCACATGCGCATGGGCGCGGTGGCGCGGCTGAAGTCGATCTTCGACAACGAGACCTGGTTCGACGTCGCGCTGCCCGAGGTGACGGCGGATCCGCTGAAATTCCGCGACGAGCGCAAATATGTCGACAAGATCAGGGATGCGCGGGCCAAGACCGGCCTGAACGACGCGGTCAAGGTCGGCTACGGCAAGTTAGAGGGCACCGGCGTCGTGGTCGCGGTGCAGGATTTCGATTTCATGGGCGGCTCGCTCGGCATGGCCGCGGGCGAGGCGATCGTGCGCGGGCTCGAGCTCGCGGTCGAGAAGAAGTCGCCCTTCATTGTGTTCGCCGCGTCCGGCGGCGCGCGGATGCAGGAAGGCATCCTGTCGCTGATGCAGATGCCGCGCACCACGGTCGGCGTGCAGATGCTGCGCGAGGCGAAGCAGCCCTACATCGTGGTGCTGACCAATCCGACCACCGGCGGCGTCACCGCCTCCTATGCAATGCTCGGCGACGTCCAGATCGCCGAACCCGGTGCGCTGATCGGCTTTGCTGGCGCGCGGGTGATCGAGCAGACCATTCGCGAGAAGCTGCCGGAGGGTTTTCAGCGCGCCGAATATCTGCGTGAGCACGGCATGGTCGACATGGTCGTGCACCGCCATGAGATGAAGGCCACGCTGGCGCGGCTGTGCCGCCTGCTGACCAGGGCGCCGGCGCTTGAAACCGCGTCCAAGCCCACGGTCGCCGTCACCGAGCCGGCCCAGATCGTCAC
>NZ_JACMYP010000427.1 GCF_020889705.1 Bradyrhizobium altum | reverse complement strand
GCTCCCTGGGCCAGCAAGGGCATATGCAAAAAAAAGCGCCCCACCCTTTCGGATGGGGCGCTACGGCGGCCGGACTTGGGGTCAAAGGCCAGGCTGGGCCGCCGAATCAATTCGGCTATCATAGCGTAACCAGGGGCGGCTGCGAGATGCTGCTTTGATGCTGATGAGCGACGCTGATTAAGATTTTCGCGATGGACGACGCCGGTCCGAGGCGCCATAGCCCATCCAAGCGCATCGGCGCGATCAACAACTCCATCATGGGCTCCCCCACCCGGGGCCCTGATAATTCGTCCTCCAAGAAGTTCGAGGACCATTGCTGACGATGTCCGTCAGCAAGAGGACGGGACAATTGCGGCATACTGGCCCCCCATTTTCGTCGCGGCGAGTTCAACCAAGCGTCATTCTGTTCCGATTCAACGAGCAGCTGTTGGTTGTTGGCCAAGCACAGAGATCGCGTCGATGGCGCCGAGTAGAACACTTGGCCAGTTGGCCGACCGTGAAGCACGCAAGTTGCTGCCGGATCAGGCGTTCTCAGCAGCGTCCACGGCGGCCATTGAACACATCGATCTGCCTAAATTAATCTGCCGGCGGCAAGGGCAAGAGGACAGGCTTTTACGGGCCACGACAACTCAGCGATAGAATCATGTTCGGACGGTCCGTCGCAGAACGATCCTTGTAAGCTTCATTCTGGTGACGCAAGAGGGACACCAATGCCACCTCCCATGAGCCCCAGTCCCCGACGAGGCCTACTCCTTCCCACCGCCGCTTAAGTGCGACATCTCGACTTCGCACATAACATCTATCCATTTAGAAAAAGCCATGCGCTTGAACGATTGGTAACAGCTCGTGATAGTTGTGGATGATGTGGTCCGGCTTCGCTGCCCGCAAGCGCGCTTCGGAAACAAATCCGCCGGTGATGGATATGCTTATCAGTCCAAGGCTTCGCGCAATGTTGGTTTCCACTGGCATATCCCCGATGATGAAAGTTGAGTCAGGCTTTAAATCATTCTCCTCCATGTACCGCCGAAGCCGCTCCCCTTTGCTCATCGTTTTATACTGGGTGAGACGGCTTTCAAAAGCCAGGACGTCATTGAAGTAGCGGTCGATTCCGAGCCTTCGCAATTGAGCAACAAGGGGCGCGACTATATGGTTGCTCACGATGATGGACGAAGCCGCTTCTTGGCGCAGCAATTCCAGCATTGTGCGCGCACCTACGCGTAACTCTGCTTTGTCGGCTAGCGGCTCGTAGGTGTCATGGAAGATTGCGCCGCCATCGCGATCTACCGCTGCGACTTCCGCTTCTGACATCCCGACATTTCGGAAAAGAATGGACAGTGGGACATCGCAATGATCCCGAAAGGTATCCAGATCGATCGTCGGGCGTCCGAAGCGCTCCAAGATAGTGTTGGTCGTTTGCAGTAGCGCCTGGGCATCGTCAAGCAACGTGCCATTCCAATCAAAAACAAGAGCTGGCTTCATGATTCGGGCCTCAGGCAGCGCTATAGTGGTCGGCCATGAGATTATGCAGGTCTCTATTTGCGCGCCTTTGCCCCGCAGGAGTTGGCATTTCGAATGTAAAGGGCGACAAATCTATTCCCTCGCTCTCCCGCGGCAGCAAGGATGTGAGACGCGGGAAGGGCAAGTAGGTCACGGTTGCCGCGTTGATCGAGACCGCGATTCTTGCTTCGATGGTTTTGAGGACGTGCGGCTCGATATCTTTAAATAGTAAGCTTTGCTTCCGCTGTTGAGCGGACAGCCTCTTCCATGTCCGCCAGAAGGCCAGTTCATCGATGGTCTCAATATTCACGCCGTAGTAATTTGGAGCCACGATAGGCGGTGAGCCGATTCCCCAATGGACAGCTTTGACACCCGCAGCAAGAAGCATATTCGTTACGGTCCGACTGGTATCGCCACGAATGAGGGCTTCATCGGCAATGAGTATCGTGCGTTTTTCGACGTCAGTCGAAGCCAGACGGTATTTGTGAGCGATACGACGCTTGCGCTCACTACTTGGGCCGATGAGAGTTCGCTCAGAGATTTTAGTCTCGATGACTTCACGCCGTTCGGCGCTAATCCCACGTGCTACGAGAGATGCGAATAAGCCGTCAGCGTAGGGCCCTCCAGTATGAGGCATGGACGAGATGATGATTGGAGCGGCGTCCGGCTCCGCAGGAAGCTGACGCGCAATAAGGTCCCCCAGCGAGAAGCCAATGCTGAAACGAGTTTCGAGGTGAGATCGCCCCTGGATCGACGTATCCGGACTCCCGAGGTAAAGCGCTTCGTAGGCGCAAAGCTTGGCGGCACGTCGAGAATCGCCGACAGAACGATCGAGACAATCTCCGTTTTTTCCGTCCACATATTTGATGTAGCCCGGCACGATTTGGTCAGACTTGCCCCGAAGTCCGGCAAAGGCGCAATTTTCCGAAGCAAAGAGCAAGAATCCATCGTCCGTCTGCATGAACTCCAAAGGACGCAGACCATATCTATTGCGGAACGCAATCAGATTTCCTTCGGCGTCCAGCAAAAGCGCACTGATAGCGCCATCTATGCGCTCATCAATCTCACGAAAGACGTTCTCATAGTCGACCCGGAGGCCTTGCCGCCAAAAATCTCTTTCACAAATGTGTTCAACTAGTTTGGGCAACGGTTCGGCATCCGTCCGACCGAGGGTGTGACCTTGGGCAGCCAGTTCTGCTCTTAACTCAGGGGCGTTTGCTAACGCTCCGTCCAAAAACATTGTCAGTTGATGCGTGTTGGCCTTACGATTGCGGGCTGGTTGATCGTCGCTCTCACCGTCTCTGCGAGTTCGACCGCGAATATGAGCGATGGCAACATGTGGATTGAACTCCAGGTCCTGCTCGTCGTTGTCGATCGCACTCAGTTCATGTGACGGCTGAGACGCGCGTTTATATCGAATGCCTTTGTTGTGCATGAAGGCGGCGACGCCGACTCCTGCCTGTCCGCGGAGTGCGAGCTTCGGAAGCATGTGCGCTAGTCGATCATAAACCGTCTGGTGGGAATTGCTCCAAGGCAAGAGAAAGGCGGCAGCGATACCTGACATGCTGGCTAACTTTCATGTAGCGTCCGTGTCCCGAGCCCATCATAAGGCGGACGTGTCCCACCGATCCGAGAAGACATGGTCCTGCCCCTAAGCAAGCTTCGTACCACGCTTAGCAAATCGAACAGACCATCAAACCGACGGGTGTCAGGTCCGAGCTCTCTCAATCTCTATGGCTGGACAACTGAGCTGGCTGTTTCGCGACAATCTGTCTGAAGCGCGACGAACCTTGTGTGAGAAATAGCAAGCTAAAGCGTGCTATCATTCGTGTCGCAGCCCGCGACGATCGCCCCGCTCGCGCTGACTGATGCGGTGAGGCTGCGCACCTCTCTTCGCCTGAATGCCAATTTCCGCAGCACGATCTCTGAACCAGGATCTCGATCGCGCCGACAACAGCAGCTGAAAGCCCCTGACGCCGCTCCAAGCCCTGTTGGGTTGCTGTTAGGTTCAGCTGTGGTCCGGTTAGCCTGACCAACAATCATTTTACTTTGTGCTTGCGCCGGAATAAGTGAGAAGCCGCCGGTCACGGATAAAGATCGCTGCCGAATTTCACCGACAGCGGCTCAAGTCTAGGGAGAAAGGACACGTACTGGGCTGCCAGCGGAGCGGTCCAATCGGGCGGTCGATGGGGCGAGACCCTCTGAGCAAAATCCTGCTCTGCACGTTCAGATGTTCTTCGGGTTTGTGGTCGCATTGCCTTTTGAGGCCGCAATCCTTTATTCTGCTCCGAACGGCACTTCGGGAAAGCCAAGTCCATGATGATTGATTGATATCATGCCGCATTGAAGGGGTGGCTAGCTCGCTTGGCTCACGAATTTGGTGTTGAGGTATCCCTCGATAGCTTCGAGCCCGCCTTCAGAACCTCCGTGCAGCTTGCCGGGGTCTTGCGATGCGCTTCATGCGAGCCGGCCATTCCGGCCCGCTGCTGTAAAGGATCGCCAGGTGTCGCTTGACGACGTCGATACTGGCCCGGCCGCCCAGTTGGCCGGCGAGTATCTTCAATATTGACAATTGAAACCTCACGCGCGCACGCAACCGACTCAATGAAAGCCGACAATACTGACGAGTCCCGAAATAGCATATCGCCTTTCGGACGGAAACATTGCCGGGTAAGGCTAACGAAGCGATGAGGCTGGTCTTTCGCAGAGTTGGCCGCGAACTCTGCCGCTTGCAGCCTGGATCGCGTGGTTCGCCGTGACCGCTGCAGCGTTCAGTGCATAGGTGAGCGATCGATCGCTACCTTGTAGTTGCCGGAGATCTCTGCAAAGCGCCTGCTATCTCCGCGGAAGAAACCAGCTCTCAGTGGAGGCCAGGCATTCCCCGCGGCTCCCGCTTCTTCGATCAAGCCCGCTAGCGGACTTTCGGCGCGCTGGTGTTTCCACCAGAAGCGTCCCGGAGGGCCCCAGATGTGGTCACCGTCGCGTTTGGCGCGCAGATCCGCGAAGGTCAG
>NZ_JACMYP010000426.1 GCF_020889705.1 Bradyrhizobium altum | reverse complement strand
CGCGCCCGCGCCGCCGAGCGCGCGCTCGAAGGCCGTTCGTTCGACGCTTCCGCGATCAATGCAGCTGCCGCGGCAGCCGCCGAAGGAACCGCGCCCGGCGACAATGCGCTCGCCAGCGCCTGGTATCGCCGCGAGATCGTCGGCGTGCATCTTCGCCGCCTGTTGTCCGGTCAGGAATAATCACGATGGCCAAGACTGCCCTTCAATTCCAGCATAACGGCCACGAGGTCGCGATCTTCGTCGACGGCGGCACCAACCTGCTGGTCGCGCTGCGCGAGCTGATCGGCGACATGACGCCGAAATTCGGCTGCGGCCAGGGCGGCTGCGGCACCTGCAGCGTGCTGATCGACGGCGAGTTGCATCTCTCCTGCCTGACGCTGGCTGAAACGGTCGCCGGCCGTTCGGTCGAGACGCTCGACGGCATCAAGGACGGTCCCAACCTGCACCCGCTGCAGCGCGCCTTCGCCGACAGTTTCGCCGCGCAGTGCGGCTATTGCACGCCCGGCATGCTGATGGCCGCCAAGGCGCTACTCGATCGTAACCCGCAACCGAGCCGCGCCGAAGTCGTCGAGGCGATCTCCGGCAACATCTGCCGCTGCACCGGCTATGAGCCGATCATCAACGCCGTGCTGGCTGCCGCGTCCGGCGGCCGTGCCCGCGCGTAAGGAAACAGTGCCATGCTGGAATTGCGCAAGGACATTTTCGCCGACGAACGCGACGACAATCTGAAGGAAATCGGCAAGGGCACGCAGCGTCAGGACATGCTCGGCCATGTCACCGGCACCTCGCCCTATTTCGACGACCACAAGCTGCAGGGCATGCTGCATCTGAAGGTGGTCCGCAGCGCGCATGCGCATGCAAGGCTGCGCCGCATCGACACCTCGGAGGCCGAACGGTCACAGGGCGTGCGGCGGGTGATCCGCGCTTCCGATGTGCCGCGCAATTTGAATACGCTGCTCAGCCTGATCAATTTCGGCAAGGACGACGAACCGTCGCTCGCGGTCGACAAGGTGCGCTACCAGGGCGAGCCGATCGTCGCCATCGTCGCCGACAGCCCACGCGAAGCCTTTGAAGCGATTGCAAAGGTCAAGATCGACTATGAGCCGCTGCCGGCGGTGTTCGATGTCGAGGAGGCGCTGAAGCCAGGCGCGCCCGTCGTCAACGAGGTCTACCCCAAGAACACCTTCACCTATCACGAGACCTACGATCGCCAGCAGCTGCGCTTCGGCGATGCCGACCGGGCGCTTGCAACGGCCGACCATGTGCTGGAGCAGCGCTACCAGATGTCGCCGATCGAGCATGCGCCGACCGAGACCAACGGCTCGATCGCAGCGCCGGACACCAATGGCCGCTACATCGTCTATACGTCGACGCAAGCGCTGTTCTTCTCGGTCGATACCTGCGCCAAGATCCTCGATGTGCCCTCCAACACCTTCCACTTCATCGGCGGCACGGTCGGCGGCGGCTTCGGCGGCAAGGTCGATACGCTGACCGAGCCGCTGTGCATCCTTGGCGCGATGCTGACCGGGCGCCCGGTGCGCTACGTGTTCGGGCGCGAGGAGGAGATGCAATACGGGCCGCCGCGCGGCGCCGAGCGCATCTACATCAAGGATGGCGTGATGCGCGACGGCCGCGTCGTCGCCCGCAAGGTGCGCGCCTATTTCGACAGCGGCGCCTATACGCGGCTGTCGAGCTATGCCGCGGTGAAATGCGCCGCGCATCTGCCCGGCCCCTACACGATCCCGAACGTCCATGGCGACGTCTACTGCGTCTTCACCAACCGCACGCCCGCGACCGCGATGCGCGGCTTCGGCGTCACGGCGATGGATTTCGCCATCGAATGCCAGATGGACAAGCTCGCGCATCTGGTCGGCATGGACCCGATGGAATTCCGGATCCTCAATGCGTATCGCGACGGCGACATGAAGGCGCACCGCCGCGAGGCCAAGAACACCGCGCTGATCGAATGCGTGCAGGTCGCCGCCGAGAAGGCGAAATGGCCGCTCCGCGAGGAGTTCAAGCAGATGTCGTCGCGCAAGGATGGTGGCGGGATTCGCGCCGCCGTGACGCTGACACCGCGGGAATCGCATGCGCTGGCGGCCGCACCGGCCCAGCAGCGCACGACGTATGACCGCGCGCCGGCCGCGACCCGAGAGTCGCCACCACCGCCGCCCTCCTCAACACCACCATCACCTCCGCCACCGCGGCCGACCGCGCCGTCGCACGGCGCCACCCGCTTCTCTTCCGTCTTCGGCACCAGGAGGCGCTGACCATGACCCGGCATCGCGGACGCGGCATCGCGTCGGTCAACTATCCCATCGGCATGAATCTCGGCGGCGATCCGAGCCAGGCGCTGGTGCATTCCAATCCGAGCGGCAAGTTCACGGTGGCGCTGTCCTCGATCGATCTCGGCCAGGGCATGAAGTCGGTGACGCGCCAGATCTGCGCCGAGACGCTCGGCGTGCCGGTCGAGGACGTCTATGTCGACACCGCGGATTCCGACACCGGGCCGCACTGCATGGGCTCGTTCGCCTCGCGCGGCACCCACCGCGTCGGCAACGCCGTGATGGCCGCGGCGCGGGAGGCGCGTGGCGTGATGATGGAAGCGGCCGCCGAGGAGCTCGAGGTGAACGCTGCTGACCTCGAGACCGACGGCCGCGGCAACATCCACGTCAAGGGCGCACCGCACCGCTCGATCTCGACCAAGGACGTCGCGATCGCCGCGCAGTTCAAGCAGGGCAAGACGATCTCCGGCCGCGGCATCTTCCTGGTGCCGCTGTCCGACGTCGACCCTGAAACCGGCGAGATGTCGCCGGCGACATGTTATGCGCATGCCTGCCTGGTCGCCGAGGTCGAGGTCGACGACGAGACCGGCGAGGTCGACATGGTCAGGATGGACTCGGCCTATGAGCTCGGCCGCGCGCTCAATCCGCGGCTGGTCGAGCAGCAGCTGGTCGGTGGCGCCTGGATGGGTGTCAGCCACGCGCTCTACGAGACGCCGGAGCCCTATTATCCGGAGCCGGTGCATGGCCCGCGCGACTTCGTCGAATATCTGATGCCGGGTCCCGGTGACATCTGCCCGCACGACATCGCGGTGCTGGAACGCCCGGCGCCCGACGGTCCGTTCGGCGCCAAGGGACCGGGCGAGATGTGCGCCAATCCGGTGCTGCCCGCGGTTGCGAACGCGATCTTCAATGCTGTCGGCGTGCGGATCGACGATCTGCCGATCACGCCGGAAAAGGTGCTGCGCGCGATCCGGGCGCAGGGCGGCGCGCGGCCGCAGCCGCGGCGCTAAGGGTTCAACATGCCGGTCCGCAGCAACATCGTCGGCATCGACAGCCCCGAAGCGCTGGAGAAGGCGCTGCGCGCGGCCTATTACCTCGCCGACGACGGCATCGCGACGGCCTCCTATCTTTCGCTCGCGCTCGGCAAGCCGCTGCTGCTCGAAGGCGCGCCGGGGGTCGGCAAGACCGAGGCCGCGAAGGCGATCGCCGCGGTGCTCGGCCGCAGGCTGATCCGCCTGCAATGCTATGAGGGCATCGACGCTTCGGCGGCACTCTACGAGTGGAACTATCCGCGCCAGATGCTGGCGATCCGGCAGGCAGGCGAAGAGAGCATCGACATCTACGGCGAGTCGTTCCTGATCGAGCGCCCGATGCTGGCCGCGCTGCGGGCGCCCGACGCGACCGTGCTGTTGATCGACGAGATCGACCGCGCCGACCAGGAGTTCGAGGCGTTCCTGCTCGAATTCCTCTCCGACTTCCAGATCTCGATCCCCGAGCGCGGCACGGTGCGCGCCGCCGAGCATCCCGTGGTGGTGCTGACCTCGAACCGGACGCGCGATCTGCACGAGGCGCTGCGGCGGCGCTGCGTCTATCACTGGATCGATTACCCGAATGCCGAGCGCGAGGCGCGCATCGTGATGATGCGCGCCTCCAGCGTTGCCGAGGCGACTGCCCGCGCCGTGGTCGCCGCCGTCGGCCGGCTGCGCCGCGAGCCGCTGAGCAAGGCGCCGGGGATTGCCGAGGCAGTCGACTGGGCCGAGGCCGCGACCCTGCTGCACAAAGGTGGCGCACGCTGGCCCGATGCCTTCAAGCGCTCGATCGGCGTTGCGCTGAAGGACGAGGAGGATCTGCATTTCATCTCACCCCGGCTCGATGCGATCATCGCGGAGGCAGCCGCGTGAGCGACGATCTCAATCTGCCGCGCGCCGCGCAGATCTTCGTCACTTTTGTCGCGCTGCTGCGCGCCAACGGCTTCTCGGTCGCGCCGGAGCAGACGACGAGCTTCCTGGCGGCAATCGAGCTGCTCGGGCCGCGCGGCCTGGAGCACATCCGCCGGGCCGGGCTCGCGACGCTGGCGCCGCCACCCGAGCGCCGCGCAACGTATGACCGGTTGTTCGACATCCATTTCCGCGGCACTGATGCGATCGAGCAGGCCGAGGGCGAGGACGAGGAGACTGTCCGCTTGCAGGAAGAAGGCCGCGGCGAGGACGAGCCGCCGCTCGCCGATGAGGCCAATGAATCCGGCCTTGCTGCGGCGCGCGCCGAGGCGCTGGTCGAGCGCCGATTTGCCCAGACCGCGACCAGCGATCCGCTGCGCCGGCT
>NZ_JACMYP010000425.1 GCF_020889705.1 Bradyrhizobium altum | reverse complement strand
CCGCTGCCCCGGGCGCGGCCCCTGCCGCGGGCGCGGCCTTTCGTCTCGCCATCTCTCTCCTCCGAAATCGGGATTGACGTCTCAAATACGAGAGTCTATCGCATTTTACAAATGCGAGTATCTCTCGCTTTTGGAGGTCGAGCGATGCGCAATATCCTGACCTCGGGCTTGCTGTGGCTTTCCGCGCTCGGCTGCGGCCTGCTTGCCGGGGTCTATCTCGCGTTCTCGGCGTTCGTCATGACCGCGCTCGGCCGCATCGACCAGGCCGCCGGCATCTCGGCGATGAACGCGATCAATGTCGACATCGTGCGCTCGCTGTTCATGCCGGTCTTCCTCGGCACCACGCTGTCTTGCGCCGGGCTCGTCGTGCTCGGCGGGCTGCGATGGCAGGAGCCGGGCGCGCTTGCGATGATCTGCGGCGGCGGCCTCTATGTCGTCGGGATGTTCGTCGTCACGGTCGCCTTCAACGTGCCGCTGAACGATCAGCTTGCGGCCACAGATCCCGCGAGCACCGCGGCCGCGCTGGTCTGGGCGCGCTACCTGACCGACTGGACCTTCTGGAACCACGTGCGGACCATTGCCTCGTTTGCGGCGACGGCGCTGTTCATTGCCGCCATCGCTGCGCGATAGAGCGCTTCCGAGCGAAGCGCTTCGCATTTTGTGCACGATTTGTACTCGTGTAGCACGATCGCTAAGGAGGTGACGCCGCACACCGATGTGCGGCCGCCTGCCAGGAGATTTTCAATGAAGTTTATTTTGCCGGCACTGCTTGTGATGGGACTGGCGTTGATCGCGGCGCCCGCATCGGCCGCCGATAACCGCAACGTCTCGGTGGTCAACGAGACCGGATACGCCATCAAGTTTCTCGGTTTCAACGGACCCGATGACGGCCTCGACGAATGGGAGAACGAGCTCGAGGGCACGTTGAAGAACCAGGACACCGCTTGCGTCGAGTTCGGCAACGACGACGAAGGCTGTGTCTGGAACATCAAGGTCGACTGGGCCAACTACAATGAATCGGTACTGTGGAAGAACGTCAATCTCTGCAAGCTCAACGTCCTGAGGCTGCGCTACGACCCCGGCAAGACCACCTCGTTCATCGCGGAATGACGTCAGGGGCGGGGCGTGCCCGCGGAAGAATCAGCGGCGCGGCGAAATGGCCGCGCCCGGCGGTGTTTCCCGGCGCCCGCGGCGCCGATAACGAGACAGCCGGGACAGGCCTGCATCGCCCTGGAACGCCGGCAAAGCCTTGCACCGCAGAGGTTTACCGTGCCCCGCTAAAGTTTCGCCGGAGGCCCATTTGGTTCTTTGCAAGGCCGAAAGGCTTTGTTATACGCTGCCCGCTCGCGAACATTTTGTTCGCCTATTCCTCGGTAGCTCAGCGGTAGAGCATTCGACTGTTAATCGAATGGTCGCTGGTTCGAATCCAGCCCGGGGAGCCAGTTTTGGCCCCATCAAGACCCTTCACGCCCATCACAAGCCTGTGGTCCGCTACGGACAGACAAAAAACGTCGTCAAATCGACTCAATAACCGTCGACACTTCGTCCTGCCGGGTCTTGAGAGGTGATTTTGATGGCCATTAACCTGATCGACCTGTCGATGCCGCAGCCGACGCTTGTTCCGAGCGATGCTCCCGACATCAGTGACGACGAGTGTGTCCGCCGGCTCGCGAGGGCCGTCGAGGAGCATGATTCCGAGCATCTCGATGAAGTGGCCCGCCTGATCGGCCGGCTTGCCGTCACGATCGAATAGAGCGCACCATGGCGCGCATTTTGGGAGCGGGTTTTGCACGCCAACGGCGTGTTGCGTTTTGGCGGAGCTTGTTCCAAAAGATGGCCCTGTTCTAGCTTCTCCAGCGGCAATGCCGCGACTTGCAGGGTCCCGCCAATGACCGGTTTTTCGACCGCGCGCCAGTACATGGTGGATGGTCAGGTGCGTCCGAGCGACGTGACCGACGATCGTATTCTCGAAGCCATGCTGACCGTGCCGCGCGAGGTATTCGTGCCGGCCGGCAAGCAGGCACTGGCCTATCTGGACCTCGATCTCGACGTGACCGAGGGCGGCGCGGCCAGGCGCTGCCTGATCACGCCGGCGTTGCTCGCCCGGATGCTGCAAGCCGCCGAGATCAAGGCGACCGACCGCGTCCTGGTCGTCGGCTGCGCGACCGGCTACGCCGCCGCCGTCGTGGCGCGGTTTGCCGGAGAGGTCAGCGCAACCGAAGGCGATCCGGCGCTGGCCGCGAAGGCCTCCGCAGCGTTCGCCCAGCTCGGCATCCAGAATGTGACCGTCAAGACCGCAGCCGCCGCCGATGGTGATGCCGCCGCGCGCCATATGATGTCATCGTTCTCAACGGTGCGACCGAGATTATCCCGACCGGGCTGTTCGGCCAGCTCAAGGAGGGGGGCCGGCTGGTCGGGGTGTTCGGCCTGACGCCGCCGCCGCGCGCCACCCTCGTGACTCACTCCCACGGGGATTTCGGGCATCGCGAGCTGTTCGACGCCACCGCCCCCGTGCTGCCTGGACTGGAACGCGTTCCGGCGTTCGTCTTCTGATCGCTACCGCGCTGCGCCAGCTGATAAAATCCCGTTCTGAATCAGAAGTGTGGCCCGTTTGCCCCATGTGAAGAGTTTCCACCGCGTTCCGTTGCGGGGTAGTTCCGTTGCCCTTAGCTGCGGACTAAGGTGAGGCGGGACTCACTTCGTCTGAAGCGACCGCCGGAACTGACTTGCGTGTGGAGACGGCGACTACAATGATTGGATTACCGGGGATGCGTGGGGTGAAGCTTATCACCGCGGCTGCGACTGCCGTCCTTCTGTTGGCGGAGATGGGCCCCGTGCCCGCGCTTGCCGATACTATCGAGGCCGCGCTGGTGCGGTCCTACCAGAACAATCCCCAGCTGAACGCGCAACGCGCGCTGGTGCGGGCGACTGACGAAAACGTTCCCCAGGCGCTCTCGGGTTATCGTCCGAAAGCCGCGCTGACGGTGAGCGGCGGATATCAATACAGCGACCAGCAGCCGACGGGCATCAGGGACTCGATTCACGGCACCCAAAATCCGGCCAGCGCAGGTCTGACGGTGAACCAGTCGCTGTACAATGCGCAGACCCCGCATAGGGTGCGCGCAGCCGAAAGCCAGGTGTCGTCGGCACGCGAGGGTCTGCGCGTGCTCGAGCAGACCGTCATCTTGAGCGCAGCCACGATCTATATGGACTATCTCCGCGACGCGGCGATCGTGGAAGTCCAGCGCAGCAACACGCGCGTGCTGGAACAGACGCTGAAGCAGACGCAGGACCGCTTCAACGTGGGCGAAGTGACGCGGACCGACGTGGCTCAATCCGAGGCACAGCTTGCGGCCGGCAAGACCCAGCAGCTCACCGCGGAATCGAACCTGACGACGACGCGGTCGAACTTCCGCCGCATCATCGGCAACGAACCGCAGAATCTCGCGCCCGGCTCGCCGGTCGATCGCTTCCTGCCGGCGACGCTGGCGGCCGCCGTCGAGCTCAGCCTGACCCAGAATCCGAACGTCACGTCCGCGATGTACGGCGTCGACGTCAACTTCCTGCAGACCAAGGTCGCCGAAGGCGCGCTGCTGCCGACGGTTGGGTTGCAGGCGTCGGTGACCGAAGGCTACCAGCAACAATTGTCGGTGAACCGCCTCTTCAATGCCGCAGCGCAAGTTCAAGTATCGGTGCCGATCTATCAGGGCGGCACTGAATACTCGCTGATCCGGCAGTCGAAGGAATCACTGGCGCAGCAGCGTCTGGTCCTCGAACAGACCAGGGATCAGGCGCGCGCCAACGTCGTCACCGCTTGGGGCCAGCTGGTCGCCGGCAAGTCGCAGGTCGCGTCGGCGCAGGCGCAGGTCACCGCGTCCGAAATCGCGCTGAACGGCGTCCGCGAAGAGGCCAAGGCCGGCCAGCGCACCACGCTGGACGTGCTCAACGCGCAGCAGGCGCTGGTCAATGCGCGCAACGCACTCGTCACCGCGCAACACGACCGCGTCGTTGCATCCTACAACGTGCTGAGCGCGATTGGCCGGCTGTCACCGCAGGTGATGGGCCTTTCGACCAACGTCTATGATGCCAGCGTGCATTACCAGCAGGTGCGCGACAATTGGGCCGGCGTACGCACGCCCGACGGCCGCTAAACACCTTCACGTCAACATCGCTTGTCGCGCCATGTTTGTGGTTCTGAGTTAATCAGGACCACAGACTGGCGCGTTTGCTTGCAATCGATAATTGGCCTGACATACCGTTTTGTCGGGCAGCAAGGCGATTCGCGCCGGCGTTGCGTGATGGCAGGTGCGACGCCACCTGTGATCACGCCGCATTGGGCGACACGAAGCTTGCACAGAGCCTCGGGCGGGCTTGATCTGGGGACAAGTCGGGCGGGAGCAACGAAAATCTCCGCCCGCTTCATCGGAACCGGCGAATCCTCTCGGGCTTGATGTAAAATAAAGTTCGATGTGGAGTCGGAGATGACGCAACCTGCGAAGGTCCAAGAGCCCTCGATGGAGGAGATTCTGGCGTCGATCCGTCGCATCATTGCCGACGACGAGGCGAAGCCGGCCGCGGCCGAGAAACCTGCGGCCGCCGCTGCGCCGCCGCCGAAAGTTGAATCGCCGCCACCAGCAGCCAAGCCCGCGATGAAGAGC
>NZ_JACMYP010000424.1 GCF_020889705.1 Bradyrhizobium altum | reverse complement strand
CGACGGCACCACCATGACGACCCGCGGCACGCCGGCGACCCGCGCCGGCACCGCATTCATCAGTACCGAGGACGGATAGGCCGCGGTGCCGCCGGGCACGTAAAGGCCGACCGCATCGACCGCGCTCCAGCGCCAGCCGAGCTCGACGCCGGCGGCATCGGTGAAACGCTCGTCCTTCGGCAGCTGGCGGCGGTGAAAGGTCTCGATCCGGTCGCGCGCGAATGTCAGCGCGTCGACGGTCTTGGCGTCACAGGCCGCAACCGCGGCGTCGATCTCGGCGGCGGTGACGCGCAGGCCGGCGGCGTCGATGTCGAGGCGGTCGAACTTTTTGGTCGCCTCGAGCAGCGCCGCATCGCCGCGGGCCGCCACGTCATCGACAATGGCGCGGGTGGCGCGCTCGACGTCGGCCGATACTTCGCGCTTGGCCGCCAGGAACTCGCGGAAGCGTTGCTCGAAATCGGCGCTCTGTCGGTCCAGGCGAACGGGCATGGCGGCTTTCTGAAGAGGATTCTGGGTCCCTGCTCAATGGCGCGGCGGATAATGGCCGTCAACCCTTGGCAGGCACGCAATCTCCCCGTCGTCCCGGCCCCCCGTGCGCAATTGCCCACTAGGCCGGGACGACAGCATATTTACCCCGGCCCCACCCCGAGATCGTCGGGCCCGAGATCGGTCAATTCGCACTCCAGGCACTCGACATCGAGCCGCAGCGCCGCCCCCTGGCCGAACATCAGCAACGCGCTGCCGCCCGGCGGGTCGGAGGCGTGGAATTCGATCCCGAGCAGTTCCAGGGTGGCCTCCGGCGCCTCCAGGTCGATATTGCGCGACTTGCATGCCAGCACCCGGTCGAACCTGAGCGCGGCGATCAGCCGGCGCGAAGACGTGGCGCCGGCCAGGGTCTGCTCCCAGTCCAGCCGGTTCAGGCCGACCACGAGACGCTTCTCATCCTGGCGCCAGACGATGTCGGCGGGCTGGACGTGGGCGTCCTGCACATGGGCGGAGATCACCGCGAGGTCATCGGCATCGAGGGCGATCAGTTTCAGGGGAGCAGGCGGCGACATGACGATACTTATAGCGCCTTGGCGTCCCGGAGATACCACGTGACCTGAGGAAATCCGCCGGAGGAACCTGGCTTGCCGGTTCCGTCAGAGGCTGTTGATGTCCTCGCTCTCCAGCACCGGCCTCGGGTAGCCATCGCGGGCCACCTTGAGCATGGCGCGGCCGAGCTGTTCCGACGTCGTCATGTAGCTCGGGGCAACGCGCACCAGGAACGACAGCAGCGGCGAGGTCGCGACATAGATCGCCTGCACCCAGCCGGTCTTCGAGCGCACCCCATGCAGCGGCTGGATACCGGCGGGCCGGAACATGTAGGCGGCCTTGAACGGCAGCTTGAGCAGGTCGTTCTCGGTCTTGCCCTTCACCCGCGCCCACATCCGCGGGCCCTGCTCGGTGGAATCGGTGCTGCGTCCCGTGACATAGGTGAACACCGTGCCGGGATTGAGCCGCGCCAGCGTCGTCGCCGCCGCCAGCGTGATGTCGTAGGTCGGATGCCGGTAGCGCGCCTCGTCCATGCCGATCGAGGAGACGCCGAGGCAGAAGAAGCAGGCGTCATAGCCGGCCAGCTGCGGCTCGATCGCGCCGTAGTCGACGAAATTGTCGCAGGTCAGCTCGACGAGCTTTGGATCGCGCTGCCCGGTCGGGCTGCGCCCGACCGCCAGCACGCGCTCGACGCCGGGATCGAGCAGGCACTCGCGCAGCACGCCCTGCCCGACCATGCCGGTCGCGCCGAACAGGGATGACTTTCATAATGCGTCCTCCTCCCCGGCCTCACCGGATGCGCTCACGCGCAGCCGCCGGTCAGCCCCTGATGAACGCCAGCAGATCCTTGTTGATGGTCTCGGCTTCGGTGGTCGGCATACCGTGCGGAAAACCCTTGTAGGTCTTCAGCGTGCCGTTCTTCAAAAGCTTGGCCGAGAGCGGGGCGGAATCTGCATAGGGCACGATCTGGTCGTCGTCGCCATGCATCACCAGCACCGGCACGGTGATCTTCTTCAAATCCTCGGTGAAGTCGGTCTGCGAGAACGCGACGATGCCGTCGTAATGCGCTTTCGCGCCGCCCATCATGCCCTGCCGCCACCAGTTCTGGATCACGGCTTCCGACGGCTTTGCGCCGGGCCGGTTGTAGCCGTAGAACGGCCCGGCCGGGAGATCGCGGTAGAACTGCGAGCGGTTGGCCGCGAGCTGCGCCTGCAGACCGTCGAACACCGACTTGGGCAGGCCGCCGGGGTTGGCCGCGGTCTGCACCATCAGGGGCGGCACCGCGCTGAGGATCGCGGCCTTTGCGACCCGGCTCTCGCCGTGGCGGGCGATGTAATGCACCACCTCGCCACCGCCGGTGGAATGGCCGACATGGACGGCATTCTTCAGATCGAGATGCGCGGTGACGGAAGCGAGGTCGTCGGCGTAGTGGTCCATGTCATGGCCGTCGGCGACCTGGGCGGAACGGCCGTGGCCGCGACGGTCGTGGGCGATCACGCGAAAGCCCTGACCCACGAAGAACAACATCTGGGCGTCCCAATCGTCCGACGACAGCGGCCAGCCATGGCTGAACACGATCGGCTGGCCCGAACCCCAATCCTTGTAGAAGATCTCGACGCCGTCTTTGGTGGTGATGGTGGGCATTTGATTGCTCCTCCTGTTGCGTTACGTCATTCCGGTGCGACGCGCAGCGTCGAACCGCAGGTGCGCAATTGCGCACCGGGGAATCTCGATCGATTGACTCTGGATTCCGGGTTCACGCTGACGCGTGCCCCGGAATCACGCGGCATGAACGGGCGTATCAGATCAGGCGAACGTGACCGGCCTGAACCGGCGCCACGCGCCGATGATCACCACGGCGAAGAACACCAGCACGATGCCCTGCACCACCGCAAATACCGGCCCGGACGGCGGGTTCGGCGGCACGGCCGGCGCCAGCGCCTGCAGCGCAGGCACCTTGAGGAAGCTCTGGATGACGAGCACGAAGACGTTGAGATAGAGCGAGACCATCGCTGTCACGATATAGATCGGACGCCAGGCGCCCTTGAGCTGCATCGCATACAGTGCGATGCAGGCGATCGCGAGCAGCACCAGCGAGAGGCCGCCGATGATGTGCGACGGCAGCAGCTTCTCGGTCACCAGAGGCGGAATCACGAAGCCGGTGGCGTTGGTCAGGATCGTAAGGATGAGGAAGATCGCGGTCAGTCCGGGCATCGCGCGCGAACCGAGCAGGCCGAACATCACGATCACGCCGGCGACGATGGCGATCAGGCTGATAATGACGTGCACAAGCACCAACGTCGTCATGTAGCGCACTCCCCGTTGAGAACCCGCACCACGTTACGATGCGTCCTTGAAAATTGCTACATGGTTCGATGGCAGGACGGCCGACATCTCATGAGAATTTACCGACGCCGGCACTTGCCGAAAAATTTCGCACCGATGTCACACGGCGTGGCCGGTGCGCCTCGTGAGACATTGAATCAATAATAGCGAGGGATCGGCCCGTTATGCGGTGTCTTGCGCTTCGACAGGTCGAACAGCACCTCGTCGACGTAGCACCAGCCCCAGCCTTCCGGCGGATCGTAGCCCTCGATCACGGGATGGCCGGTGGCGTGGAAATGCGCCGTCGCATGCCGGTTCGGCGAGTCGTCGCAGCAGCCGACATGGCCGCAGGTCCGGCAGATCCGCAAATGCAGCCAGCGGCTGCCGCTCTTCAGGCACTCCTCGCAGCCAAGCGCACTCGGCGTGACATCCTGGATGCCGGCGATATGGGTGCAGCCTTTTGTCATTTTGATCTCTCGTTCGGATGCGGTTGCTTCGAATTCAGCTCGTTCGCCTGCCTGATCCGTCATCCTGAGGCGCTCGCGCAGCGAGCCTCGAAGGATGAATCGGCCACCAGCGGGGCCGTGCATCCTTCGAGGCTCGCCCAGCGGCGCAAGTCCGCCGCAAGGCTCGCACCTCAGGATGACGGGATAGCTCGTGCTCGCCGCATCGATCACCCATTGCCGCGGCTACAGCGACGGGCTCCCGTCATCGGCGAGATACCCGTGCAGGGCCGCAACGACCTGCGCGCCCTCGCCGATCGCGCCGCCGACGCGCTTGACCGATCCGGAGCGGACGTCGCCGACCGCGAACACGCCGGGCACCGTGGTCTCGAGCAGCGGCACGGCCGGCGCGCCGTCGCCGTTCTGCACGCCGGTCATCACGAAGCCGCCGCGATCGACCTGCACGCCGCAGCCCTCGAGCCAGCCGGTCGCCGGATCGGCGCCGACGAACAGGAAGAGATTGCGGATATCCATGGTGAACTCGTCGGGCGCGAGCCGGCTGCGCCAGCGCACGCGCTCCAGCGTCTCCGCGCCCTCCAGCCCGGTCACCTCGGTGTTGAACATCAACTCGATGTTCGGCGTCGCCTCGATGCGCTCGATCAAATAGCGCGACATGCTGGCCCCGAGCCCGCCGCCGCGGATCATCATGTTGACCCTGCGCGCATGCGCCGACAGGAACACCGCCGCCTGGCCTGCGGAATTGCCGCCGCCGACCAGCACGACGTCCTGCTGGGCGCACAGCCGCGCCTCGATCGGCGAGGCCCAGTACCAGACGCCGCGGCCCTCATAATTCTCGAG
>NZ_JACMYP010000423.1 GCF_020889705.1 Bradyrhizobium altum | reverse complement strand
CATCGTCCCGGGCGGCGGCGTCGCCCTGCTCCGTGCTTCCGAGCAGCTCAAGGGCCTGCGCACCAAGAACGACGACCAGAAGACCGGCGTCGAGATCGTGCGCAAGGCGCTGTCCTGGCCGGCCCGCCAGATCGCGATCAACGCCGGTGAAGACGGCTCGGTGATCGTTGGCAAGATCCTCGAGAAGGATCAGTACGCCTACGGCTTCGACTCGCAGACCGGCGAATACGGCAACCTCGTCTCCAAGGGCATCATCGACCCGACCAAGGTCGTGCGCACCGCGATCCAGAACGCCTCCTCCGTGGCGGCGCTCTTGATCACCACCGAGGCCATGGTCGCCGAGCTGCCGAAGAAGGCCGCAGCCGGCCCGGCTATGCCCCCGGGCGGCGGCATGGGAGGCATGGACTTCTGATCCAGCCGCATCGAAGAAAGCGAGAATTACAGAACCCCGGCTCCAATGCCGGGGTTTTTCTTTGACGCCGCACTCATGTCCCCTTGTTATTTCGGTGCGCGTAGCCCAAGCCCCGAACTTCAGTACGCATACGACGAAGTACGACGAAGACCGCCTGATTGGCGCATGTGGAAGGTTCTAGTTCCAGAACTAGCCGCAGACATAGAAGCTCCCATCGGCTCACAAACTCAGCAGTCAATAGCCGATCGCTCAATCACTCCGCCAGACGGGGTCTCCTTGGTCTCCTTGCCGCTTACCGATTAGGAGACCAACTTTGCCGACGGCCGCACTGAACTTCGCACACCGCTGCGCTGGGCAAAGTACGTCCCTCGTATCCCTCCGTTGAGGGGTCTCTTCGCCGATTACCGCTCCTACTCGTTCTTGGATGAAACAACGCGTCAGCGCCCGGCGGGCTTTCCTCGAATCACCTTAGCGTAAGATCCTCGAAAATTCTGCGATGCCCCCAAGCTCCGGCAATAAGGCTCAGCCTCGCAGAATGCGGCTGTTCGGAAGCCGGTTCGTTTGACACCAAAGCGAGGCCGATGTCGAATCCATCCGAACTTTACGGAGGCGCTGATGGGCTTAGCTAGATCCGATTTGCGCCCGCCACAAGCGAGCGTAAGCGCCTTCAGCTATCAGCAGATCCGCATGCCGTCCCTCCGCAATAACCCGTCCCTTGTCCAAGACCACGATCTTGTCGGCGTCACAAATGGTGCTGAGCCGATGAGAGATGACGATGATGATCTTACCAGCCCGACGCAGATCCTCAACCACGCGTACGACACGCGCCTCGGCGACCGAATCGAGAGAGGAGGTCGCCTCGTCGAGGATCAGGATTTTCGGATCCCGGTACAGAGCCCGAGCCAAGGCAAGGCGCTGCTTCTCGCCGCCGGACAGGCGTACGCCGTTCTCGCCCAGATAGGCTTGGTAGCCACCAGGCCAGCGCTCGATCACCTCCCGCAGCCCTATTTGCTCGCAAAGTTGCCGGACCTTCGCGATGTCCGGCTCGAACTCGCCAAGGGCGACGTTCTCGATCACCGAGCCCGAGAACACGTCGATCGATTGCGGTACCGCAGCAATAACCTTACGCAGGGATACGGTCGAGAGGTCCTGGAGGTCATAAGAGCCGATCCGAATGCGTCCGCCCTCAAGCGGGTAAATATTCTGCAGCAGCGCCGCAAGGGAGCTCTTGCCGGAGCCGCTTTCCCCCACCACGGCCGTCATCTCGCCTCGGCGGAAGGTGACGCTGAGATCCTGGAAAAGCTCCGACTGCGCGCCATGGCGGAACGTGACGTTCTCCAAGCGGATATCGCCAAGCTCGGGCTTGGTGGCATCAATGTCGCCGCCGCTAGCCGGCTCCAGGTCGAAGATCTCGAACAGGCGATCCGCCGCGATCAAAGCATCCTGAACGATCCGATTAGTTTGAATCAGGCTTGCAACCGGCCGGGTGATATAGCCGAGCAACGTATAGCAGGACAGTAATTCGCCGGGCGTGACGGTCTGATCGAGGGCAAGCGTCGTACCGAACCACATCAGTACGATGGTGAATAGGGTCGAGAGGAAAGTCGAGGCATTGTCTCCGAAGACCGAGATGAGGCCGGAACTGTAGACGGAGTGCAGCGTCTTGATGAAGCGGGTCTCCACTTTGAGGTTGACAAAACTCTCCATACTGAACGCCTTGATAGTGGAGACCGCACCCAGTGATTCAACCAGTTGCGCCTCGAGATCGGCGGCATTCTCCATAATGGCGCGCTGGCGCTTCCTATTCAGCCGGTTGATGATCCAATAGACTGAGAGATATATAGGGATGGAGATCACCACGACCAAGGCGATCTTCCACGAGTAAACGAACATCAGTCCGAACGAGAACAGTATCACTAGCACGTTGACGAACATGGTGATCGAGACATCGTTCAGGAAGCTCCTGATCTTCACGGCGTCGTTCATGCGGGAAACGATTTCGCCCAGGCGCATGCTGTCGAAGAACTTCTGGGGTAGGCTTAGGATGTGATTGTAGTAGCCGAGGATCAAGCAGACATCGATCTTCTGCCCCGTTTGCAGGACGAGCCGGTTTCTGAGGATATTGATCAGGATCTGTGGCACCAGGATGAGCAGCATGGCGATGCTCATCAGGTTGAGCAGGTTGCGGTTGCCTGCTGTGATCACGTGATCGACGATCTTCTGGACGTAGATGGCGGTCGAGAGGCCGAGAATCGTCGTCACCAGCGCCCCGACGAGAGCCTGCGCCATCATCTCCCTATGTGGCGCAAGCAGACGGGCGAAGCGGAGAAGAGGGGAGGTGCTCTCGTCACGGCGCTTGAAGGTGTCTGCCGGAACGAGGAGCACCAGGACGCCAGTCCATTGCCTCTTGAATTCCTCATGCGACAGCTTGCGGATTTCGCCATAGGCTGGGTCCATGATGATGACCCACCTAGCGTCAATCGCCTGGATTACGACGAAGTGGTGCAAGACCTCCTTGACGATGACGTGCGCGATAGCGGGCTTGGGGATCTTGTACAGGCTGTCGAAGCCACCCTTCACTCCCTTGGCGATGAAGCCCAGCTTTTGAGCCGCTTGCGTGAGGCCCGACACCGTGGTGCCGGAGCGGCCGGTCGAGGCGTACTGGCGGATGCGCGACAATGGCAGCTTGTAGCCATAGAAAGCTCCGACAGAAGCAAGACTGGCGGCCCCGCAATCCGTGACATCACGTTGCTTGAACTTGATGACCTTGCTCGACATGGCGGCTCGTTGCGTATTTGGAAATGAAGAACTAGCGCGTCAGCAGCGGATTGAGCCAATCGTCGACTTCACTGTAGAGGAGTTGCAGGACCGTGCGGTCGGCCACGAGGAAACGGGCCCGCACGGTCATGCCTTTCTTCAGGCGACCGACAACCCCGTTTTTGAGCGCGACATGGTTGCGAGAGAGCGCGCAGCGGACCTTGAAGACGGGGTTCTTGTCGCGGAGAGTGAAATCCTGCGCCACGTCAAGCACTGTCGCGTCGATGACACCCCATCGATTGTAGTTGAAGGCATCCACTTGGAGCCGCACCAACTGGCCCGATCGCACGAAGCCGATGTCGTTGGGAGAGACGTAGATTTCAGCCACCAGTTCGCCGTCGGGCGATACCCAAGCCACGGTTTGCCCCGCCTGGACATAGCTGCCCGGGGTGAGGCCGGAGAATTGCTCTAGAGCGCCTGACACGGGAGCTCGAATGAGGGTCAGATCCCGTTCGTTCTCGAGCTGATGCAAGCTGGCTGTAAGTTCCTTAAGGCGTAGGTTAGTGTCGAAGAGCTGCTGGTTCCATTCGGCGGATTTGCTACGTGCGAGGATCTCGCCTTTGACCTCAATGCTCTGGAGTGCGAAAGTCTTTTCGTCAACGGCCTTTGCGGGCGATGCAGCAACGGAGACCAGTCGCTTAACGCGGTCGAGTTCTGCCGCAGCATGACTGCGGGCATATTGGTTCTCCCGCAGCAGGTTGAGAAAATGTAGCCGCTCAGCAGTGGCGGACTTGGTCAGGAGGTGGATCTGGTCCTTAGCCTCTGTGCCAGAGGAAATCAGAGTTTCGAGGTCACGGGCAAGATCGGTTTTCGCACGAATTTCGCCCGTAAGCGCCATCAGCCTTTGCTCAACCACCTCATCATCGAGGGCGAGGATCTCTTGCCCTCGGTTAACCAGATCGTTGTCAACGGCAAGGATGCGCGAGACGCGTCCGGAGACAGGCGCGATCAGGGGCGTCTTCTCGATGGTGGGGCGAATCGTCCCGGCACTTTGAACAGAGACCGTTACGGTGATGATTGGCAGTGAGACCAATGTCACAACAACAAAGAGCACAATGATCTTATAGATGACCAAAGATCGTCCTGATCGTCGGGAGAGGACGCTCTCCGCGGTGAAGCTGACAATTTCAGGAGGAAGTAGGATATCGGTCATGTCAGAAGCTCATGACGATTAGCAGCTTCCACGGATACCGCTAATCGGTGTTCGGCAACGCAAAGAGAGAAATTCAAGAGTCGTGCCAACTGTGTGCAGGAAGAGCCCCAGAAAACGGTTCCGCTTTTATCCAACGGCTTAACTGAGAGTGCGGCGGCACGCCGTCCGAACATCACTGTGTCTGGAACGCTACTAACCCGACAACAGGTGGTAACGAAGGACGCAGTGTTGCTCGTGTCCCGCGCGGGCTGCCAGAGACTTGAGAGCGTGCAATCTCTTCACTTCCAA
>NZ_JACMYP010000422.1 GCF_020889705.1 Bradyrhizobium altum | reverse complement strand
CCGAAGTCGAGCGCGACGCGACCGCCATCCGCAAGAACATGGAGCGCCTGCGCGCGCTGCGCGAAGCGCGCGAGGCCCAGGCTGCGGCCGAAGCCGAACTGGCGCCGGCACCCATCGCCAGGAAGAAAGCGCGCGTGAAGCGCATCGTGCGCTGACGCTGCGCTGTGGCTGCTACAACAACCGCCGTCATTGCGAGCGAAGCGAAGCAATCGATCCCACCTCGCATACGGAACGATGGATTGCTTCGTCGCGATCGCTCCTCGCAATGACAGTATCACTCCCGTCATCCCCGCGCAAAGGCTTCGCCTTTGTCGCTGGAGGTGCGAGCGCAGCGAGCCTCGAAGGATGCACGGCCCCGCTGGTGCCGTCGTGCTTCGAGACGGCCGCGATGCGGCCTCCTCCGCATAACGGAGCGGCAGCATGACCGAGCCGCACTAGTCCCCGATCAACATTGTCAAACAGCGGAAGGGACAGGCGTTCGCGCTCTCGCGGCGCGTTGCGCCCGAGGGATGCGATCAACTCACCCTCAATGATCGTGAGAGGGCGCAGGGAAGGCCGGGCGCCGATTGCACCCATGGGTCCCGTGCAACAAAAAGCACGGGAGGTCGGACCACAGGTGAAACCGAAACATCCGGCCTTCCCTGCGCAATGGGTTACGGCTTACTTCGTGCTCTTCCCGGTGAGACCGGGCTTGCTTGTCACCGTCTTCACAAAACGCTTGCGCGTCTCACGAGGAGGCACCTGCCACTGGGGCGCCAGAACCACACGACTTCACCGTCCGCCGACCAGTGCGCTTCGCCTCGCGCGCCGCCAGCGTCCATCGCATCCCGCCGCACGTTCGTGACGATCGCGATACGCCCCTCTTGCCGGGCGGGACGGGGGAAGTTGTACAGGTGAGTTGGGGGAGATGTTCAAGAGATAAATTCTGGTATTCAGAACAATGCAAGCGGCTGGAAAATAGCAGCTGTTGCGACGTTGCTTTCATTTTCCGCGAATTCCCACGAGCCTCAAATCAACATCCAGTGAATCTGTTTGCCTCCGCAATCACGATCACGACCTCTCCCGCCCCTCCCAGGAATAACCCATCTCCCACCTCGCTCGCGTCATGACGGGCGCGCGGACACGCGCGCTTGCCGAGAACAAGAACACGCGAGGAATGGGTTTGATGACAGGTTTGGACGGGACGCGCGCTGCGGCGGCGGTGGTGACGCTGCACTGCTCGCTGGGGTCGGGACGGCAATGGACGAAGCTTGCGGGCGCGCTCGGTGGCACGCCGTTCATGGCGCCGGATATTTCCGGCTATGGCGTCGCCGCCTGCGGGCGCGACTGGCCGCGGACGCTGGAAGGCGAGATCGCGCGGCTCGAGCCCTGGCTCGCCAAGGCCAGGGGGCCGATCCATCTGGTCGGGCATTCCTATGGCGGGGCGATCGTGTTTCGGCTGGCGACCGCATCGCACTATGCGCATCGCATCCGCAGCCTGACGCTGATCGAACCTGTACTTCCGACGTTGCTGCGCGACGGGTCCGCGGACACGCGGCTGTACGATCGCTTCGCGCGGATCGCGCAGGTGGTGTCGCAGGATATTTTCGACGGCGCGGTGCTGGAGGCGGTCGAGGCGTTCACCGCGTTCTGGGCCGGCTCCGGCCCGCGCGAGCAGTTCTCGCCGAGCGGGCGGCTGCGGATGATCGAGCAGGCCGGCAAGCTGCCTTACGATTTCAACGCCGCGCTCGATCTCGACGGCGTGGCGGCGACCGCGCGTGCCTTGCGGGTGCCGACGCTATTGGTGTCGGGCGGGCTGTCGCCCTATGTGACGCAGCGCATTGTCGCAAAACTCGCCGCGATCATTGATGGCGCCGAGATGCGGCATCTGCCGGCGGCCGGCCACATGCTGCCGGTGACGCATGCCGAGCGGGTCAACCCGGAGATCCTGCGGCACATCTGGCGCGCCGAGGAGCTGGCGAAGCTGGAGTTCGCCGCTGGTGCCGGGCCGACTGAGGCGGCTGCCGCCGCGGCGCAGCCGGCTGGCTCGGCGAGGCCGCATCTGGTATTCAGGAGGGGCTTCAATTGACGCGTTTTCTTCACGCGAACCGGGTCCCCACTTCGCTCGAAAACGCGCTGCATTTTGGAAATAGTGTGCCGATGATCTTGCCTCGCCTGCGCGCTGCCGCCCTCGCCGCCTCCGCGCTGCTTCTGCTCGCGGCTTCTCCCGCGCTTGCCGCGGGTGAGGCCGACGCGGCGCCGAAGGGCGCGGCGGTGACGGTGCTGAAGGCCTCGAAATTCTGCTTCGGCAATCTCGTCGAGGTCTCGGGCATCGTGCTGCCGCGCGACGAGCAGCAGGTCCGGCCGGACCGGTTCGGCTTGAAGGTGGCGGAAGTGAAGGCCGATCCCGGCGACACCGTCACCGCCGGCCAGGTGCTGGCGCGGCTGACCGACGGCACTAACGCGGTCAACCTTACGGCGCCGGTGGCGGGCACGATCTCGGCGTCTTCGGCGATCGTCGGCGCGCCGGCTTCGGGCAAGGATGCGCTGTTCTCGATCATCGCCAGAAACGAATACGATCTGGTCGGCATGGTGCCGACCCGCGACATCGCCAAGCTGAAGACCGAGCAGACCGCGCGGCTGAAGATCATCGGCGCCGGCGAGATGGACGGCAAGGTGCGGACGATCGCGCCGACGATCGAGCCGAACAGCCAGCTCGGCCAAGTGTTCGTCGGCATCGGATCGAACCAGCGGCTGCTGGTGAATTCGTCCGGCCGCGCACAGATCAAGACCGGGCAGAGCTGCGGCGTCGCGGTGCCGCTGACCGCGATCCTCTATTCCACCGCCGGCACCGTGGTGCAGGTGGTGCGCGGCGGCCGCGTCGAGACGCGGCGGGTCGAGACCGGATTGATGTCGGCCGGCCAGGTCGAGATCCGCGACGGCATTCTGGAAGGCGACATCGTCGTCGCCCGCGCCGGCGCGCTGCTGCGCGAAGGCGATCCGGTGCGGCCGGTGGGCGCGAGCGCGGACGCGAAGTAGACGGCGCTGTATCCCACATCGTCGTCCTGGCCTAGTGCGCAATTGCGCACGGGAGCCAGGACCCATAACCACCGGCAGAAATTTTGCGAAGACTTGCAGTGGAAAGACTTGCAGTGAACGCGCGCCGCGGTACACGCAGCACGCTTCACCTCGACATCACGCGGTATGGGTCCCGGCTTTCGCCGGGACGACGTGGGGAAAGAGTCGGGCTCAGCCGCCGAGCTTGATGTCTTCCAGCAGCGACGACGACACGCTCGGCACCTGCTCGCCTTCGCTGGCGCGGGAGATCGCGACGCGGGTCTTGTTGAAGGCAGCCTCTGCGCCGGCCTGGGCGTTGAGGTTGTTGATGAGCTCGGAGACTAAGACGCTGTTGGGCGCCTTGGAATCGTCGGCGACCTTGCCCGGCGTCGTCGAGGTCAGCACGATCGTGTTCTCCGGCGGGCTGATCGGGGCGAGGCCGTGCGAGAAGGCGCGGAAGCGGCGCTCATAGGGATTGCGGCGCGAGGCATCGAGCACCACGAGCTTGGCCTTGGCACCGCGCTCCTTCATCGCCTCAAGCACGGACTCGACGCTGACGCCGGTGCGCTTGACGTCGGCTTCCTTCCAGATCGTGGCATCGACCGGGATCATGTAGCTCTCGCGGCCGACCTGCACGCCGTAGCCGCCGAAGAACAGCATCACGACGGTGTCGGGGCGGATCTTGGCCTTCATGCGCTCGACCGCGCGGAACATGTCGTCCTTGGTCGCGTCCTCGACCACGTCGACGTCAAAGCCTTCACGGCGCAGCGCCGACGACAAAGTGCGGGCATCGTTGATGGGCTGGGCCAGCGGCGCCGCGGCGTCCGGGTAATGGCCGTTGCCGATGATCAGCGCGAGGCGGGCGGAGCCGCCCGCAATGCTGCCGGTCTGCCCGGCCGTGACGGCGCCTGCGACCGTCTCCCTGGCAACATCGGGTGTCCGCTTGTTGAGCGCGGCATGGGCGCCAATCGCCAGCGACACCGTGCCGGCCACCGCCACGCAGACGGCGATGGTGCGACGGGAAATATGAAGCTGCCTAAGGTTCATAACGTTCTAGTCCCAATCTCTATCCCGATGGCGTTCGAGCGAAATCGCGCCAGTTAGTCGCGTCAGTGACGATCAGGTTTAATGGGGTTGAGGTGTGTGTGCCGTTGAATTCAGCTCAATTTGCGGCGCCGCAACAAACACTCCCTTAACCCGGCTGGACCGCCGGAGCAACCCGGTTTGCAGCATGCTGCCGCCCGGCACAGGCCATTGACGCCGTTAAGATCCCGTTACGTGACTTCGGTCACATTTGTATTCTGTACGGATTCATGTAGCTTTCCAAAGGCTTGCGAGTTTGGGGGAGGACCGGAGGAAACACCGCCGGGGGCGGCGGCGTTAACCGGCTCCTTAAGAAAGGGATGCTTTGAGCTTCTTGGGCCTTCACGAGATCGCGGGCACCGTGTGCCGGGCGCTGACCGCCAGGAAGGACGGCCCGTCGCTTTACGACGTCTGCGACCCCGTGCTGCAGGCCTATCGCGGCGGCGATGCCCATCTCGGGAAGTTCTACCGGACCGCGCTCGGCAATCCGCCGCTGCGCGCGCTGCTCCGCCGCACCGGCCTGCCCGCCCTCAACGACCTCGACCGCCTGGCGAGCC
>NZ_JACMYP010000421.1 GCF_020889705.1 Bradyrhizobium altum | reverse complement strand
CCCTGAACGCGCAGGCCGCGGCGCTCGGAACGAAGCCGCCCGTCGCAGCCGCGGAGACCCGGCCGAGCACCATTCCCGGATGGTCGGTGGTCGAAGTCCGCGACGGCACCGCCGTGCTCGAGGGGCCGGAGGGCGTCAAGATGGCCGCACGCGGCGACGTCGTCCCAGGCCTCGGTCGGGTCGATTCCATCGTGCGCTGGGGCAATCGCTGGATCGTTGCCACCGCAAGCGGATTGGTCGCAACGCCCTGAGCCCGCGTTCGACGCAGCAACGCGACGAGTTCGTCACTTTTTGCTTGGGCATGATCTTTTCGGAAAACCGCTTCGCACTTTTCCGGATCATGCCCTAGTTGCTGTTGATCACGAAACGCAGCTGCCTGCTTCCGAAGAACGTGACCTGATCACCTTGCCGCCGCCAGCTCGTCGTGTCGCCGAGCGCGGTGAGCAGATCCTTGTCGGCCTGCGCCCGGTCCGGCGTGCAGTTGCGATTCTCCATCGCGCCGGGAACGAACACGATGGTATTGCCGGCAACCGAGAACTGACCCTTGCCGCCGTCGCACCACAGTTCGAGGATCACCTCGCCATTGTCGCCGACCTCGATCGAGGGAATCCGCTTGGAGCCCGGCATGCGCGCGGCATCGAGCGTCATCACGAAGCCGAACGGGAATTCTTCCTGGGCCTGTAGCGGCCCCGCGCCAAGCGCCGCTGCAACGACCGCCAACGCGGCCATGCCGCCGTTCAGAATCCGCTTCATCGAGATCATGCCATTCCCAGCAATTGCGACGCCGCCCTTGTATGGGACGAGGCTGCGATTGGCCAGAATGGCGGTGCGAGAAAAAGCGCTTGAAAAGCAAAATCCCCGCGGGCTCGCACCCGCGGGGATCTTGGTTTGGGCGACGCCTCGCCTCGTTATTTCAGAACCATCGCCGTGAACGGGTAGACATAGGCCTGCAGGGTCACGAACAGACCGACCAGGCACGCCAGCACGATCGAGTGCAGGAACACGTAGCGCAGGATCGACCCTTCGTGGCCGTACCAGTTGGTCGCGGTGGAGGCGACCACGATCGACTGCGCGTCGATCATCTTGCCCATCACGCCGCCCGAGGAGTTCGCCGCCGCCATCAGGATCGGCGACAGGCCGAGCTGCTCGGAGGTGATCTTCTGCAGATTGCCGAACAGGATGTTGGACGAGGTGTCCGATCCGGTCAGCGCCACGCCGAGCCAGCCGAGCAGCGTGCCGAAGAACGGGTAGAGCACGCCGGTCGCGGCGAAGGCGAGGCCGAGGGTGGCGTCGACGCCGGAGAGCCGGGTCAGCGTGCCGATCGCCAGCATCGCCGAGATCGTGATCAGCGAGATCGCGCACAGGCGGATGGTGCGGCCATATTCGGCGATCAGCTTGAGCGGCGAGAAGCCCATCAGGAGACCTGAGATGATCGCGGCGATCAGCAATCCGGTGCCGGTGAACGACAGGTAGGTGAAGCCGAACACCGCAGCTTCCGGCGTCGGCTTGGCCACCACCGGCGGCACCTTGAAGATCAGCTTGTCGAGATCGGGCACCGGATAGTTCCAGACGAAGTTGGCATTCGCCCAGGCCTTGAAGGCGCCGTTGCCCCAGATCAGCATCAGGATGCAGACGATGATCCACGGCAGCAGCGCGCTCCACAATTCGCCCTGGGTCAACGGCGTCTTGTCGAGCGGCTTGGCGGCCGCCATCGTCGCCGCCGATTCATCGCGGCCGCGCAACGCGGGCGACAGCCAGAGCTGACGCGGCTGCCAGATCTTGAGGAACAGGATCAGCGCGCCCATCGAGATCAGCGAGGCGCCGATATCGACGATCCAGGGATTGATGTAGTTCGAGATCACGAATTGCGGGACCGCAAACGACACGCCGGTGACCAGGATCGCCGGCCACACTTCCTTCATGCCGCGCCAGCCCGCGAACGCCCACACCACCCAGAACGGCACGATCAGCGAGAACAGCGGCAGCTGCCGGCCGACCATGGCGCCGAGGATGTAGGGATCGAGCCCGGTGACCGAGGCAAGGCCCTGGATCGGCGTGCCCAGCGCACCGAAGGCGACCGGCGCCGTGTTGGCGATCAGCGACAGGCCGGAGGCTGCGAGCGGCGAGAAGCCGAGCCCGATCAGCACTGCACCGGTGATGGCGACCGGTGTGCCGAAGCCCGAGGCGCCCTCGAAGAAGGCGCCGAACGAGAACGCGATCAGGAGCAACTGCAGGCGGCGATCCTCGGTGACGCCGCCGACCGCGCGCTTGAGCAGCTCGAACTTCCCGCACCTCACCGTGACCTGGTAGAGGAAGATGACGTTGAGCACGATCCAGCCGATCGGAAAGAACCCGGTGACGATGCCGAGGATCGATGCGCGGATCGACATGCCGGCCGGCATCGTGAACACGAAGATCGTGATCAGGTTGGTCACGATCACGGCGACGATGGCGGCGATATGTGCCTTCACCTTGCCGCTGGCGATCAGCACCAGCAGCGTGACCACGGGAATGGCGGCCGCCAGCGTCGACAGCCCCGCATTGCCGAGCGGATTGTAGATTTGATTCCAGGTGCTCATCTCGGGGTCCTTCCCACGTTCTTATGCAGCGCCCCGGCCTCGGTGCAGGCAGGCGCGCTGGTGCGATTGCGGGAGTCCGTCGGAAGAATTGCAGCCCCGGCTCGCGAATGAACGATCGGTAAGGATCGCTCACATCCTCGCGAAAAATCGAAGGTCCCCCGCCCCTCGCCGTTGTCGTCATGCTAGAGTTGACTCGATCGCCGGGACAAGCCAACGCTTGCATGCCAGACCTACGACTTTAGTCGAGGACCACGCCGATTGTCCCGATTCTTCAGGCCGTTGCGGCCACTTCCCCGGAGACGATAATCTGTGAACAACATTCGCTCGACGCTCGCGACGGTGTGGCGCATCGCCTCGCCCTATTTCAACTCCGACGACAAATGGGCAGGCCGCGGACTGCTGGCCGCGGTGGTGATCATCGAGCTCGCCAGCGTGTTTCTGACCGTGCTGTTCAACCGCTGGAACAATGTTTTCTACAACGCGCTGCAGGAGCGTGATCAGGCGGTCTTCACCTATCAAATCGGTTATTTCTGCGTGCTCGCGGCGTTCTGGATCGGCCTGAAGGTCTACCAGCTCTATCTCAATCAGTGGCTGCAGATCCGCTGGCGGCGCTGGATGACCACGCGTTATCTCGGCGGCTGGCTGCACGATGCCAACCACTATCGTATGCAGCTGCTCGGCGATGCCGCTGACAACCCCGACCAGCGTATCGCCGACGACACCCAGCGCTTCGTCGAACAGACCCTGACGCTCGGGATCGGACTATTGAGCGCCGTGGTGACGCTTGCTTCCTTCGTCTTCATCCTGTGGGGCCTTTCCAATCAGGCGCCGCTGCATCTGTTCGGCAAGGACCTCGCGATTCCCGGCTATCTGGTGCTGGGCGCGCTGGTCTACGCGATCCTCGGAACGGTCTTGACCCATGTGATCGGCAGGCCGCTGGTCGACCTCAACTTCCGGCAGCAGCGGTTCGAGGCCGATTTTCGCTTCAACCTGGTGCGGACCCGTGAGAACGCCGAGCAGATTGCACTGCTCCACGGTGAACCGGCCGAGCGCACGCGATTGCTCGATCGCTTCGGCTTCGTGGTCGGGAACTGGCTCGACATCATGCAACGAACCAAGAAGCTGACCGCGTTCACCGCGACCTATTCGCAAGCCGCCGTGATCTTCCCCTATGTGTTGATCGCACCGGCTTATTTCGCCAACAAGATCCAGCTCGGCGGCATGATGCAGACCGCGTCCGCCTTCAGCAGCGTGCAGGATTCACTGTCCTTCTTCATCTCGGCCTACCGGACGCTGGCCGAATGGCAATCGGTGGTCGCGCGTCTCGATGGCTTCGAGAACTCGATCCGCGGTGGCGATGCGCTCGCGCAGCGGCAGGACATCATCCACGTCAAGCCCACAGGCGGCGACACGATCGATCTCGACGATCTCCTGGTCACCCTGCCGGACGGCAAGCCGCTGCTCGCAGCGGACGGCTTCAGCCTTCGCGACAATGAACGCACCCTGGTCACCGGTCCCTCCGGCGCCGGCAAGTCCACGCTATTCCGCGCAGTGGCCGGCATCTGGCCGTTCGGTCGCGGCTCGGTCAATATCCCGGCCAATGCCAGCCTGATGATGCTGCCGCAACGTCCCTATCTGCCGATCGGCTCGCTGCATGACGCGGTGGTCTATCCGGGCCAGGCCGCGAGCTACGATGCGGGACGGGTCCGCGAGGTCCTCGCGGCGGTCGGACTGCCGCAGCTCGCGGCGCGGCTCGAGGAAGAAGCGCACTGGAACCGGATGCTGTCGCTCGGCGAGCAGCAGCGGCTCGGCATCGCCCGGGCGCTGCTGCATGCGCCGCAGTTCCTGTTCCTCGACGAGGCGACGGCCTCGCTCGACGAGCCGTCGGAAGCCGCGCTGTACCGACTGATCGCCGAGAAGCTGCCCGACACCGCGGTGGTCTCGATCGGCCACCGTTCGACGCTCGACGCCTTCCACCGGCGCAACATTTCGCTGGTCCGCGACGGCGACCGCTTCACCTTGCGTGACAAGGTCGAGGCCGCCGCGTCGTAGGCGAGCGAACTTGGCTGCGAACGCGAGCAGCCAGCCCCGGAAGTCACTCGGCTCCCTCTCCCGCTTGCGGGGGAGGGTTGGGGTGGGGGC
>NZ_JACMYP010000420.1 GCF_020889705.1 Bradyrhizobium altum | reverse complement strand
GGTTTTAAATGTTGGCGCTTGAACTAGCGCGACTTCCAGAAATCCACGACACGCTGCGCGGTCGACGGCATCAGGCGGACGAAATTCACCCGCGCGCCTTCGATATCGGCCGGAGACGGCACGCGGTTCGGCCCGAGCCGCATCAGGATCAGGGCGCGCACGGTCGGCCATTCGAAACCGATCGTCTTGCTGGCGATCAGGATCGGATCGTAGCGATCGCCGGAGACCAGGCGATCGAGCGTGACGATCTTCACGCCGGTCATCGCCGCCAGCGCCGCCACGCATTCCTCGTATTTGAAGGCCTTGGCGAAGCCTGCCACCGCGGCCTCGTTCAATTCGCCGGCGCGATGCAACGCCAGGATCGCGCGCTGCGCGGCTGCGAAGTCGCGGCCCTCGACCTGCGCGACGACGCCTTCGATCTCGTTCATCGCCAGCTTGATCTCGGCCTGCCGTTCCGGCTTGGCGACGACTTGCAACCGGCGGCGGATCACGTCGATCGAGCCGGCCAGCAGGCCCTTCAGATGCACGGGCGGGAGATCGTCACGGCGGCCGATCCGCAGCGTCAGCACGCCATCCTGACCGGCGCGCCGCACCAGCGTCGTGAAGGACGCGTCCGAGAACGTCGCACCCGCATTGCCGGCCGCGCATCGGATCACGTCGCGATCGCCGCGACGGACGATGACATCGGTCAGCGCGGTCGAGAGCTTGGAGCGCTCGGCCATCGCCAGCAGATGGCCTTGGCCCTTGGCATTGGCGATCTCGACCAGCACCTTTTCGTCAATCACCGGCGATCGGCGCAGCACCGGCCCCGCGATCGCGACCTCGTCCTCGCGGGCGAGTTGCCCAACCAGATGCCGCGGCGCGTTGGCGAGCGGCGCAAGCCGTTCGGCGAGATCGATCCGCGCAGCAAGGTCGGCATGCGGGACCAGACTGGTCAGCACCCCGTCGAACAGGTCGATATGATCGGGGCGGAAGCTCGCGGCGCCCTGCAGGAACAGCTCGCCGAGCCGCCGCGCGGCCTCGGCGCGGCGCTTGGGGTCGCCGCGGCGAACGATGTCGTCGAGTTCCGGGATCAGCGCGGGGGCTGTCGTCATGAGCCTTGTCCAACCGGCGACTTCTGCCGATTTTCGGCAATCTATGGCCTCGTTCGTAAACGGAGGGTTAGGTCAAACCTGCACCCCGGAGCCCGCAAAATCGCCTTCCGCCGGGCCGGGAGGCCTTGCCGGACCTGGGCAAAAGGGCTATATCCACTGCAACTTATGGTATCTCATACGATCGCGTAGGAGAGTGGGCCCCCCGGGACCCGCTCTTTTTTATTACCTGACGGGACCCAGCGAGGCCGGGTCCAGTTTAGGTAGCGTTAGCGGCCCCTTAAGGCCACCTGAACAACACAACAGACCTCAGACAACCCATAGATCTTAGACAGCCTTTGACACTGGATATGACCGATCCGACCGCCACGTCCGTGGACACCGAACTGCTCGCCGAGCCGCGGCTTGTCGTCGAGCCCGGGGTCGCGGCGCGCGTCGCCGCGGTCGCGGTCCCGGTGCTGCAGGGCATGGGCTATCGCCTGGTGCGCATCAAGGTCTCGGGCGACGCCGGCTGCACCGTACAGATCATGGCGGAGCGTCCCGACGGCTCGATGCAGCTCGAGGATTGCGAGGCGATCTCGCGCGCGCTGTCGCCGGTGCTCGATGTCGCCGACCCGATCGAGCGCGCCTACCGGCTGGAAATCTCGTCGCCCGGAATTGACCGGCCGCTGGTGCGCCGCTCCGACTTCGAGCGCTACACCGGGCATCTGGTGAAGATCGAGATGGCGGTGGCGCATCGGGGCCGCAAGCGGTTCCGCGGCCTGCTCGCCGGCGTCGAAGGCAATGCGGTGCGCATCAAGCGCGACGATTCACGTCCCACTGAGGATGCTGAAGTTCTCCTGGTGATGGAGGACATTTCGGACGCGCGGCTGGTGCTGACCGACGAGCTGATCGAGGAATCGATGCGCCGCGGCAAGGCCGCCGAGCGCGAGCTGCGCCGCGAGCTCGGCCTCGCGCCGCCGCAGCCGGCCCACGCCAAGAAGGGCGATCCTGCGAAGAGTCAGAAGCCGAAACCCAAGCCTGCTCAAAAGCCCGGCACTAAGCCGGCCCCGACCAACACCAAAAAGCACCGCCTGGCCGCCGAACGCGCGCGCCGTGGCGAGATCGATCCATTCGAAGGAGACTAAGCCATGGCAGTCAGCGCCAACAAACTCGAACTGCTGCAGATCGCAGACGCAGTTGCGCGCGAAAAGTCGATCGACCGCTCCATCGTGATCGCGGCCATGGAAGATGCCATCGCCAAGGCGGCGCGTGCCCGCTACGGCAGCGAGACCGACGTCCATGCCGAGATCGACGCCAAGAAGGGCGAGCTGCGGCTGACCCGCCACATGCTGGTGGTCGAAGTCGTCGAGAATTCGTCGAACCAGATTTCGCTGCATGATGCGCAGCGCGCCAATCCGGGCGCCCAGGTCGGCGACACCATCGCCGACACGCTGCCGCCGCTGGAATATGGCCGTATCGCCGCGCAATCCGCCAAGCAGGTGATCGTGCAGAAGGTGCGCGAGGCCGAGCGCGACCGGCAATACCAGGAATTCAAGGACCGCATCGGCGACATCGTCAACGGCATCGTCAAGCGCGTCGAATACGGCAGCGTGATCGTCGATCTCGGCCGTGGCGAAGCGATCGTGCGCCGTGACGAGATGCTGCCGCGCGAAGTGTTCCGCAACGGCGACCGCGTCCGCGCCTATATCTTCGACGTCCGCCGCGAGACCCGCGGTCCGCAGATTTTCCTGTCGCGCACCCATCCGCAGTTCATGGCGAAGCTGTTCGCGCAGGAAGTGCCCGAAATCTATGACGGCATCGTCGAGATCAAGGCGGTCGCCCGCGATCCCGGCTCGCGCGCCAAGATCGGCGTGATCTCGCGCGATTCCTCGGTCGACCCGGTCGGCGCCTGCGTCGGCATGCGCGGCTCGCGCGTGCAGGCCGTGGTGAACGAGCTGCAGGGCGAGAAGATCGACATCATTCCGTGGTCGCCCGACATCGCGACCTTCGTGGTCAACGCGCTGGCGCCGGCTGAAGTCGCCAAGGTCGTGATCGACGAAGACCGCGAGCGCATCGAGGTAGTGGTTCCCGACACCAACAACCAGCTGTCGCTGGCGATCGGCCGCCGCGGCCAGAACGTCCGCCTCGCCTCGCAGCTGACCGGCTGGGACATCGACATTCTGACCGAGCAGGAAGAGTCGGAGCGCCGCCAGGCCGACTTCGAGAACTCGACCCGGGTGTTCATGGAAGCGCTCAATGTCGACGAGGTGGTCGGCCAGCTGCTCGCCTCCGAAGGCTTCACCTCGGTCGAGGAACTCGCGCTGGTCGATGTCAAGGAACTCGCCGGTATCGAAGGTTTCGACGAGGAGACCGCCACCGAGTTGCAGACCCGCGCCCGCGAATATCTGGAGCAGCTTGAGGCTGAACTCGAGGCCAAGCGCAAGGAACTCGGCGTCGAGGACGCCATGAAGGACGTGCCCGGCATCACCGGCAAGATGATGGTGAAGCTGGGCGAGAACGACGTGAAGACCGTCGAGGATCTGGCCGGCTGCGCCACCGACGATCTGGTCGGCTGGACCGAGCGCAAGGAAGGCGGCGAGCCGACCAAGCATGCCGGGTTCCTCGATGGCATCGAGGTCGCGCGCGACGAGGCCGAGGCCATGATCATGCAGGCCCGTCTGAAGGCCGGCTGGATCACCGAGGCCGACCTTGCCAAGCCTGCTGAGGAGGCCGAGGCCGCCGAAGCAGAAACGGCGTCGTAAGGAGATGCCCCACGGATGCTCGCTCAGGCTGACCCCGATCTCGACGATGGACCGCGGACGCAGAAGTCCGCGACCACGCGGATGTGCGCGGTCAGCCGCGAGGTGCATCCGATCGACGAACTGATCCGGTTCGTCGTCGCGCCCACGGGCGAGGTGATCCCGGATCTCAAGCGCAAGCTGCCGGGCCGCGGAATGTGGATTTCCGCATCGCGGCGCAGCGTTGCGGAAGCGGTCCGCCGTCACCAATTTAGCAAGGGATTCAAGCGCGATGTCCGCGTCGCGCCGACCCTTCCCGCCGACACCGACGCCCTCCTGGTCCGCAGCGTCACCGAGGCCCTGGCCATGGCTGCCAAGGCCGGTCAGGTCGTCGCGGGCTTCGGCAAGGTCGAGGATGCACTCAACCGGAACGAAACTGCAGCCCTGATCCACGCTTCGGACGGCGCAGCGGACGGAATCCGCAAATTGGACGCGATCGTCAGGCAAAGGGGCGAAAAACGTGGTGAATCGGCCGTAATCGCCGTCGTCAATGTTTTGACGTCGGAAGAATTGGATTTGGCACTTGGGCGGTCAAATGTGATACATGCTGCGCTGCTCGCGGGCCCGGCGAGCAAGACGTTCTTGTCGCGCTGCCAGATGCTGGTCCGATACCGGATGGCCGACGACGACAAGACCGCCGAAGCGGCCAGAAATTCCAGAGCCTGATCCAGGAAGGCGGACGCCGTCTTTCCGACCGGATCATGCTCAGCAAAAGACGAGCCTTGAAAACGATTTGTGCGGAAGCGCACAGCGAAAACGAGATTAGGACTGCTGAATGGTTGATACCAAGACCCCTGGCGACAAGACTTTGAGTGTCCCGAGCAAGACGTTGTCGCTGAAGCCGCGCGTCGAGACGGGCACCGTGCGCCAGAGCTTCAGCCACGGCCGGACCAAGCAGGTCGTGGTCGAGAAGCGCGGCAAGCGCCGCGTCGGTGGCGATGGTCCCGGCGAGGCGCATGCGCCGGAACCCGTGGTTGTAAAGCCGGTC
>NZ_JACMYP010000419.1 GCF_020889705.1 Bradyrhizobium altum | reverse complement strand
CCATAATTACTGTGCAGAGCCACTAGAGGAAGTTTGCGAAAATATTTCCATCTTTGAAACCGGCGCCAGGACGCACGTTGCTTCCAAGATCCTCGAAGCCGCCGCAAACGGTCGACTCTCAAGAGATGACTTGAAGGTAGCGGGTCACAACGCCCTGAACACGCCTACGATGTGGCGCTGAGTTTCGTTCTGGTGGGCGCGCTGTGCGGCATCCATCCCTATCGGCAATTGAAAAGGCCGCAGGCATTTGCGCGCTGCGGCCCGTTCCGGGAAAATTGAATGTCCGTGCAATGAGAATGCTTCCGGCCCGGTTAGCTTGACGCTGCTCGAAGACCATCTGGCGATGGAGTCTTAATTTCTGTTCCAGCAGGCGGAACATTCCGCATGTTGCATGGCGGCGACAGTATCGAGGGCTTGCCGGCCCTAAAGTGAGCATGAGGGTAAACAAAAATCCCCGCTCGGACCGCGAGGGAGGATGAAGCCGCCACGACGAGTTTCCAAGGCGCCAGCCGCGCATGGACAGTAGCGACAGGGAAATTTCCCAGCAGCTTCCAACAAAAGATCAGGTTCACTCGAGCACGTCGTACTCGAACGCCACGCCATCGGGGTCGTTCTCCTCGAGCCATTTTTCTGCGGCGTCCTCGTTGGCGAAGACCTTAAGGTGGTCCTTGTCGTCAATTTGCTTGCTGGTATCGACGTAGATCAAGACGGTCATTGATCTCTCCTCATCGCATGAGTTCGAACAGCTCCTTGACTTCGCTCAGCCGCAACTTTGAGCCTGTCGGCATGTGCTCGAGGAGCATGTGCCTCGTGCCAACTGCGATCTGTCCGCGCCGGTTGTCATAAGGAAGAGTATTGGGATTGACAGCATGCTGCGCAGAACAGTCACCTCCAAGGGAGAAATTGTCTGCGTTACAACCTTAATAGTAACGAAGATCAGGCCGGCGAAAGCAACGTGAGCCATGCCGCTTAATTCGGCATCGCGCTTCATCCACACTCTCCTTTGGGATCTGGAAGCTGAAGGCATGATGGTCTTATGGCACGAGTCTCTGACATAGGCAGGAATGTATCGGCCGCGGTCGCTTCTAGAGAGGGTGTTCGTAGGATGAGATTGTCCGAGGACATTTCATGCGGTCGCCGGTGATCAATTGATAATTCAAACGTCGGCTCGCGCTTTGAACCGGCCCGCGACAGAAGCGGGTGCCGGACGATATCGGCTACCCGGCCAGGATTGCCTCTCGCCCGAGTGCAATGGACAGGTGCGTCTTGCCGACGCCCGGCGGGCCAAGCAGCACGTTCTCTCCGTTGGCGATCCAACGTGACGCGGCAAGATCACGGATCTGCTTTGGATCGATCGACGGCTGCGCCTCGAAGTCGAAGCCAGCAAGCTCCTTCACGGCCGGAAAGTGTGCGAGCTTCAGCGCCATCTCGATGCGGCGATGATCCTTGCGTGCGATCTCGCGCTCGCACAGCAGGATCAGCGTCTCACGTGCCGACAGGCTTGGCGCGCCGCTTCGTCGAGCAGGCTGTCGAGCTGATCGCGGATGCCGGAGAGCTGCAATCGCGCCAGCATGGCATCGAGCGGATCGGTTGTTGCTTCAATGACTTTCTTTGCCCGCGCCATCAGAAGCTTCCTCCGACCACGGCTTCGTTCGGTGGAGATGGCGCCAGCACCGTCGCCGCCGCGATCTCCGCCCGGTGGACCGTGCCATTGCGCCCAACAACACCATCGAGATGAGCGGAGTCGACGATCCGCAGCCGGAGCCCCTCCGATTGCTTGTGGACCGCAACCTGGTGGAGTCCATGGCGGATCCGCACTTCGCCGGCCGCGATCGTTATAGCCACGCGCTCGCCAATAAGGCGCCACGGTACCGAGTAGCTGTTTGTGTCGATCTCGACGGCGCAATCATTGCCGACGACGCGGGTCAGTTCACGCAAGGATCCGAACGACGGCTGCCCGCCGAGTGGCTTCAACCGCCAGGATGTGTATTCGATCAGCCTGATGGCAAACCGTCGCTTCCGACCAGTGTCGCGGCGGCCGTGGCTGTGAAGGATATTCTCCCAGTCGAAACTCTGGAGCGGAGCTGAACGCAGGGTAGATTAGACTTTCATTTCGCTGGATCGAAGGCTTACCTCGAGGGATCATCGACACTTAATCGAACCATCCGCCAGTGCCCGCCTTATTTGTTCGGCCCGTTCCTTGGACAGCTTTTCGGCCACGCTCCCGCGAGCCTTGGTCTATGACTTGTCTCGACATCAAGTGCGCGTGAGATGTGAGGCCGTTCACACGTGATGATCGCGAGATGACTTAGAAGGCGTAGCAGCTTCGGTCTCGGAGGCCATGATGTCATTATTCAGCAGCGAAAGCTGGTCGGGAACAGCCACAGCGTCGGTGCTCGGCATTCTCATTGTTGTCGCGCTTGTCTTTGCGCTCGTTCGTTATTTGGAGTGGTCCTCAAACGCCAATCTGACCGAATTCATCAGCCGGGCCGAGGTCGCGGCGGCTGCCTCAACTCCGATCCTACCGCTCAACGGACCAACAGCTTGCCAGCACGGTAGGAAGTCGCCGGCGCTTTCCGTACCGATCGAGTGAAGCCGTGGAGATGACCGCGCAATCAATGGCCGAGACAGTACGCCACCGCGCTTGAAGACAGCCGGCCGGCGATGCGCGGTTGGAGGCCCGCGGACGAAATTAAGGGGACAGATATTATGGAGTCATAAATCCTGATGGCCGATCGAGTCTGATGCCGTCCGCGTTTGACAGCTTCGTCACACTGAGCGCCGCCAGCCTTTTCGCCATTTTGGCCACGTGCGACCCCGAGATTGCAATTTAATGTCTTTAACCCGCCCGATTGGCGGCCTCCTTCCTGAGGCCGACCATGATCCAAACCTTGGGGATCGCGGCGCTCGCGCTATTCGGGTTCGGGCCATCGCGGCTCAATCCGCACCTTAGGACATCGATATACATTGGCGGTGTCATAGCGATACTGCGGCAGATCAGACATTCGTTTTGGGCTTGATAAATTTGGGCCGGCGCCGCGTTATCGTGCGCGAGTTGGGCCGGCCCGATTGAAAAGATCTCTGGCATTTCGCTGAACATTGAGCTTGCTTGAGCTCCATGAGGCGCGATGGACGGAACGGGGATGCTTGTTTTTACAGGCATACAAGCTTGATCGGCGATCCCGATGGTTCTAGCCATTGGTCGGACAGTCCTGACCTGTAAGTAAGGCATCGAGAACTTCGCGATATTTCCGCCTGAGCGTCGCCTCTTGCTCAGGAGGATTTGACCCAAGCTGGCCGTCACTTCCGCCGTCATCGGCCCTGCATCATTGATCAGCACGGGAGTTTTTGTCCGATCCTGAGCCTCATCGCCTTCGCTAGGGGCAGGTGCCGTGCTCCACGCTGGCCGGGCGCGGAACGTTTTTCCTTCGTCAGGTTCTGGACAGCTTCCCTGCGTTATCGATGCCCGTTTTCGACCGAAAGTGAGACCGGATGGATTTCCCCCCGACGCAGCGCGTGACAGAACAATCGGACAGCAAGAGCCTGCAGGAGCCACCCGCAGATGCGGCGACTTTCGAGCGACAACTGAGCGAAATCGCCAATTCAAGTGCAACTGTGGGGGCAATGCCGGCGGCCTCCGCGCCGCAGCCAGCTGTCGTTATGAAAGGGCGCAACAACCAGCCCCTTTACTCCGCCGATGCTTCCCTTATTTCGAGGGTTGAGCAGGGCCTCACTCTGGGCAACAGCGCCCCACGTACCGCCGGGCACGACGGGTATTTTCTTCGGAGCTTTGCGCGTTGGCTGTTCGCAAATAGCAAGAAGCCGATCGTTGCTCGGCTCCACGATGAGTCGCTGATCGATGATGCGCGGGAGTTCATCGGGGCCGCCGATCCCAAGAGACTCCTTACGGCAATCGGTCATCTCCGGACTTCGTCTTCGACGGGCGGAGTGGTGCCGATCGCAGCCCGCGCTGAGCTGATTCCTTATCCCGAGGACGCAGCTCTCATCGAAGATTTCAGAACTGAAGTAGCGACAGAGACTGCCAGGGTCTATGCAACTGCTCTTAGAGGTTTCAGTGACTATCTGCGTCAAAAAAATAAGCCGGGCATTGCTGGTCGGCTTTCCGGAAAGGCTTTGGATGCAGATGTCGCAAACTATAACCAGGACACGGGTGTGGGCGGCAATGTCGGCGCAGCACTAGCTCAGCTGCGAAAGTCGTCGGTCGGCGCTAAAGCGATGGAGATCGAGCGCCGCATTCCCACCATTGCTGATGGCGAAGATGCGGCACTGATAGGCGCGAGGCGGATCAGCGACGCCGCTGCGCACCACAACGCCTCGCAGGAAGGTGGCGCCTGGCCAGAGGAGCTTTCCGCGGAGGGCCACGACCGGGACTCGCGCCTGGGGCTGATGGACGAGCCAGACCCGTCGTCATCGGCCTTGCAGCCAGCTCAGTCAGCCGGGGTATCAATGGGGCGCAGGAAGCAGCCCCTTTATTCCGAGGATGTTCCCCTTATTTCGGGGCTTGAGGAGGCCCTCATCAAGGGCAATGCCGCAAAACGTACGGTCAAGAATACCGTAGGTTCTCTTCGCACCTTTGGCCGCTGGCTCTTCGCAAATAACAAAGGGGCCATCGCTGTTCGGCTCAACGAGGAGTCGCTGGGCGATGATGCGGGCAAGTTCAGC
Organism: Bradyrhizobium altum; assembly: GCF_020889705.1. Lineage (GTDB taxonomy): Bacteria > Pseudomonadota > Alphaproteobacteria > Rhizobiales > Xanthobacteraceae > Bradyrhizobium > Bradyrhizobium altum. Next base: position 272 of record NZ_JACMYP010000419.1, on the reverse strand, counting down.
GGAACGGGTGATCGCACGAAGCTCCTTACGGCAATTGATCATCTGCGGACCTTCGAGGCGACGGGCGAGATCCCGCCGATCGCAATCCGCGCTCAGCTAAATCCTTATCCCGAAGACGCGGCTCTCATCAAGGAGTACAAAAACGAAATAGCGACAAATACCGCGACCAACTATGCGGCTGTTTTGACGAGTTTCAGTGATTACCTGCGTGAAAACAACAAGGAGGGCATCGCTGGTCGGCTTCTCGATGACGCGTTGGATGAAGATGTCGA
>NZ_JACMYP010000418.1 GCF_020889705.1 Bradyrhizobium altum | reverse complement strand
AACCACCGAGCGTGGTGAAAGGGCAAGCTGGAGCCACAGCCTTGTTCAACAACAAAGCCCTGTGGTTATGGGTCCCGGGTCGCGCTTCGCTTGCCCGGGACGACAGCATTTAAATCTCAAACACCTGGCCCGGCTTCAACGCGACAAACTTCTCCCGCGGCACCTTGGCCGCATCGAGCGCTTCGCCCAGCGCGATCGCGGGCGCGTCGATCGCCTCGTCGGTCAACTGGAACGTGCCGTGGTGGTGCGCCAGCGCCTGCGCCGCGCCGCAATCGGCCAGCGCCTTCACGGCGTCCTCCGGATTCATGTGCTGGTCGCGCATGAACCAGCGCGGCTCATAGGCGCCGATCGGCAGGATCGCGAGCCGCAACGGGCCGTGCGCCTCGGCCACCCGGCGGAAATGACGACCGTCGCCATAGCCGGAATCGCAGACGATGTAGAGCTTGCCGGCGGGCGTCTCCAACACGAAGCTCGCCCACAGCGCCTTGTTGCGGTCGAACAGGCCGCGCGCCGACCAGTGCCGCGTCGGCACCAGCGTCACCGCAAGACCATTGCCGAGCTCGACGCGCTGATGCCAGTCGAACGCCTCGGCCTTGATCGCGGCATCGGCCGCGCGCATCGTGACGTCGTTGCCGAGCGGCGTGATGACGCGCGGTGCAAACGTGGCGTTGAGCTTCGACAGCGTCGCTGTGTCGAGATGATCGTAATGACCGTGCGACACCAGCACGACGTCGATCCCAGGCAGCTTGTCGAACGCGATGCCGGGATCATTGTGCCGCTTGGGACCTGCGAAGCTGAACGGCGAGGTCCGCATCGACCACACCGGATCGACCAGGATGTTGAGGCCTGCGGCCTGAATCAGCCAGCTCGCATGACCGACGAAGCAGAACCGCACTTTGTCGCCATCGACACGGGGCGGCGGCGTATCGGCATAGGGGCTCGGCGCCCATTCCGGCCAGACCGCGCGCTGCCGCCTGCCGCCGAATTGCCAACGCAGCAACTCGCCGAGCGATTTCGGCGGCGCGCCGTCCGGATCGAAGAAGTGCAGGCCGTCGAAGTGATCGGAGACGGGGCCGTCATAGGTTTTCATCAGGGACATCCAGATCGAGGGCACGCCGAGCGCGGCAGTGGCTCCGGTCAAGGTTGCGAGAAGGCGGCGGCGGGTGATGGGCAAGCGGGTTCCCAAACAGGAGGCAGGCTCCGCTTATATGGGCGGTGACGACGAATTCGGAATCAACGCGGCAAATTGACGTGATTTCAATGCCTTAGGGTCTGAGCCGAGCAAATCGCCGCGAAACTTTCCTTGACTTTGCTCCCCCGGCAGCGTTTAACGGCGCCACTTTCTCGGAAAGATCCGTCTTTTCGACCCGCCGACTGGTCCTGGAGGCCAGAGGCCAACGCCCGACAGCGCGATGCGCCCTCGGGCGCGAAAGTGTTTGGACCATCGTCTTGGGCACGCCGTCTTGGCACGGTGCCGGGGCAGACTATCTGGTCATCACCCGCGAAAGCGGGTGATCCAGTATCCCAGAGCCAACCCGGATTGAACCGGGAGGCCGCGGCGAACTGGATACCTCGCTTTCGCGGGGTATGACGAGGAGCGAGTGAAGCGCGCTCACGGGCGCAACGAAGGACAACGGCATTGTTCGACAATCTGTCGGAACGGCTTGGTGGCATTCTCGATCGTCTGACGGGGCGCGGTGCGCTGACCGAAAAGGACGTCGATGCCGCGATGCGCGAGGTGCGCCGCGCGCTGCTCGAAGCCGACGTCGCGCTCGAGGTCGTCCGCAGTTTCATCGACCGGGTCCGCGAGCAGGCGATCGGCGCCACCGTCGTCAAGTCGGTGACGCCGGGCCAGATGGTGGTGAAGATCGTCCATGACGAGCTGGTCGCCACGCTCGGTTCCGACGGCCAGACCATCGACATCAATTCCGTGCCGCCGGTGCCGATCATGATGGTCGGTCTGCAAGGCTCCGGCAAGACCACCACCACCGCAAAGCTCGCGCGACGCATGGTTCAGCGCGACAAGCGCAAGGTGCTGATGGCCTCGCTCGACGTCTACCGCCCGGCGGCGATGGAGCAGCTCGCGGTGCTCGGCCGCGATCTCGACATTCCGACGCTGCCGATCGTCGCCGGCCAGATGCCGCCGCAGATCGCGCGGCGCGCGATCGAAGCCGGCAAGCTCGGCGGCTACGACGTCGTGCTGCTCGACACCGCCGGCCGCACCACGCTCGACGAAGACATGATGAAGGAGGCGGCCGAGATCAAAGCCGCCGCCAACCCGCATGAAGTGCTGCTGGTCGCGGACAGCCTCACCGGCCAGGACGCGGTCAACCTCGCACGCTCATTCGACGAACGCGTCGGCCTCACCGGCATCGTGCTGACGCGCGTCGACGGCGACGGCCGCGGCGGCGCCGCGCTGTCGATGCGCGCGGTGACCGGCAAGCCGATCAAGCTGCTCGGTACCGGCGAAAAGACCGACGCGCTGGAAGACTTTCATCCGAACCGCATCGCCGGCCGCATCCTCGGCATGGGCGACGTCGTCTCGCTGGTCGAGAAGGCTGCGGCGAACATCGACGCCGAGAAGGCCGCGCGCACCGCCGAGCGCATGCGCAAGGGTCAGTTCGACCTCAACGACATGCGCGAACAGCTGCAGCAGATGGCGAATATGGGCGGCATCGGCGGCCTGATGGGCATGATGCCCGGCATCGCCAAGATGAAGAACCAGATCGCGGCGGCCGGCATCGACGACAAGATCATCAAGCGTCAGGTCGCGGTGATCGACTCGATGACGCGGCAGGAGCGCAAGAATCCGGACATCCTGAAGGCGAGCCGCAAGAAGCGCATCGCGGCAGGCGCCGGCCAGAGCGTCGAGCAGGTCAACAAGCTGCTGAAGATGCACCGGAACATGGCCGACATGATGAAGGCCATGGGAAGCGGCAAGCGCGGCCCGCTCGCCGGCATCGCGCAGGCGATGGGCTTTGGCGGCGGCATGAAGCCGCCCTCGGCCGAGGAGATGAAGGCGCTCGCCGAGAAGATGCAGGGCGGCGCCGGCGGCGGTCTGCCGAGCCTGCCGAAGGATTTGCCCGTTGGCCTGCGCGGCGGCCTGCCCAATGTGCCGGGCCTGACCGGCCTCAGCGGCAAGCCGACGCTGCCGGGCCTCGGCGGCTTCCCGGGCAAGAAGAAATGAGGACGCTTGCGCACTCTCTCTCCCCTCGTCATTCCGGGACGCGCCTCTTGGCGCGGGCCCGGAATCCATACTCCCGATCGTGGTTATGGATTCCGGGCTCGCTCGCTGCGCTCGCGCCCCGGAATGACGAGCTAACTGAACCTGTACCAATCAAACCACTTACTTAGGAGAACTAAATGTCCGTTGTTATCCGCCTCGCTCGCGCAGGCACCAAGAAGCGTCCGGTCTATCACGTCGTCGTCGCCGACTCGCGCTTCCCGCGCGATGGCCGCTTCATCGAGCGTCTCGGCCACTTCAACCCGCTGCTGCCGAAGGACAACGAGGCCCGCCTGAAGCTCGACATGGACAAGGTGAAGGCCTGGCTCGCCAAGGGCGCGCAGCCGTCGGATCGCGTGACCCGCTTCCTCGACGCCGCAGGCGTCGTCAAGCGCACCGCGCGCAACAACCCCGAAAAGGCCGTGCCGCGCAAGGAGCGCAAGGCGCAGGCCGAAGCCGCCGCCAAGGCTTAAGCTGAACGGCGACCACGGTGACTGCACCGGTCTGTGTCGCCCGTATCGGCGCTGCGCATGGTGTGCGCGGCGCCGTCCGGCTGTGGACCTTCACCGAAGATCCGCTGGCCGTAAAGGACTACGGCCCGCTGATGACCAAGGACGGCACGCGCCAGTTCGAGGTCACGCATGCGCGCGAGGCCAAGGACCATCTGGTGGTGACGCTGAAGGGCGTCGCCAGCCGCGACGACGCCGAACGGCTCAACGGGCTCGAGCTCTACGTTCCGCGCGACCGGCTGCCGGAAACCGACGACGGCGAATATTACCACACCGACCTGATCGGGCTCGCCGCCGTGACGACGACAGAGCAGCCGCTCGGCAAGGTGATCGCGATCCATAATTTCGGCGCCGGCGACATCATCGAGATCGCCCCGCCGCAGGGCGCGACGATGCTGCTGCCCTTCACCAACGCCGTGGTGCCGTCAGTCGATCTCGCCGGCGGTCGCGTCGTGATCGACCTGCCGCAGGAAGTCGACGGCGACGATCCGTCGGCGGCCTGACCAGGAATGATCCTCAGCCCGTCATCCGGCCCTGCTGCTCGAGCCAATCGCAGAACACCGCGCTGTGCGGATCGTTGCTGCGGCCTGCCGGAAAATACGCGAAGTAACTGCGCGCCGGCAGGCTGATCGCGGGGAACGGCGTCACCAGACGCCCGGCCGCGAGATCGTCTGAAATCAGCGCGGTCGGGCCCATCGCAACGCCGAGACCATCGAGCGCGGCCTGGATCGTCAGATAGAAATGATCGAAGGTCAGCGCGGCCGCCGGCTCCAGCGCTGAGTGCCCGGCCTCGGTCAGCCAGTCGCGCCATAGCCGCGGCATCGACGTGACATGCAGCAGCGTGTGCCTGGAGAGATCCGCGATCTCATCGAGCGGCAATTGCGCAAGCAGCGACGGACTGCACACCGGCAATCTCCGCTCCGACACCAGGAAGCGCGACGAGAAGCCATGAAACGTATCCGGACCGCCGCGGATCACGACGTCGAATGATTCCGGCAGCGCATCCACCGGATCGTTCGACGTGCTCAGGCGCACCTCGATGTCCGGATGCTCGGCGCGAAACCGGCTCATGCGCGGCAGCAGCCAGCGCAGGCTGAAGGTCGCGAGCGCGTTGACACGCAACACCGCCACGGCGGCATCGCCGCGCCGCTCGCGATGCTGCTGCACGGCGGCCGAGATCCGGTCGAGCGCCGGCGCGAATTCCCCCAACAGCGCCGCGCCCGCCGGCG
>NZ_JACMYP010000417.1 GCF_020889705.1 Bradyrhizobium altum | reverse complement strand
CGCACCAGCATCTTGCGCAGCTCGGTGCCGTTGGTGACCCGCTCGGGGAAATCGAGCCGCAGCGTGTCGCGGCCGGCCTGCATGTCCATGCCGTCGGGGTCGCAGCCGGTGCACAGCCAGTCGGCACTTTCCGCAGCCAGCAGCCGCGTGGCGTAGAGATTCATGGCCTCGCGGTGATCCTCGTTCATATGCGCCACCGCGCCCGGCTCGGCCTCCAGCAGCGCTTCGGCTCCACTAAGGTCGGTCAGAAACTGTGCGGGCTTGAGGTCGACGATCCGGCCGAACCCGGCCACCAGATGGGCGCCGCTCGGCCGGATCACGAAAAACGAGAAATCCTTAAATTCTACAAAGGCTTCCGCCGACGGATGAGCACCAAGGTAGCGCCGGCGGACGAGCTCCTCCTCGGCCTCCGCGACCTCCTCCGCTCGGCCGGCCAGCATGATCCGGGCGCCCTCCAGCGGATCGCCCTCAGCGCGCTCGTCCAGCATCAGCGAGACCCGGTTGTCGGCCAGGATATTCCTGGTGTGCAGCGCCAGCCGGGAAATCAGCAGGATCGGCGAGCCGTCGGGGTGGCTGGCCAGATTGACCAGCGAGCAATAGGGATCGCCGGAGCCGGCCGTCAGCGTGGCGAGCGCGCCCTGGCGGCTGCGGCGGAGCAGGGAGCGGGCAAGGTGGGCGGGGTCGAAGTCGGCGGTCGGTTGCATGGGCCTATCAGGTCATTTTGGAGGCGAATCGGGCCGGTTCCCGTTGAAAAAAGGGCCTTTTCTCACGGTCTCAGGGTGCTATATGGGGGTCCAACGTGTGGGTCGCAGAGCGTTTTGCGGAACTCGGTCACACTTCAGCCCAGCTTGCATTGCTCGTTGACCGCGTTCGAAGCCCATATTCTACGGCGAGTCGCCAGAGTGCCCGCCGTCTAAACCACTCTCATTGTGAAAGCAGCTCATGCCCACAATCGCCTTGGTCGACGACGACCGCAACATTCTCACGTCGGTCTCGATCGCACTCGAAGCCGAAGGCTATCGCATCATGACCTACACGGACGGTGCGTCGGCGCTGGATGGGTTTCGCACGTCGCCGCCCGATCTTGCGATCCTCGATATCAAGATGCCGCGCATGGACGGCATGGAAACGCTGCGCCGGCTGCGCCAGAAGTCCGACCTTCCGGTGATCTTCCTCACCTCGAAGGATGAAGAGATCGACGAATTGTTCGGCCTGAAGATGGGCGCCGACGATTTTATCCGCAAGCCGTTCTCCCAGCGCCTGCTGGTGGAACGCGTCAAGGCCGTGCTCCGCCGCGGCCAGCCGAAGGATCCCACCGCGGCACCGAAGGAGCCGGATGCCCGGGCGCTCGACCGCGGCCTGCTGCGGATGGATCCGGAGCGCCACACCTGCACCTGGAAGAACGATCCGGTGACGCTCACCGTGACCGAATTCCTGATCCTGCAGGCGCTCGCCACCCGCCCCGGCGTCGTGAAGAGCCGCAACGCGCTGATGGACGCGGCCTATGACGACCAGGTCTATGTCGACGACCGCACCATCGACAGCCACATCAAGCGGCTGCGCAAGAAGTTCAAGGTGGTCGACGACGATTTCGAGATGATCGAGACGCTGTACGGCGTCGGCTATCGCTTCAAGGAAGCCTGATCTGCGCTTCCCGGGCGGCTTGTTAACTGACAGGCCCCGCACGGCTGGGGTAAGCTCGGGCGACTGTCTGCTTCGCGGGACGACATCCATACCAACCGGCAGCTTTGCCAGTGCTTGATCGAACGCAGCTCGAGCAGGGACTCAACACCGAGGACGCGTCGCAGCTCCTCGATCAAGAGGCCGTGGCCGACGATTTGGCGCGCGACAAAGGCTGGCGCCGCCCGCTCGGCTGGGTCCGCCGCGCCGGTCAGTTCTTCTTCGCGCTGTCGTTCTCGAGCCTGACGCGCCGCATCGTCTCGCTCAATCTGGCCGGCCTCGTCGCGCTGGTCGCCAGCATCCTCTATCTGTCGCAATTCCGCGCCGGCCTGATCGAGGCGCGCACGCAGAGCCTTTTGGTCTATGCCGAGATCATCTCGGAGGCGATCGCGGCGTCCGCGACCGTCGAAGGCAACACCGTCACCATCGATCCCGACCGGCTGCTGGACCTGAAGCCCGGCGAGAGCTTCGGCCAGCCGGATGAATCGGCGGATTTCCCGATCAATCCCGAGCGCGTCGCGCCGACCCTGCGCCGCCTGATCGCGCCGACCAAGACGCGGGCTCGCATCTTCGACCGCGATGGCGGCCTGATCCTCGACAGCCGCAACCTGTTCGCGCGCGGCGACGTGCTGCGCATGGAGTTGCCGCCGCCGTCGGAGAAGCCGTCGCTGTATGAGAAGACCAAGGCCACGATCAAGACCTGGCTCAACCGCGGCGACCTGCCGATCTACCGCGAGCTCGGCCCCGAAGGCGGCAAGGGCTATTCCGAAGTCGCGCAATCGCTCGAGGGCATGAAGGGCAGCGCGGTGCGCGTCACCGATCGCGGCGCGATCATCGTCTCGGTTGCCGTTCCGGTGCAGCATTTCCGCGCCGTGCGCGGCGCATTGATGCTGACCACGCAGGGCGACGACATCGACCAGCTGGTGATGTCCGAACGCCTTGCCATCCTCAAGATCGGCGGAGTCGCATCCACCGTCATGATCATGCTGTCGCTGTTATTGGCGAGCACCATCGCGGGCCCGGTGCGGCGGCTCGCCGACGGCGCCGAGCGCGTTCGTCACCGCATCCAGACCCGCGTCGAGATTCCCGACTTCACCGGGCGCCGCGACGAGATCGGCCATCTCTCCGGCGCACTGCGCGACATGACCAATGCGCTCTACAGCCGCATCGAGGCGATCGAGATGTTCGCGGCCGATGTCGCCCATGAGCTGAAAAATCCGCTGACCTCGCTGCGCTCGGCAGTCGAGACGCTGCCCTTGGCGCGCAACGAGAACAGCCGCGCGCGGCTGCTCGCCGTGATCGAGCATGACGTCAAGCGGCTCGACCGCCTGATCTCCGACATCTCCGATGCGAGCCGGCTCGACGCCGAATTGCAGCGTCAGGACATGGCGCCGGTCGATCTGCGCCGGCTGCTGACCACGTTGACCAGCGTCGCCAACGAGACCCGGCTCGGCCACGACGTCGCCGTCGAAGTCCGCTTCGAGGGCCGTGGACCGACCGACACGCTCTCGGTGCCCGGCCATGATTCCCGGCTCGGCCAGGTGATCTCGAACCTGCTGTCGAACGCGCAGTCGTTCTCCAAGCCGGGCGACAAGGTGCGCATCATCTGCCGCCGCACCCGCGGCGAGGTCGAGATCGTGGTCGACGATGACGGGCCCGGCATCGGCGAGGACGCGCTGGAGCGGATCTTCGAGCGCTTCTACACCGACCGCCCGCACCAGGGCTTCGGTCAGAACTCCGGCCTCGGGCTCTCGATCTCCAAGCAGATCATCGAGGCGCATGGCGGACGCATCTGGGCCGAGAACCGTGCGGGCCCTGCGGGCGAAGACGGCAAGCCCACCGTCGCTGGCGCGCGTTTCGTGGTCAGGCTGCCGACACTATGAGCGACAATTCAAGCGTGCACGCATCCGCCGTTCTGGTCGGCGAGCGTGCGGTGCTGATCCGCGGCCCGTCGGGCGCCGGCAAGTCGCGCCTGGCCTTCGATCTGATTCTCGCCGGGCGCACCGGAGCGCTTCCGCCGGCCATTTTGGTGGGGGATGACCGTGTCCATCTCGACACAGCCGGCGAACAATTGTGGGTTCGCCCGGCACAGCAATTGGCCGGTCTGATCGAGATCCGAGGCCTCGGAATCCGCCATTGTCCGTTCGCAGGCGAGGCCGTGGTCGGCCTGATCGTCGACCTTGCCGCCGACGATGCCGAGCGGCTGCCGCCGCCCGAGGCGCTCAAGACTCGCCTTAATGGTGTTTCAGTACCGCGAATTCCCGTGCCGGCCGGCTTCCAACCCCTGCCGCTGGTTGTCGCTGCGCTGACGACAACCTGAAAGTTCATGTTCCCGTAATCTTGCGGCCAATTGTGAGAAGGGAATTGGTAACCATATCACATCCACTATCGCGTCGGATTTTGCCGGCGCAGCCTCCCCTCTCTACCGCCAGGAACCGGGAGACTAGCCAAGATGCCCTCTTGCGCAGGGCCTCTGGATGGTCAAAGTGGCGCGTTCGTGCGGTGCACCAAAGGGCGCCCGCGAGGAGTTTCCGATGATTGGTCTAGTGCTGGTGACCCATGGGCGCCTTGCCGACGAGTTCCGAGCCGCGCTCGAACACGTCATGGGTCCGCAGAAACAAATTGAAGCGATTACGATCGGGGCCGAGGACGATTCCGATCTCTGTCGAAGCGACATCATCGAGGCGGTGAATCGCGTCGATAGCGGCGACGGCGTTGCGATCCTCACCGACATGTTTGGCGGCACGCCGTCGAACCTCGCGATCTCCTGCATGAGCCGCCCGAAGGTGGAAGTGCTCGCGGGCATCAATCTTCCCATGCTGGTCAAGCTTGCCAAGGTTCGCGAGGAGCGTTCGCTGCCTGACGCGATCGCGATGGCGCAGGAAGCCGGCCGCAAATACGTCACCATCGCCAGCCGCGTTCTCGCAGGCAAATGAGCGGCGAGGCCCCGGGCGAAAACCATGTCGGCCCGGGCGTGCCAGCGGGCGCCATCTCGCGCGAACTCCTGATCGTCAACAAGCGCGGCCTGCACGCGCGGGCATCGGCCAAGTTCGTCCAGCTGGTCGAGCGCTTCAACGCCGAGATCTGGGTGACGCGCGGCAGCGAAACCGTCGGCGGCACCTCGATCATGGGCTTGATGATGCTGGCCGCAGGGCCCGGCACCACGGTCGTGGTGTCCGCGAAAGGCGACGAGGCGCAGCAGGCACTGGACGCCATCGCCGAGCTCGTCGCCAGCAAGTTCAACGAAGAAGGCACGTAAGCGCCGCCTCGCGCACTGCGCTAGGCGAAAGCCTATCCCC
>NZ_JACMYP010000416.1 GCF_020889705.1 Bradyrhizobium altum | reverse complement strand
CGCAGGCGTCAGGGTCGTGATCGCCGATCTCGATGTGGCCGCAGCCTCGGAGCTCGCGCGCGAGTCCGGCGCCGGCGTCGCCGGGCTCGACGTCAGCGATGCCACGGCCGTGCAGGCCGTGATGGCGCAGGACGGCCCGTTCGACATTGTCGTCAACAATGCCGGGGTCGATCAGCACGCCTTCTTCACCGACACCAGTGCGGAGGATTGGTCCCGCTTGATCGCGGTCAATCTCACTTCGGTGCTGGCCTGCACCCACGCCGCGCTGCCGGCGATGCAGGCGGCCCGCTTCGGTCGCATCATCAATGTCACCTCGGAAGCCGCGCGGCTGGGCTCCAAGGGCGGCGCGGTCTATTCTGCGGCCAAGGGCGGCGTGATCTCCTTTACCCGGAGCATTGCGCGTGAGAATGCGCGCTACGGCATCACCGCGAACGCGATCGCACCGGGACCGATTCGGACGCCGATGCTGGAGCAAGCGGTGGCGAAGGGCGGTGACAAGATCCTGCAGGCCATGACCGGTGCGACGCTGCTCGGCCGTCTCGGCGAGCCGGAGGAGGTCGCAGCCGCCGCGCTATTCCTGGCCTCCGATCAGGCGGCCTATATCACCGGCGAGACGCTCGGCGTGTCCGGCGGCATGGGCATCGGGGCCTGAGATGGCGAGCACCGACGACGATATCGCTGTGACGCCGGTCGATCGGGCCATTGAGTGCTTGCGGGCGATCTATCGCGGCTGGACTCGCGAGACATCAGTGGCGCATATGCGCAGCGATTGGGACCAAGCCTTTGCCGGCTGCTCGGTGCCGGTGAGCTGCCAGCCGGTGTCTGCCGACGGTATCGACGGCGAATGGCTGGTGCCGTCACAAGCGCCGCGCGACAAGGCGATCCTCTATTTTCATGGCGGCGGCTTCCGCATCGGCTCGGTTGCCTCGCATCGCGACCTGGCCGCACGGATTGCCGATGCGTCCGGCTGCCGTGTGCTCTCGATCAATTATCGGCTCGCGCCCGAACATCGCTTTCCCGCGGCACTGGATGATGCGCTGACGGCCTATCGCTATCTGCGCGAACAGGGACTGCGTCCGGCGGACGTCGCCTTCGCCGGGGATTCTGCCGGCGGCAATCTCGTGCTTGGCGCGATGCTGGCGGCGAGGGACCGCCGCTTACCGCTCCCAGCGGCCGGCGCGCTGATGTCACCGTGGACTGATCTTGCCGCAACCGGCGCAAGCTATGAGAGCAGGGCCGAGGTCGATCCGATCCACCAGCGCGCGATGATCCTGGCGCTGGCAAGGAACTATCTCGGCAAAGACGGCGACACCCGTGATCCATTGGCCTCGCCGCTCTACGCCGATCTCGCCGGTCTGCCGCCGCTGCTGGTGCAGGTCGGCGACCGCGAGACGGTGCGCGACGATTCAGTGGACCTTGCCGCGCGCGCCAAAGCCGCCGGCGTCGACGTCGAGCTGCAGGTCTGGGACGGCATGATCCACGTGTTCCAGATGTTCCCGGAGATTCCGCAGGCGCGAGAGGCGATCGCATCCCTCGCAGTTTTTCTGCGCAACCATCTTCACGTCGGCCATGAGAGGGCGCCACAATGAACGTCATGACCTCGGATCCGCGCCGGCTTTCTGAGACCGAATTCCATTTCCCGGAGCAGCCCAATCTGCCCGAGGAACTGCGCATGCTGCGCGAGCAGGTCCGCCGCTTCGTCGAGAAGGAGGTGGTGCCGCATGCCGAGGCGTGGGAGCGCGACGGCAAGATCCCGCGCGAGATCTATCGCCGCATGGGTGCGCTCGGCTTCCTCGGCATGCGCCATGCGGCCGAATATGGCGGCACCGACATGGGGCCGCTGGCTTCGATGGTGTTCGCCGAGGAGCTCGGACGCTCGAGCTTCGGCGGCTTCACCTCGTCGATCCTGGTGCATACCGACATGTCGGCGGTGCACATCAGCCTGCGCGGCACGCCGGAGCAGAAGCAGAAATACCTTCCCGCGATTATCAGCGGCGAGACGGTCTGTTCGATCGCGGTGACCGAGCCCGATGCCGGCTCCGACGTCGCAGGCCTCAAGACGCGTGCGCGGCGCGACGGCGATCATTGGGTGATCAGCGGCGCCAAGATGTTCATCACCAATGCGGTCTATGGCGATATCCTGATCGTCGCCGCGCGCACCGATCCACACGCCAGGGGCAGCCGCGGCATCTCGCTGTTCATCGTCGAACGCAACACGCCGGGCATCACGGCAACCAAGCTCGACAAGCATGGCTGGCTCTGCTCGGACACTGCCGAGATTTCGTTCCAGGACGTGCGCGTGCCGGCGGAAAACCTGCTCGGTGAGGAGAACAAGGGGTTCTATGGCATCATGGAGACCTTCCAGAACGAGCGCATCTGCATCGGCGGCATCTGCGCCGGCGAGTCCGCCAAGGCGATCGAGCTGACGACGAACTATGTGAAGACACGGCAGGCGTTCGGCGGCCCGCTCTGGAACCAGCAGGGCGTGCGGCTGAAGCTCGCCCAGCTCGCCGCAAAGGCGGCCGCGGCGCGCGCACTGGCCTATCAGGCTGCCGAGCTCGCGGCGGCCGGGCAGGAGTGTCTGCGCGAAGTGTCGATGGTGAAGGCGCTGTCGCCGGAGGTGCTGCACGAGGTCGTGCATGGCTGCCTGCAACTGCACGGCGGCTCAGGCTTCATGCGCGGCACCCCGATTGAGCGCATGGTGCGCGACGCGCGGGTGCTGACGATCGGCGGCGGCGCCACCGAGGTGATGCTGGAGGAGGTAGCGAAGCGGATGTGAGGGGCGCCAGCACGACCTCTATCGCATCTCCCGCCCGAGCGCCGGTTTCGCTATGGCCCAAATCCGAGCAAACTGCCGCGTTGTCGGTTCAATTCACCGGGTCCTTATGGAGGGCCGCTGCGATCTTCTCGAGGATAGCGTTCGTTCGTTGGGTTTCCGCGACCTGTTGCTCGCAAAGCTCGATGGCTGTGAGCCCAGAGGCGGAGCGTTGGCGATTCAAGCGAACTATCAAAATATATGCGCCGATGAGCATGACGAACGGCCACCACGAGAGCAAAACCGATATCCAATCGCCATGCATCTGAACGTCTCCACCTTGCGGCCGTGCGGCGCTTCAGGAATGCCGTCCAAATGTTAACAAACGAACCTTCGCACGACGATAAATGTATGAAATCCATGCACCTTTACGTTGCGTGTGGTCGGAGCAAATGCTTTAGCCGGTAGGCTTGCCCTGGCCGACCGTCTGCGCCGCGATTCCCGGCTTCAGCCGCCAGTCCTGTCCAAAATCCGCCAGCGGATGGAAGAACAGCGGTTCGGTGGTCTCGACCCGCCGCAGCCGCTCCGCGTAGTCGTTGAGATAGCGGTGCCGCGTCGCCTCGTCGACAAAATTCACCGAATACGACACGAACGGCGGCAGCACCTTGCAGCCGGCATAGGCCAGGGTGCCGTTCTGGATCGGCCACAGCACCACGTCGAGCGCACCGACCAGCCCGTCGGGCGCGCACATGCCGGGATAGGCGGCGGTCGAGGTCACGACCATGGCGCGGCGGCCGGCGAGACCGCCAGTGTCATAACGACGGCCGCTGCCATAGATCGCGCCGTTGACGAAGACGCGGTCGATCCAGCCCTTCATGATGGCCGGAACGGAGAACCACCACAGCGGAAACTGCAGGATCAAGAGGTCGCACCACAACAGCTTCTCGATTTCGTCGGCGATGTCGCCGCTGATCGTCCCATGCTGCAGGTTGTATTTCTGCTCGCGGTCATATTGCAGCCGGTCCGGAAACCGCCGCGTACCGAAGTCTTCGGCGGTCGCCACCGGGTTGAAGCGCATGGCATAGAGATCGGAGATCCTGACCGTATGCCCGAGCGCGGTCAGCTCGGCCACCGACCGCGCCAGCAGCGCCGCGTTGAACGACTGCGCCTCCTGATGGGCAAAGACGATCAGGACCTTCATCGTTCTAGTTCACCGGTTTGAAGCTGAGCGTCGCCGTATCGGCCTGCATGATTTGCAGCTTCTGGTTCGAGAAGCGGACGCCAGGACCGAAGCTGATCGGCGCCATCACGCCGGTCTCGACATTCCTGGTCTTCTCCAACTCCGAGATGGTGCAGGCCCAGGTCGGTTGCTTGCCGCAGCGCTCGATCGCTGCGATCAAAACCTTCGCGGCGGCATAGCCGGTCATGGTGTAGCGGTTGATGCCCTTGAACTCGGCTTCCGACACCAGCGGCTTGGCCTTCTCGAGGAACGCCTTGCCGGCCGCACCGGCGAACGGTTCGACATAGTCGACCGCGTAGATGCCGTCGCCGGCCGGGCCCATCAGCTTCAGCACCGGCTCGATGCGGCCGGGCCAGAAGATGCCGGTCACCGGCTTGATGCCGAGCTTCTCGAGCTCCTTCATCATCGCGATGTTCTCGGCGATGATGCCGCCGGCCAGGAACACCTCGGCGCCGGTCTCCTTGAGCTGGAGCATGTCGGACGAGAAGTCCTGCTGGCCCTTCTTGTAATTTCCGCTGTAGACGATGTTCAGCTTCTTGGCCTTGACTACGGAATCGAAGCCGTCGCGCACCGTGATGCCGTAATCGTCGTCCTGGGTGATCAGGCCCCATTTCTTGCCGGGGTTCTTGTCGGCAAGGAAATTGACGAGGTGGATGATGCCTTCCTCGTAGGATTGGCCGACCACGAATACGTTCTTGCGCGGCGGCTCCCACAGGAATTTCACCGGCGCGACGTCGATCACGGTCGGGATGCCGGATTTCTCCAGCACCGGCATGACGGCGATCGACTGGCCCGAGCCGGAGATCCCGATCATCGCGAACACCTTGTCGACGTCGATCACCTTCTTGACGCCCTGGATGGTGCGCGCGGTGACGTAGCCGTCGTCCTCCAGCACGTACTTGATCTTGCGGCCGTTGATGCCGCCGGCGGCATTGGCCTCGGCGATTGCGATCTTGTGGCCGATCGAGGCCGCGACGCCGAGCAGCGCCGGTGG
>NZ_JACMYP010000415.1 GCF_020889705.1 Bradyrhizobium altum | reverse complement strand
GTCGAGTCGCCCGGGGGGAGTTTTTCACCCCCAGGCGCTCACAGATCCGGACGTGAACGTCTCCGCTCATGCGGCTCTTACCGTCCAGCCGCCGTCTTGTGCAGCATCGGCCAATGGACCAACACGGGGGGGGGCGGCAAGCAATGTCCCGTACCCACTGCTCTGCGCCTCTTCGATGTCGCCGCAGAGGCGATCGAGCACGGCATCGGCATAGGTGGGGTTACCGATGAGGGCGTGCCACTGGTCCACCGGGAGTTGGCTGGTGACGATGGTGGATCGACAACCGTAGCGATCTTCGAGAATCTCCAACCGAGGCCATTGGCTTCGCCCAAGGCTTGGATATCAACGAAGGCCTTGGCCATGCCATGCAGGCCAAGTGCGTGAAGCTGATCGAGTGTCGAATGGGTCAACACGTCTGTTCTCCTAATTGTAGTAGCGCGGCCCGCGGATGTTGGCATGGACGATCGCAGTCCCGTCTGCGGGCCTGTGTGCGGGACGACGATCGAGGTTGTTGGCGAGAATCGACTTGACCGAGCCGTAGGTGCGCGCGCTGATGTCGATCGCACGCGCGGAGGCGGCTTCGAGCCGTTCGCGACCATAGAATCGGGCGAGCCTGATGATGCCGAGACAGGCGCGGAAGCCCTGCTCGGGATGCGGCCGCTCGTCGAGGATAAGATTGCACAGTGCCAACGTCGCAGGCCCGATCGCCGCGGCATCGCTCGATGGTCTAGCCGGCGCAACAAGGCCTGCCGCGACAATCGCTCCGTGCTCTATCAGCGTGTCCCGCGGCTGTTCACCGATCTCGCTTTGGCGCGCGGCGACGGCCGCCACCCGCGGCTCCTGCGGGCGCTCGGCCGCATCGATCTGCTCATCCTCGACGACTGGGGCCTCGAGCCGCTCGACGCCGCAGCCCGCCACGACCTCCTCGAGATCCTCGAGGACCGCTACGGCCGCCGCTCCACCACCGTCACCAGCCAGCTCCCCGTCGATCAATGGCACGCGTTGATCGGCGATCCCACCTACGCCGATGCCGTCCTCGACCGCCTGGTCCACAACGCCCACCGGATCGATCTCAACGGCGAGAGCCTGCGGCGAACCCGCAAACCCGATCGAAAGGCCTGAGCCAGTAGCGCTGTGGACATACCGCTGCGCTTGGACAACGCAAAGAGCGTTGCCCACATGCCCACAGCAGACCAACAGCAGACGAAGAAGGGCCTCAAGCCGCGATTCAAGGTTGACCCCGCGGCTTCACCGATGCCAGAAACCAAACAGCCAGAATGCCTCGCGCCCCGGGCGACATCAAATCGGAATGGTGGGCGAGATCATCTCGGAATCCTGGGCGAGATCAAATCGGTACACCCGGGCGAGATCATCGGAATCCGCAAACGTAAACACTCGATCTCGGCCCATAAAGGCCCAGTCAACATTCTCGTCAATGAGGAACCTCGATATTCCCAAGACGCCGTCGTTGATCGCGCAATGTATCGTGCGCAAAAAAGGGCCAAAAGCAATGCTC
Organism: Bradyrhizobium altum; assembly: GCF_020889705.1. Taxonomy (GTDB): domain Bacteria; phylum Pseudomonadota; class Alphaproteobacteria; order Rhizobiales; family Xanthobacteraceae; genus Bradyrhizobium; species Bradyrhizobium altum. The sequence continues at coordinate 3,489 of NZ_JACMYP010000415.1, read as the reverse complement.
TGCAATTTTAGGTTATTCCTGAAACAAGATTGCAACAACGGAGCCGCTTCCTGGGATCGGGGATTTACTAAGCGACCGAACTCAACATCCACTGGCCGTGGCAGATCTCCGCCCCGTGGATTCAGCGCAACACGTCGACCGCATTCTTCGAATTGATCTCCATTCATTTCTCACCGGCTAAAAAACGGCACCGTTACCCGCTGGGTTAGTGTGGCTCCACCCGAAAAGTCGAGAGTACAGGGTTCACCACACCACAGCCGCCCTTGTCGGCCCATCGATAGGCGACATAGTCGACCATGGCCGGTGTCCACAACCTCTCAGCATTAATGATATGTCAACATTGATCTGTGCAATCAGCGAGGTCGTTCCGCTCAAATTCGACGCGCTTGAGGCCCTTTCTCGACGGATTTCACCAAGCCGACCATCGTCGCGTCTGACGGCCATTGGGGCGAGATCATGGCGCTCGCCCGCCGCGATCACCTCACATGCGGCGTGTAGTTCCATCCGGAATCTATGCAGCTAAGGGCACGTGCTAACGATGAACTTCTTTACGCCCCATAAAAATCTCCGGACCGCGAGGATCGGAGGTCACATCGCAGGCGTCCAGTTGACGAAGAAGTCGTGAGCTGCTGGTAGTTGGGCAGGCAGACGGCTCGGCAATCCGTGATATGACATGACGCCATGAACTCGATCGGGGGGCTGCTACATCGCGAGAACCTACTGGTTGGCCTCGCGGTCGGCTAGAAACCAACAGACGCGTGCGGGTTGACGTTGACGGCGCGCGTAGTTGACTCCAGCGTCCGCTTCCGGAGTCGCGTTGGCCGAATCCGTGCGCATTGGTGTCCCATTCGTTAGCAATCGCCGGCCTGGCCGGTGATGGTTTGACCAATTCAGATTTCAAAAATCTCGCGTGGTAGCTTGGTGAACGACTCTGCTCTGGATTCTGTCACGCGAAACGTTTCACTGATGACATAGCCGAACTCTTCGTCGATCCAGTTGCCAAGCATCAGATGAAACGTCATGTTTGGCTTCAGGATGGTGGAATCACCCTCCTTGAGACTCGCCGTCGGCTCTGTCCAATCGATCCCCATGGCATAGCCGCACCGTGACTCCTTCTCGAACCCATGCTTTTTGAGTGTTGCATTGAACGCCGCGGCGACATCGCCACACCTCGCGCCAGGCTTGACCGCAGAAAGCGCGGCTTCCAGACCGGCCACCTCACCTTCGTGAATGCGACGTAAGCGATCTGACGGCTTGCCGATCGACATCGTTCGCATCAGGGCCGAGACATAGCCGTGACGCACGCCGCCAAATTCGAGGTTGATCTGTGAACCTTGCTGGAACACGTCCTCAGTCCAGCGAATGTGACACGTGGACGTGCGCGGTGAGGCGCAGAGAAAGAAGCTCGTCACATCGGTGCCCGGCTTTCCGTTGGCACCACGTACCAGCGTAGCAATGATCTCAGCGGCTGCATCAGCCTCACGCACACCCGGCCGAATAACTTCTTTCGCCCGCAGCATTCCGGCATCGGCGATGGCAGCAGATTCGCGCATCACTGCAATTTCCAGATCGGATTTGACGCCCCTGATCCAGGCAACCACATTGGTAAAGTCGACGAGCTTCGCTTGCCCAGCTCTCGATCTGAACTTCTCTTCAGTCGCAGCCGACAGCAACTTTGCCTCCAGCCCGATCCCTTTGTGGGCCAAGCCCTTGTCCAGAATGAAGTCGATTATCGCATCGTAGCCGTCCCGCTCCGGGTTGGCGATTAGGGCTTCCGGGTAGCCAATCACTCGGCTGCGATCGACAAACATCTGATGGATTGCCGCTGGCGCATCCATACGACGCGTCACGAAGGTGGGCTCTTCATCGCTAGCGGAAACAACCAAAGCCTGCGGGACATAGCCGGATTTCGAAGTATATCCGGAAAGATAGGTGATGTTGGCTGGGTTCGTGACCACCAGCGCATCAACCTCGCGCCGCTCCATTTCGGACTTAACTGCTGATACACGGCGCAGATATTCGCTGCGGGGAAACGCTTGTGAGCCTTTTGGCATTGCCATGACTTAACTCCTTCTATCCGGTCCTTCGTTCTTCAACGAGATTGAGACGGTCATGTGTTGTGACTGGTGCGCATCCGTTTCGTGAGAGAAGCGGATGCGAGCGCATGACAGCCGACAGCGACGATCACGATCGAGCGGCCTGCGAACGGTGCGGCAGGTCTTCCCGGGCCTCCTCGATCGGCGGGCCATCGATGTCGGCGCGAACGGCAACGCTGCGCTTGGGTCCAGCTGCCAAGCCTTCGATGTCGACATAGAGACCAGTCCTGTGAAAGGTTTGTGCGCCTGTCAGATCAATCATCAGTAGCGCTTCAGGTATTCTTTGCTGTTGGAAAGCTCGGCTCGCGATGCATGACGTGGAGCATTCGATCATCGTCTTCCGCCCTTCGTCGGACAGTAAGCCATTCGTAGGAGTTCCCATGGCGATCTCGATTGTGCTGGGGCGAATTGGCCTCTCGACCCAGGCTAGCAGCAGCTAACCGGCGAAAGCTCTCGACTTTTCTTCATCGGGCGCAGCCGAACTGCAAATAGCCGAAATTTGTCGCAGGATTTAGCCGAAGACGCTCGGAATAGCGGCGCATGGTGCCGCCAAAGCCGAGTCTCGAGAGCTTATCAAATGACCCGTTCGATACCATGCGCCGCAACGTAAGCGTAGCTCTGAGACCCATTTGATTGGCGCTTGACGTTTATTTTGAGCGCGTGGTGCGCCGGCGCGGCTTCCATATGTCGGACAATTCATTGACAGCGGCCTCAAGCGCCTTCCGGTCGACGACGTTGGGATCGAACTGCTCCGGGCCCCAGAGGCGCATATGTTCGTGCTCCGGATGGGTGGGGTCGCTGATGGCGTCGAGGTATTCGGCATAGCCTGGCGCACCGCCGACATCTTCCGGAGGACAACGGCCAGCGGCCTCGAGCAAGAACGGAAGTCCCTCCGTTGTCGTGTTGTCGAACCACTTTTCAAGCTTGATCACGTGATCCCAGCTGTCGCCGAAGTCGTAGAGATAATGGATCGTCTTCGCGCCGGTCTCCTGAACGATATTAGAGAGCCGCGTCTTGCGGGCATCGATGGGCTGAGGGCCAAAATCTCCATCGGGATCAGGGATACCCCAACGTGCTTCGCCGGCCAGGAACTCGAAGAGATGGCTGTTCGTCCAGCCAAACGCCGCCTGAAGCGTCAGATGCAGCCGATCAAGGCGCAGCGTGAGCGGCACGACAAGGCATCGCATCACCTCCGGTTTCACGTCCTTGAGGGTCACCTTGATCCGGACCGCGGTCGTGTTCAGGCTCATGCCGCCAGCCTCGGATCGTGTGCATGCATCGTGTAGATCGACGCCCAAGGGAGCAGTTCGTCCAGTCGCGCCGCAGGCCAACCATTGACGAGCTTCGCGAGAACATCAGCGAGCCAGTGCTCGGCACTGACGCCATTGAGCTT
>NZ_JACMYP010000414.1 GCF_020889705.1 Bradyrhizobium altum | reverse complement strand
CGCCGCCGAGCGGGAATGCCATCGCGCGCGATGGGAGAAGCGCAACGACGGCTGCCAGCAACGCGACCCGTGCGGTTCGAACGCCATGGTCGGCCGATGCCGCACGACATTTTCCGGAACCGGACGCCAGAATATCCCAAACCATTGCGAGAAAACGCCCCTGTCACAATGCATTTGCGCTGCCGTACGTCGGAAGATGTCACGGAGGTGACAGTTTCCTGTCGGCAGGATCAATGACCATCTGTTTGGATAGACGACTGTTGATTGCGGTTTGATGACGATCGATCAACGAGACGCAAGCCGGTCTGAATTTGACAGAACGAAGATTTATCGGCGCGTGCATCTTTTCACGCGTTTGTGCGCGCGTCGAAAAACGGTCATCCCGGCGAAATGTGTTTTGCATAGCGTGTAACTCCATTTCTATTTCTTTCTGAATCAGGAGAGCACTATGCGGCTTTGGGGAGCCATTCCGGCGCTCGCAGTTGTTGCTGGCGCCGTTGCCATCTCACCGGTGGCAAACGCCGAGAATTTGGTCGAAAAGATCATTGATGAGTTCAAGCACGAGGTCAGGGACGAGCTGCGTGACCTGCGCGACCGCGGCCATGAAGGTGTGCATCAGTACAAGCACATCGTCGTCATCTACCAGGAAAACCACAGCTTCGATAACCTCTATGGACACTGGGGCGATGTCGGCCGTGACCGGATCAATGGGACCTCCGACGCCGATCAAGCCCATACGCTGCAGGTCCGGCAGGACAACCAGACGGTCTATGCCTGTCTGTTGCAGACTGACGTCAACCTGACCTCTCCGTCGCCGCAGCCGACGACCTGCACCGACAATACGGGCTCGGTCGCGATCCTCAGCGCCTTCAAGAACAAGCCGTTCGAGATCAACGACTTCATCCCGACCTCGGCGACCACCTGTCCGAAGCCGCTCGGGTCTTTTGCGGGGCACGGCTTCCTCAACGGCACCGGCGCGCCCGGCGGCTGCACCGAGGATATCGTGCATCGCTTCTACAGCGAGCAGTACCAGCTCAACGGCGGCCAGCAGAACCGTTACATGACCGGCAGCGACGCCGCAGGCCTGGTGATGGGCTACTACGACACCAAGAAGCTGCCCATCTACACCTATCTCCACGGCCACGGTGCGCCGAACTACGTCATCGCCGACAGCTTCTTCCAGGGCGCCTTCGGCGGTTCGTTCCTCAACCACCAGTTCCTGGTCGCGGCTGCGGCGCCGCAGTTTGTCGGTGCCTTGAACGACGGCAGTGCCAGTGATTTCCACTCCATCGTCGACGCCAACGGCATGCCGACCAGCACGCCGCTCTACACGCCGGTCTCGACCGTGAAGGATGCGCAGCTGACGGCGAAATGCAACCAGACCGGCCTGCCGGCTGGCCTCGCCTGCGGCGACTACGCGGTCAACACCACGCAGCCGACCTATCAGCCTTATTCGCCGGGCACTCCGGACATCAAGCGCCTGCCGCCGCTGCACACGCCGAACATCGGCGATCGGCTGTCGGCCAAGCATGTTGACTGGGCTTGGTATTCGGGCGGCTGGTCGAACGCCAATGGCGATGTCGGCGCGTCCGGCTGGACCAACGGCAACGGCACGACCTGCACCGACCCGAACCATCTCTCCACGGCGGTGTTCCCGAACTGCCCCGATGTGGACTTCCAGTTCCACCATCAGGCGCTCAACTACTTCGCCAGCTACGCGCCAGGAACGCAGGCCCGCAGGGATCACCTGAAGGACGAGGCGGAGTTCATCCAGGCGGCCAAGAACGGCCGGCTGAAGCAGGTCAGCTTCATCAAGCCGATCGGCGAGGAGAACGAGCATCCGGGCTACACCAGTGAATCCGAAGGCAGCCAGCATCTCGTCGATCTCGTCAAGGCGATCGTCGAAGGGCCGGATGGCAAGGATACGCTGATCGTCATCACCTATGACGAGTTCGGTGGACAGTGGGACCACGTTCCGCCCCCGCCGCACAACCGCCGTGGTGCCGAGGCCCGTGCTGCGGACCAGTGGGGTCCGGGCACCCGCATTCCGGCACTGCTGATCGCCAAGCGCTTCAACAAGTCGGGCGTCGCGCATGAGGACTTCGACACCACGTCGATCCTCCGGCTGCTCGAGAAGCGCTTCGATCTCGATCCGCTGGTGACGCGCCCGGTGCGCAGTCTCTCGGCGGCGCTGAAGGCCGGCGAAGGCTGGCACTGACCCGAGAAACGATCCTGGCCCGCGCCAACCTCTGGCGCGGGCCAGGACCTTCACCAGGCTTCAGGGCCCTTACAGGATCAGATCGTGTTGCACGTGCGGGACCGGCGCTGTCATGTGGGTGCTGTCGCCGACCATCGCAGCGCTTTCCGGACTCGGCGCGAATGTGAAGGCGGGTGTCCAGGTCGTGTGGCCCTGAATATCGACCTGAAGAAGGGCCGTCGCTGAATTGCCGTCCCTGTCGGCGGCAGATACGTCGAACAGCAGATTCGTGCTCGGGATGCTCGTCTTCTCGGTATAGGTGATGTTGTTGACCGTGAAGGTGGCGTTTCCGGTTGCCGCATGATCGTAATCGACCTGGACCTGATTGAACGCCTTTCCGACGTAGAGCGTGTAGGTCGATGTCGTGTTGTCAAAGGCCGCGGTGTTGATCAGCGAAGCATCCGACGTTTCCTGCACCACGATGCTGGCGCTGCCGCCTTGCGGCTTTGGAACATCGATGCAGAAGTCGTGAACGTAGGCGCTACCATCCAGAACCTTGAAAACCACACTTGCCGTGCCGTTACCTTGCCACTGGGTCAGGGTGAAGCTGGTCTTCTGCTGCTGTTCGGAAAACGCGAGATTCAACTGCTCGCAGGGATCCATGCTCAGCCCGGTATCGCCGACCGCGATGCCATTGCTCGACGCCTTGACATCGAGCGGATGGCCATTGCTGTTGGATCCGGTGATGACGAGCTCGCCATCCGGCGCCGTCAGAGACGGCGTGCCGCCACCCGAGGCGCCGAAATCGGAGCCGGTCACGGTGGCCTCCTTCAGCAGATCGTCGCTCTTGAGATCAAAGCAGAAGGTCCCGTCCGGTTCGATCAGCAACTTGAAGTACGGATCCGCCAGCGTGCCGCCGCAATCCGTTAGATAGGCATCCAGTTCGACTCCGCCGCCCACCTCGTGGGTCGAATAATAGAAAGTGAAGTGGTCGCCATTTCCGGTGACGTTCACCGAAGTGACGCCGTCGCCCAGTTGCGCCGTCGCCAGATCGAATCCCGTGTCGCCGACGGCTCCGCTGTGGATGGCAACGAGCATCGCGGCTTCGCCGTCCGCGCCGAAATTGACATCGTAGGTCCCGTTGACGAACTGATGGTCTTCATCGGCAATGCAGATCTTTTGGAAGCCGCCAATGGTCGGACTATCGTCCGTGATCGTCAGTTGCTTGCCGAGGTCGAGGCTCGCGCTCTGGAAGTCGCCGTCCTTGTCCGTGATCGTGGCAATCAGGCTTACGATGCCGGAGGTGAGCGACACGGCTTCGCCGTGGTCCTGTGTCACCGGCCGGTAGTCGGTGAATGTCACGCACCCTGTGGCCGGATCAAGCGCGATGGCGAACGCCAGTGTCCCGCTTGCTATGCCGACATGGCCTTCGATGGTGTTGCCGTTCAAAACCAGCACGTCGGCGCAGCCCGTGTGCGAGTCGATCAGGCCCGACGCCGTGCAATTGCCGCCGTTGATCGTCAAAGCGTAGCGGATGGTCGCACCATCCGCGCCCTGTACCGACGTGAACGCGGTCGAGAAGTCGGCGGACGTCGTGGTCAGGGCCGCATCCGGCGCCGAGCCCGCGATATGATCGTCGAACGCTGTTGCGGTCAGATGCGTCTCGCTCAGCGACAGCGATGGCTCGGTCCCGTTTGCTTTGATGCTCGGGCCGTCGTCCGTGATAGTCAGTTGCTTGCCAAGGTCGAGGCTCGCGCTCTGGAAGTCGCCGTCCTTGTCCGTGATCGTGGCAACCAGGTCTACGATGCCGGCCGCAAGCGACACGCCTTCGCCGCTGTCCGGGCTGGTGCCAAACGGCTGCTTCACGGCCCGATACTCGGTGAAGCTCACACCCCCCGTGGCCGGATCGAGCGAGATGGTGAACGCCAGCGTTCCGTTCGTTGTGCCGACATGGCCTTCGATGGTGTTGCCGTTCAGAACCAGCACGTCGGCGCAGCCCGTGTGCGAATCGATCAGACCGGACGCGGTACCGTTGCCGCCCGTGATCGTCAGCGCGTAGCGGATGGTCGCGCCATCCGCGCCTTGAACCGAGGTGAACGCCGTGGAGAAGTCAGCGGAGGTCGTCGTCAGCGTTCCGTCAGGCGCAGAGCCTGCGATGTTGTCGTCCAGCAGCGTTGCCGTCAGATGCTTTTCGCTCAATGTCAGAGACGGAGTTACGCCACTGGTCTTGATGCTCGGACCGTCGTCCGTGATCGTCAGCTGCTGGCCAACATCAACGCTCGCGCTCTTGAAGTCTCCGTCCCTGTCCGTGATGGTCGCTACCAGGCTGACAAGGCCGGCGTTCAACGCCACACCTTCTCCGTTGTCCGGGCTGGTACCGAGCGGCTGCTTCACCGCCCGGTACTCGGTGAAGGTCACTCGTCCGGTGGCCGGATCGAGCGCGATGGTGAACGCCAGCGTGCCGCTGGTCGTGCCGACATGGCCCTCGATGGTGTTGCCGTTCAGAACCAGCAGGTCGGCCAGGCCGGTGTGCGAGTCGATCAGACCCGACGCGGCGCCGTTGCCGCCGGTGATCGCCAACGCGTAGCTGATCGTTGCGCCATCCGCGCCTTGGACCGAGTTGAATGCCGTCGAGAAGTCGGCGGAGGTCGTCGTCAGCGTTCCATCAGGCGCAGAACCGGCGATGTTGTCGTCCAGCAGCGTTGCCGTCAGATGCTTCTCACTTAGCGTCAGCGAGGGGACTGTTCCGCTCGTGCTGATGCTCGGGTCATCTTCGGTAATGGTCAATCTGCTGCCGAGATCGAGGGTCACATCCTGA
>NZ_JACMYP010000413.1 GCF_020889705.1 Bradyrhizobium altum | reverse complement strand
TCGGCCGCGGCGCGCAGATCGCTCAGCCGGCTGTTGGTGCAGGAGCCGATGAACACCCAGTCGACCGGCGTGCCGGCGATCGGCGCACCGCCTTGCAGGCCCATATACTCGAGCGCGGTCTCGATCGCCGCGCGCCGCGCCGGATCGTCGACCGTCTTCGGATCGGGAATGGTGCCATCGACGCCGACGACATGCTCGGGGCTGATGCCCCAGGTCACCTGAGGGATGATCTTTTCGACATCGATCACGACCTCGCGGTCGAACACCGCATCGGGATCGCTCGGCAATTCGCGCCATGCCTTGACCGCGAGATCCCACATCTCGCCCTGCGGCGCATAGGGACGGCCGCGCAGGAATTCGAAGGTTGTCTCGTCCGGCGCCACCATGCCCATCTTGGCGCCGAGCTCGATCGAGAGGTTGCAGATCGTCAGCCGTCCCTCGATCGGCAGCGCGCGGATCGCACTGCCGGCATATTCGACCGCGTAACCGGTGCCGCCGGCGGCGCCGATATGCCCGATCAGTGCCAAGATCATGTCCTTGGCGGTGACGCCGAGCGATAGCTTGCCCTCGAAGCGCGCACGCATCGTCTTCGGGCGGCGCTGGATCAGCGCCTGCGTCGCCAGCACATGGGTGAGCTCACTCGATCCGATGCCGAACGCCAGCGCACCGAGCCCGCCATGGGTGCAGGTGTGGCTGTCGCCGCAGACGATGGTCGCGCCCGGCAGGCTCAGGCCGAGCTCCGGCCCGATGACGTGGACGATGCCCTGGCCGGGCTGATCGACATCGAACAGCGTGATGCCGCTCGCCGCCGTCTCGACGCGCAGCGCGGCAAGCAATTCCATTCCGATCTTGCTGGTCCCGGCGCGGCCGGGCGCCGTCGACAGCGCGTGATCCGGCGTCGCGAACGTCAGTTCGGGATTGTGAACCTTGAGACCACGGCTCTTGAGATCGAGTAGCCCGCGTGAGCCGCCGAGATCGTGCAGCAGATGGCGGTCGATATGAAGCAGATCTGTGTCCTCGCTCAGGCGGGCAATGACATGCTGGTCCCAGATCTTCTCGAGCAAACTTCGTCCGGGCATCCACCTTCCCCCGCTCTCTGCGTTTTCCATGCGGCTTGATCTTATTGACGCCAATCTGTGCCAAAGTTGTCGTCAAGTGAAGCAGTTTTGCCCTAACATCACATATGTGATGGAGGCGCGGTCCTTGACCCGCCGCGGAGACAGCCATGCCGAACGCGAACAAGACAGCCATCGTCAAATCGGCCATACGGACGTTTGCGGTTCTGGAGTTCTTTCGGGAAACAAAGCGGGCTGCTTCCGTGACTGAAATAGCTTCCGCGCTGGAGATGCCCCAATCGAGCACGTCAGTGTTGCTTCGATGTCTCGTTGAATTGAACTACCTTGAATACGACCGACAGACGCGGCGTTTCATCCCCAGCTACCGGGTCAATCTGCTTGGCGATTGGATCCGCCGTTCTCCGTTCCGTGATCGAAAGCTCACCGATCTGATGGAAGAACTCTGGACCGCGACTGGCGGCGAGACCGTGATGCTTGGACAACAGGCCGGCGCCGCCGGGATGCGGTACCTACACGTTGTCCCCGGCGGCAATCAGCTTCAGTTCATTGCAAATGCCGGTCAAATACGGCCAATGGTTCGCACCGCGCTCGGACACGTGCTGCTGAGCCAGATGCCGAACACCAAAATTCGCGGCATCATCCGCCGCAACAACGCTGAGGAGCCGAGTCAGTCGGCGCGCGTTCGCGAAGCGGCCTTTCTCGAAGAGGTCGAGCGCATTCGCCGCCGCGGCTTTTCCGAGTCAAGCGGGCGCACGACGCCGGGCGCAAACACAATCGGCATGCTTGTTCCCCTGCCCAAGCGACGCGCGCCGCTCGCGATCGGCATCGGCGGACCAATCAAACGAATCGCGGCAAAGCGGGCGCACATCATTGAAGTCATGCAGAGCCGGCTGAAAGAACTGGCAGATGTGGCGCCGTAGCCCGGATGGAGCGAAGCGAAATCCGGGGTCAGTCCCTCCGCGGAGAAAGCAGCCCGGATTTCGCTTCGCTCCATCCGGGCTACAATTACCTGGCCTTGCCGAAATTCCTACGACGCCAGCGCTTCCTCGGGCATCACGGCCGACAGATGCTGGCTCTCGGCGACCGCGCGGTTGGTGATACGGCCGCGATGGACGTTGAGGCCGGCGCGCAGATGCGGATCCTCGACCAGCGCCCGCAATCCCTTCGACGCCAGCGCCAGGCCGAACGGCAGGGTGGCGTGGTTGAGCGCGTGGCTCGAGGTGACCGGCACCGCGCCCGGCATGTTGGCGACGCAATAATGCACAATGTCGTCGACCAGATAGGTCGGCGCCTGGTGCGTGGTGGCCTTCGAGGTCTCGAAGCAGCCGCCCTGGTCGATCGCGACGTCGACCAGCACCGCACGGCGTTTCATGCCTGCGAGCTGTGCGCGCGACACCAGCTTTGGCGCGCTGGCGCCGGGCACCAGCACCGCGCCGATCACAACGTCAGCCGCGAATACCTCCTGCTCGATCGCTTCCAGCGTGGCGTAACGGGTGCGGACGCGCCCGAGGAAGAGGTCGTCGAGCGCGCGGAGCCGCGGCAATGAACGGTCGAGGATGGTGACGTCGCTGCCGAGCCCGGCTGCCATCCGCGCCGCATGGGTGCCGACCACGCCGCCGCCGATGATCGCAACGCGCGCCGGCGGAACGCCCGGCACGCCGCCGAGCAGCTTGCCCATGCCATCGGCGGATTTGCGCAGCGCGGCGCCCGCGGCCTCGATCGCAAGCCGGCCTGCGACTTCGCTCATCGGCGCGAGCAGCGGCAGCCCGCCATGCGCGTCGGTCACGGTCTCATAGGCGACCGCCGTGCAGCCGGAGGCGATCAGCCCCGCGGTCTGCGGCACGTCGGGCGCAAGATGCAGATAGGTGAACAGGATCTGCCCCTCGCGGAGCCGGATCCATTCGGATGGCTGCGGCTCCTTCACCTTCACGATCATCTCGGCGACCGAGAAAACCTCTTCGGCGGTGTCGGCAATCCGTGCGCCGGCCTGGGTGTAGACGTCATCGCCGGCACCGATGCCGTCGCCGGCGCCGCGCTGGACCACGACTTCGTGGCCGTGCGCCACATATTCCCGCACCGAGGCAGGCGTCAGCCCGACCCGATATTCCTCGACCTTGATTTCCTTGGGCACGCCGATGCGCATGGTCCGCTCCTTGAAGGATTCGTTTCCGTTAGCCTCGAGGCTATTCCTCGTAACATGGCGTTTCTCAGCGAATTCCGGCTTGTGCACATGCAGATACGCTCATATCCTTCGTTTCCAGCTCAGCCCTCGAAGGAAAACTGCGTGGACGGTCTCGATCGTATCGATCTCAGAATCCTCGCCGAGCTCGTCGCCGACGCCCGCGCCAGCCAGATCGAGCTCGCCGAGAAGGTCGGGCTGTCGCCGACCGCCTGCGCGCGGCGCATCCGCCATCTCGAGGAGATCGGTGTGATCCGCGGCTACCGCGTCGACCTCGAGCCGACGGCACTTGGCCTTGTGACGACCGTCGTCGTCACCATCACGCTGGAGAAGCAGAGCGAGGATTATCTCGCAGCGTTCGAGGCTGCGATCGCGCGCTGTCCCGACGTCGTGTCCTGCCATTTGATGTCGGGCAGCGACGATTATCATCTGCAGGTGATCGCCCGCGACATCGCCGACTTCGAGCGTATCCACAAGCAGCATCTGTCGCGGATGCCGGGCGTCGCCCGCATCCATTCCAGCTTCGCGATGCGCGAAGTGGTTCGCCGAACGATCCCGGAAACTGCCCTGCGCGGCTGAGGACCGATCGCAGCGTCAGAACGGATTACGGCTCACGCGCGGCCACATCCGCGCCAGCGTCTCGTCCTTCTTGACGACGACATGCCACAGCGTCGCGGCAATATGCAGCGCGACCACGGCATAGACGACATAGGCCAGCGCGCCATGGGCCAGCTCGCCGGCCTCCGCCACCGCCTTGTTGTCGGCGAACAGGCGCGGCCAGCTGAAGGTCCAGAAATAGCGCAGCGAATAGCCGCCGGCCGACGAGAACATGTATCCGGTCGCCGGCATCACGAACAGGATGGCGTAGAGCGCCCAGTGATTGAGTCTTGCGGCGATCCTGATCAGCGGAGAGAACGAGCCCGGCTCCGGCGGCGCCGTGGTCACGGCCCGCACCATCAGCCGCAGGATCGCCAGGAAGAACAGGGTGACGCCGAGCGACTTGTGCACCTCGAGCAGCTCGCGCCGCGGCGACGTCCCGGCCGGCTGCAGCCCGCAATAGAGCCCGATCAGCATGGCCGCGATGGACAGCACCGCCGTCACCCAGTGAATCCTGCGCAACAGTGGATCGTAGCTGGCCGTCATGTCCGTCGTCACAAGACGCCTTGGCCTGAAGCCGCCCGTGCGGGTTCGGCCCGAAAATGGAAGCCGTTCCATAGATGATCGCGCGACGCCTGCCTACCTGGGCGGGCGTCACCTTCGATCACGATCGCGAAGGCTGGAGAGCCATGTCTCCCCCCTCGTCATTTCGGGGCGCGCGAAGCGCGAGCCCGGAATCCATTCAACCGCAACCCGGCGGCCCGATGGATTCCGGGCCTGCGCCTTCGGCGCATCCCGGAATGACGAAGAGCTTACCGCGCGCCCCGGAATGACGAACGAACGGCTCACCACGCGCTCGCTGTCACAAACCGCGCCCGCTGTCACAAACGCTGTCACAATCGGAGCCGCCCGGCCCCGCGCCACACGCATTTTTTAGTCGTGATCCGCTGCCTTCTATGACAGAATTACTACAATTAAATATCAGTTCGGTTACACGCGGAGCGGTGAATGAGCATGGAGTGGCGGGCACGGCCGGTTTCGCTGGCTTGGTCGAATCCAGTGGTCCGGTGGTGGGGCTTCCTGAGCCTCGTCAGTGCCACCAACATCGCGATCTGGTTCGCGCTGTACCGACAGTTCCACGAGCAGTCGAACGGCAGCCTCAGCAATA
>NZ_JACMYP010000412.1 GCF_020889705.1 Bradyrhizobium altum | reverse complement strand
CTCGCACATAGGCGCAGGCGCGGATATGACGCCGGTTACTCTCGGGAAGAGCCGGGTGCGGGAAAGCCGCCCGCCCGGATCTGTGAGGGCAAAGCCGATTGGCCGAGCTACTCGACCACGATCTTCGTGCGGCAGCCTACGCACACCCTCGTCCCGTCGAACCGTGTCGCTCTAGGATGCGCGCTCGACATGAGCAATTCCGGGAGATTAAGAAAACTGCACCGCGCCGGAGAAGCTCACCGGCTCATCGGTGAGTGGCAGCAGATCCAAGCTGACGGGCGGAGCTTTCCGCACGAGACACCAAGAATGTCCGAAAACGCACGATTCTGATAAAATCGGAAAGGCTGATCCTGAATAGGCGATCGGATTAGGTTCGGTTGAACCAGCTTTTGCTAAACAAGTGAGAGGTGAACGTGCAGCCTCGCGAATTGCGGGCAGCCAGCCCCTGTGCGGGCGGTACTACAAGTTCGCGGCCGCTCATTGCGATAGTTCGTTGTGGAAATGGCGCCTAGCCGGGGCGACAGTCGCGCCCATAGGCCGCTAAATCAAGTGAATACTGGTGCCACAACGATGGCCTTTGAAGCGCATGATGTGGATCGATCCATAGCGTGGATGTGTTATATCGAAACAATCAATTGTACTAATTGTCAGGAATGGCGCATAGGACAAAGACCTCGTTTCAGGGACAGCCATAGAAACCGACCTACTCGCTTGCAACACATCGCTCCGAGGTCAAGGTGCCCATGAACATTGCCGTATCCAGCTCCACGGGAAGGCTCTCGACGCGCGCTCAGGTGCAGTGGACGCTGCGCTGGGAAAGTGAGTTGCAACTCGAAGATCATGTCGAACTCGCCGAGTTCTTTCGAGCGGCCTATGGACCGACAGGGGCGTTTAATGGAAAACCATTCGAAGGAAGTCGAAGTTGGGCCGGCGCGAGGCCTGAACTCCGTGCAATAGGCTATGACTCGCGAGGTGTGGCGGCTCATTTGGGACTACTGCGCCGTTTCATCAAGGTTGGCGCGGTCGACGTGCTAGTGGCCGAGCTAGGCTTGTACGGGGTGCGTCCGGATCTTGAGGGAATTGGAATCGGCCATTCACTCCGCGTCATGCATCCAGTGCTGCACGAGCTTGGGATTCCATTCGCCTTCGGCACGGTTCGGCACGCGCTGCAGAAACATATTTCAAGGTTAGGCCGACACGGTCTGGCGACGATGGTATCGGGGGTTCGCGTGCGGTCCACTCTTCCGGATGCGCGTCTCGACAAGCCGCCTACGCGCATCGAGGATGTCGTCGTCGTAGTTTTGCCGATTGGACGGTCGATGGCCGATTGGCCGACCGGTACGATCATTGATCGGAACGGGCCAGAGCTGTGAGACACCCCGACTTCTTATCCGGACTGTGCAACGATTACGCTGACGCCACCGGATCTCACAGCCTTTATTTGACGTTTGATGACGGTCCCAATCCGCTTTGCACGACGGACGTTCTGGATGTGTTGGCGGAACAAGGTGCCGGCGACTTTCTTCGTCATCGGCACGTACGCTGCGGACCAGCCGAAGCTAATTCGACGAATGATTGCAGAAGGGCACGAAGTCGCTAACCACACGATGACGCATCCTGACCTATCTAGATGCCGGGCCCTGCGAAGCACAGCGTGAAATACTTGAGGCGAACAGGGTGATCAGGACCAGACCTCTATACGGCACATCCGGGCGCCGTATAGCATTTGGACTGACGAAGTGCTCGCCACATCGGCCAAAGCTGGACTGGGTGCGTTGCACTGGTCGGTAGACCCGCGAGACTGGTCTCGTCCTGGCGTCGAGTCGATTGTCAATGCGGTACTGTCTTCGGTCCGGCCAGATGCAATTGTGTCTCTTGCATGATGGGTGTCCTCCCTGCGAGCTGGAAAGAGCCAGCCATGCTGGTCGCGATGCAGAGGCTCTCCGAGTTCCAGCTAAAGCACAACATCGCCAACCTGAAAGTCAGCGTGTCGCGAGGTCCTTATGTTATCCAGTCAATTTGTCAGCTTTATGTAATGTCTTCCAAATGATTGGCCGGAGTTTACGCCGTCGAGTCACCTTCCCTCAAGCCTCTTGACTATGTCACCTAAGGAACATGCAGTGAACCACCCCACTCTGTCGCCTGAGCCGTTTGTAATTCTTGGCATGCCAAGGACCGGTACGCACTATTTAGAAGAATTGCTAAACGAGCATCCGAACGTGCTGAGCAACGGCGAACTGCTGAATCCATATGATAAGAATTGGCCCGATAGGGATCGTCTACTGCACAGCGATCACGAGCTTCTAGAACTTGCGTACCTCCGCTATCCCATGCGGAGCGACAAGCAAGTGACGCGCGTCGGCTGCAAGATCAACGAACCTCAGTTTCACGACCGTCCGGGCTTCTTTGCCGGCCTGACCCGTTGGCCAGGCCTCAAGGTCATCCTCGTTCGCAGAAACATCTTGGAATCGCTACGATCCTTGGTGCAGGCAAGGCAAACCCGTGAATGGCTGAAATACCGTTGTGACAACGATGACGCGCCGCCCCCGCGCGTCAGATTGTCAGTCACAGCTTGCGAAGCTTACTTCAAGACGGCCGACGATTTCCACGCCCGGGTCGCGCACTCCTTCTCGCTGACCAACATACTTGTAGTCGAGTACGAGAGTCTTCTTCGGGAACCCGCCGCTTGCTTGGCAACGATATGGGATTTCCTGCGGATCCCAGCGTTTCAGCTTTCTGGTCGCACCATCCTTCAGCGCCAGGAAGCACGATCGCTGGACCATACGCTAACGAATTTTCATGAGTTGCGGCTTCACTTCGCAGGCGGACCTTACGCCAGGTTGTTTGAGGTCGGTAAAGTCTGCTGACCATCGCAGCGGCGAGCGACAGTGCTCCAGGTGGCCTCTAACAGGTCTACATAGGCAGCCATGTGCCCAGACTCGCCAAGCCCTGTGATGGGGGAGATCAAGAATCACCAGGCGAAGGACACAGTTGAGCGGCCGAGGCGTAGACGACCGGCATGCCGACCACCCGTCCGCTCTTTATAGCCGCCATCGCTTTCCGCCGGATTGATCGTAAGACCGTATGTCCGTCTCTGCCGATGAGGTGGCTCGCCCTACACTGCACGTCCGAGGGTTGCTCGGGCGGTCCGAGCCGATCCTCATCACAGGAGGACGAGCCGTGGCGGATTATAGGGAAGCATTTGTCGGAATCGACGTCGGGAAGCTGAGAAACGCCATCGCGATCGCGGAGGCAGGCCGGGAAGGAGAGGTTCGCTTCTTCGGTGAGGTCGTTGCGTCGGTGACCAGCATGCGCCGGGTCATTGACCGGATCGCCAACCGAGCCGACGGGCTATGGTCTTTATCGCCTGATCCGATCGCTCGGCCACGAATGCACTGTGGTTGCGCCATCTCTGATCCCGAGGAAGCCAGGCGATCGCGTGAAGACAAATCGCCGCGACGCTGTTTCTCTCGCCCGGCTGCTGCGCGCCGGCGAGTTAACGCCAGTATGGGTTCCCGATCAGAGCCATGAAGCGATGCGCCCGAGCGGCGGCAGTTGAGACGATGCGGGTCCGCCGCCAACGGGTGAGTGCCTTCATGCTCAAGCACGGACGCACGGATCCCCGCAAGAAGGGCTGGACGATGCGCTATCTACGCTGGCTTCAGGAGCAGCAGTTCTATCACCCCGCGCATCAGATCGCACTCCAGGAAATGATCGAGGCGGTTCGCATCGCCAAAAAGCGGGTCGAACGTCTGGAACGCACGATCGAAGAGTTCGTCCCGGCCTGATCTCTGGAGCCGCTCGTGCGGGCGCTGCAGGCGTTGCGTGGGATCAATCTGATTGTCGCGGTAACATTCGCCACCGAGGTTGGTGATCTGAACCGTTTCGAAAGCCCGCGTCAACTCATGTGCTATCTCGGCCAGGTGCCGGGCGAGCGATCGACCGGAGGGACCGTCAGGCACATGTCGAGTTGAAGGCGCAGGGCCGCGGGGCGAGCCGTGGTCGCATCGAGCGATTGATGCGGCGTCATGGCATCAGG
Source organism: Bradyrhizobium altum (assembly GCF_020889705.1). Lineage (GTDB taxonomy): Bacteria > Pseudomonadota > Alphaproteobacteria > Rhizobiales > Xanthobacteraceae > Bradyrhizobium > Bradyrhizobium altum. The sequence goes on along the minus strand of NZ_JACMYP010000412.1, from coordinate 996 downwards.
GCCATTATGGCGCGGCCCGCCGGGTGCGGACCACCGACAGTCGCCACGACCTGCCGATCGCCCCGAATCTGCTCGACCGCAACTTCATCGCCGCTGCTCCGAACCAGATCGGGTTGGCCGATATCACCTACATCGAGACCGATCAGGGCTAGCTCTATCTGGCCGCCGTCATGGATCTGTACAGCCGCAGGATTTTCGGTCCGGCGATGGCGGATCATTGGCGCGCGACCTGCCCTTGGCGCCCTTGCGGGTGGCGATCTCGGCGCAGCGGCCAGGTGCCGGCGTGATCCACCATTCCGGTCGCGGCGCCCAAGGCGGATTTAAACGGTCGTCGCAACACCCTGAAGTTGGAGGTTGCGATGAAAGTTGTAAGTCGACGTTCGGCGCGGTCAGGACGAGCGCCATTGCCATCGCCAGGCCGGCCGTCTACGGCCGGACGCGATGAACAGAATAGATTTTGGAAGGCGATTGCCACAGGGCAGAGCAGCGAAGATGCTGCGTTTGAGGCCGGATTATCGCAACCTGTCGGAAGCAGAGTGTTCCGAAAGGTGGGCGGCATGCCAACAGCGATGTTCAGATCTTCGGCCAAGCCTCTCTCCGGGCGCCACCTTTCATTGGCTGAACGCGAGGAGATCGCCCTTCTAAAGGTGCAGGGCCATTCCAGACGGGAGATTGGGCGCCGCTTGGGACGGGCTGCTTCGAAGATCTCCCGTGAATTGCGGCGGAACGCAGCCACCCGCGGCGGCGGGTTGGATTATCGGGCAAACAACTGCCCAATGGCATGCAGACCGATCTGCCTGCCGGCCCAAGCCGACCAAGCTTGCGCCCAACGCAGCCTTGCGCACTTATGTGGAGGAGAGACTTGCCGGCAGTGTTGTAGCCCCGAGCGGAGCTTGTATTGCTGGCCCCACCGTTCGGTGGAACGGCCGCCGGCATGGCCGGCGAAAGGATCGACGATGGGCCAAGGCATGGAGGCCTGAGCAGATTGCCCGACGT
>NZ_JACMYP010000411.1 GCF_020889705.1 Bradyrhizobium altum | reverse complement strand
CGAATTCGGCGACCTGGCGGGCGAGGTCGGCGGTGCCACGCGACAGATCCGCGATCTGGCCGCCGACGTCGCTGCGGTCGCGCAACCGCATCGAGACGGCGTTGTAGAGGATCAGGCAGGTGAGGGCGGTGAGCGCCACGATCGCCGATTCCGATCCGCTGATGCCCGCCACCGAATACAGGACGAAGCCCAGCGAGGCTGCGACCAGCACCATGCAGATGGCGATGAAGATCGTCGAAATGCGAATCATGTCGCGCGCCCGCGCCCTCTCTCCGAACGTCCCCGGAGCGCAAGCTTAGCACCATTGTTGATTCGACGGGCCTGCGATCTTCCGAACCGGCTGGAACTGCACACGATTTTCGCTTCGTCTTGGTCGGTCTCGAAGTCGGGCTCCGTAATAGACCGGAGCCGGCCGCGGCGTGCCGGTCAGAGGTCGGCGGCAGCGATCCAGAACACCTCGCCCTCGGAGTCCTCGGTGTCGAGCCAGAGCAGCGGCAGGTTGGGATAGGCGGCCTCGAGATTGTCGCGGCCGCGGCCGATCTCGCAGAGCAGACCGCCTTGCGGGGTCAGATGCCGCTTGGCCTCATCGAGTAGGCGGCGGACGATATCGAGCCCATCAGTGCCGCCGTCGAATGCGATCTTCGGCTCGGCGCGGCATTCGCGCGGCAGCGCGGCCATGCCCTCGGCATCGACATAGGGCGGGTTCGAGATGATGAGATCGTAGCGCTTGTCGCCGAGCGGCTTGAACAGGTCGCCGCGAAAGAGCGTCAGGCGATCGTCGAGGCCATGGTCGGCGACGTTACGCGCGGCGACTTCGAGCGCATCCTTTGAGATATCCACCGCGTCGACCGCAGCGTTGGCAAAATGCCGGGCGGCCAGGATCGCAAGGCAGCCGGAGCCGGTGCAGAGATCGAGCACGCTTTCGACGTCGGCGGGATCGCCGATCAGCGAGGTGCCGTCCTCGTCGCCGCCAAAATGCGAATCCAGCAATTCGCCGATGAAGGAGCGCGGCACGATGGTGCGCTCGTCGACATAGAACGGCAGGTCGCGCATGTAGACCTTGTTGACGAGATAGGCGGCCGGCTTTCGCGTCGCGATCCGCCGTTCGATCAGGCCGAGGATCTGCTTGCCTTCGGCGACGGTGACGCGCGCGCTGGCGAAGTTTTCGAACTGGTCGGGATGCAGATGCAGCGTCTCGCCAATCAGGAACGCGGCCTCGGCCACCGGATCGGTGGTGCCGTGCGCGAACACGAGCTTCGCGGCATTGAAGCGGCTGACCGCGTAACGCAGGAAATCGAACAGGGTGTGAAGCTCGCCGGCCCCGACCTTCGGTGCTTTCTTGGGCGCTTTCGGCGCGGCGGGGCTGCTGCGCCTGGCCGGCACTTTGCTGCGCGTGGCCATCAGGACTTGGTCCAGCGCGCGGCGGCCGCGTCGTCATGGTCGCGCGCCTCGATCCAGCTCGTGCCGCGCGCACTTTCCTCGCGCTTCCAGAACGGCGCGCTGGTCTTCAGATAGTCCATCAGGAACTCGGCTGCCTCGAACGCGGCCTGCCGGTGCGCCGAGGCGGTCACGACCAGCACGATGTTCTCGCCCGGCGCGATGCGGCCGAAGCGGTGGATGATGGTGAGGCCCTGCAACGGCCAGCGCGCCAGCGCCTCGTCGGCGTGGCGCGCAATCTCGGCCTCCGCCATGCCAGGGTAATGCTCGAGCGTCAGCGCCGCGATCGGCTCGCCCTGTTCGCTGCCGCGGCAGATGCCGCTGAAGCTGACGACCGCGCCGACATCGGTGCGGCCCTTGCTCAGGCCGGCAATCTCCTGCGCGACGTCGAAGTCGGCTTCCTGGATCCGGATGGTCGCTGCGATAGCCATAGGAAGATCTAACCGCCGGTCATCGGCGGGAAGAACGCGATCTCGCGGGCGCCGGCGATCGCGGCATCCGATTTGACATGGGCATGGTCGATCGCGGCGCGGATCACCGTGGGCTTCTCGAAGGCGTGGGCGTAGCCGTCGTCGCGCGCCGCAAGCCAGCCGATCAGCTCGCCGACGGTGCGCACCTCGGCCGGCGGCTCGACGATCTCTTCGGTTTTGCCGATGCGTTCACGCACCCAGGCGAAATACTTCAGCTTCATCCCTCATCCTCCTTGATGAGGTGATGGATGCCGGCACGGAAGTAATCCCAGCCGGTGTAGATCGTGAAGATCGCCGACATCCACAGCAGCACGATGCCGATCAGGGTCGTCGCCGGGAACACCTGCTCGCCGGCTTCGCCGGCGATCAAGAAGCCGATCGCCACCAGCTGGATCGTGGTCTTCCATTTCGCAAGCTTGGTGACGGGAACGCTGACCCGCAGCCCCGCGAGATATTCGCGCAGGCCCGAGACCAGGATCTCGCGGCACAGGATCACGATCGCCGCCCATAGCGTCCAGCCATGGATCGAATTGTCGGCGGCCAGCATCAGCAGGCTGGAGGCCACCAGAAGCTTGTCGGCGATCGGATCGAGCATCCGGCCGAAAGCTGACTGCTGGTCCCACATCCGGGCGTAATAGCCGTCGAGATAGTCGGTGATCCCCGCCGCAATGAACACGGCCAGCGCCACCCAGCGCAGCCACAACGGGCCGTCCAGGATCGATTGCCAGTAGACGCAGCCGATCACCACCGGGATCGCGGCGATCCGGGCGTAGGTGAGGATATTCGGGAGGGACATGGTCTTGGTCTGTCCCCTTGTCGTCGCGATGTTCATCCGTTCTACCAATACCGCTGAAGCCAGAAGGTCAACCGTGCGGGCGCCTGAGCGCGGCGAGATTACGCTGAATCGTCATGGCACCTTAGCCCCTTGTTTATGCGTGATCTTTTCAGAACGTTGCTTGCCACTTTTCCGCATCATGCCCTAGATGCCCTGTCGCAGGCGACGCCCTGATGACTCGCCTTTGGTTTAACCCGGCTGGGCGTGGAAAAACTCGAAAATCTTGCGGGCACTCTCGGCGCTGACGCCGGGAACCTTGCCGAGGTCGGCGATCGAGGCCCGCTCGATCTCCTTGAGCGTTCCGAAGTGGTGCAGCAAGGCACGTTTGCGCGACGGCCCGATGCCCGGGATCTCCTGCAGGCCGGCCTCGCGGATGTCCTTTTTGCGCAGCTTGCGGTGCGAGCCGATCACGAAGCGGTGGGCCTCGTCGCGCAGCCGCTGGATGAAATAGAGCACCGGGTCGCGCGGCTCCAGCTTGATGGCCTCGCGGTCCGGCATGAACAGGGTTTCCCGCCCGGCATCGCGCTCTGGCCCCTTCGCCACCGCCATCAGCGAGACCTGGGTCAGCCCGAGAGTCTCGAAAATCTCCCTGACCGCGTTGAGCTGGCCCCGGCCGCCGTCGATGATGATGAGGTCGGGCCATTGCGGGAACGACTCGTCGTCCGCCTTGTCCCTCGCCTTGGCGGCCTCGCCTTCCGGCGGCTTCAGCAGCCGCTTGAAGCGGCGCTCCAGCACCTCGCGCATCATCCCGTAATCGTCGCCGGGCGTCAGCCCTTCGGACTTGATGTTGAACTTGCGGTACTGGTTCTTCATGAACCCGTCGGGTCCCGCCACGATCATCGCGCCGACCGCGTTGGTGCCCTGGATGTGGCTGTTGTCGTAGACCTCGATGCGCTTGGGCGTGTGCGGCAGGCCGAGCGTCGTGACCATGCCCTCCAGCAGCCGGCTTTGCGTCGCGGTATCGGCGAGCTTGCGGCCGAGCGCCTCGCGCGCGTTGGTGAGTGCGTGGCCGATCAATTCCTTCTTCTCGCCGCGCTTGGGCACGGAGACCTCGACCTTGGATCCGGCCTTCACCGACAGCGCGTCGGCGAGCAACGCGCTTTCCTCGATCTCGTGCGACAGCAGGATCAGCTTCGGCGGCGGCTTGTCGTCGTAGAATTGCGCAAGGAATGAGGACAGCACCTCCTCGGGCGTGAAGCTCTTTTCCGCGCGCGGGAAATAGGCGCGATTGCCCCAGTTCTGGCCGGTGCGGAAGAAGAACACCTCGACGCAGGAATAGCCGCCCTCCTGGTGGATTGCGAACACATCGGCCTCTTCGACCGTGCGCGGGTTGATGCCCTGCTGCGATTGGATCGCCGACAGCGCCGCGAGGCGGTCGCGGTACAGCGCCGCGGTCTCGAATTCGAGCTCGCCGGAGGCCTTCTCCATCTCGCCGCGAGCAACTGCTTCACGGCGTGGCTGCGGCCGGAGAGGAATTCGGTCGCCTCGCGCACCAGTTCGCCATAGCCCGGGAAATCGATCTCGCGCGTGCAGGGGCCGGCACAGCGCTTGATCTGGTAGAGCAGGCAGGGCCGGCTGCGGCTCTCGAAGAAGCCGTCGGTGCAGGAGCGGATCAGGAACGCGCGCTGCAGCGCCGTGATGGTGCGGTTGACCGCGCCTGCGTTGGCGAACGGGCCGAAATAGCGTCCGGGCCGCGACTGCGCGCCGCGATGCTTGAGAATCTGCGGCGCCCAATGGTCGCCGGTGATCAGAATATAGGGAAACGACTTGTCGTCGCGCAGCTGCACATTGAAGCGCGGCCGGAGCTGCTTGATCAGATTGGCTTCGAGCAGCAGCGCCTCGGTCTCGGTCGTGGTCGAGACGATCTCGACATGCGTGGTCGCCGCGATCATGCGCAGGATGCGCGCCGGCAGCGGCGCGTTGGCCCGCGCATAGGACGACAGCCGCTTTTTGACGTTCTTCGCCTTGCCGACATAGAGCACGTCGTTGGCGGCGTTGAGCATGCGGTAGACACCGGGCGAGGTCGGGGCGAGGCGGACCGCGTTCTCGATCGCCTCATGCCCGATCGAGAGCGTCCCCTCGGCGATTGTCTCGGCGGCGTCCTCCGATGCCTCGGGAAGACGCGCGTCATCCTCCTCCTCGGTGGCGGAGGTCTCCGGATCGACGTCGCTCGTGTCGAGCGTCAGGTCGTCCTGAGGCAGATCGGACTTTGCACTGCGCCGCGCCTTGGGGTCAGCCTTGGGATCAGTCTTGGGGGCCGGCGTCGGACGCTCGGGAGAATCGTGAACCATGGGCCGTAAATTAGGTGCTTGGGCG
>NZ_JACMYP010000410.1 GCF_020889705.1 Bradyrhizobium altum | reverse complement strand
CCCCTCGGGTATAAACATGTGGGGAACGACAAGATGGATTGAACGCACTTGACGGGCCAACCCCAGTTAGAGAAGACCGGTTAAGAAAGGCACGCGATCCGAAGCACAGTGATAGCGACGCCGGCATGCAATGACGGCGGGCCCGAGGGCGAGTGCCTCCGGCGAGCGACTCAATGCGGCTTCACGTCTGCTTGGTATCAATTTTGCTTTTGTGATATCGTCTCACTCGTGCGCATGTCTATGCACGGCGTGGGCATGTTCACTGAGAGCCAATTCTTACCGAGGACGACATGGCCAAGAAAGCGAAGAAGGCAAAGAAGACCGCGAAGGCAGCCACCAAGAAGGTGGCAAAGAAGACTTCAAAGAAAAAGAAGTAGTCGTATCGGCTACTGATCTATTGCCGCCTCCGGGTCGTAACCCGGATGAAAAGCGAGACCTCCCAAAGGATATGAAGCGTCCTTTGCAGCCGTTCGGTATCGCGGCACGCTAAGATAAGGCCGGACCTTTGTGCAGGTGGCTGCTGCATAAAGGTCCGGTTTTTCATTTCTGCCCCGCGAGGGCGTGGCCTGCTCGTGCGCGAGAGATCGCAGCCGCCGAGACGCTTCGCGGCTCGGTTCACGAGAGCCCGGTGCGGCGACAGCCGCACGCGCAAAAAAACGGATAAGACGTATCGGAAAACGGTTTCTTCAGTTCGGTTCTCGCCCACCCTGGCACCTGGCCGGCTGGAAAATTCGGCCTTTGGAGGACCACGAGATCCCACGATCCGGAATCCCAGTCGTGTGTTAGGGATGGGGAACGTCTGCGGGACTAAACGATTCGTCTCAGCGTTGGGAGAACCTTTCAATGCTGATGACCAAGCAGAGACGGCCGGCGATCCGCACCCTGCGCGGTTGGGCGATCAACGTGCTGAACGAAGCCGGCGCCATCCGCGAGTGCGAGGAGCATGGTTGGATGCAGGACCGCGCCGATCCGCATGCCCGAGAGCGGGCCTTCGATATCGCCCGTCGAGACCTGCCGGAAGGCGTATCCCGTCAAGCAGCGGAGGCCGCGGTTCGCGACGTGCTGGACTCGATTGGTGATACCTGCCCAGAATGCCCCCCTGACGAGGAGGACCGGCACTAGCCCCCGACGCCGACCCGTCTGCCACTCAGCGGCCCAGCCGTTTCTCTACACGCTTGCGCGAGTTGCCGACCTTCTTGACTGCTTTTTTCACCGCGGGTGCCGATTTTTCTGTCTTCTTCGCCTCGTACTGCACCTCGTAGTCTTGCCCGCCGGTCACCCGCGCCCGGTCCTGTTTTCGTCCGCGCGCCGTCTTGCTCTTCCTCGCTACCGCCATCGGTGCCTCCTGTTGTGACATCGAAGCAAACGCGACAAGGATTCGCAGGTTCCGGAACGATTCGAACTGTGCCAATTTGAATCGGCTATAGCGTGGAGTTCTTCAAGGCGTTTCAGCGTAAAAGGCCGGCGGCTATCGGTGTCAAGACGCTTTTCCCCGGCTTCACCGGCCCTGGCCACCTCGAGCGATAAGGTGCCGTCCGTGCATCGCGCAACACGCTCTGAAGGATTGGCCCTTGAATGAGCCGGACGTCGACCCTGCCCAAGCGCTTACAGCCGATGCTGGCTACGCTTACCGACGCGCCGTTCGACGACCCCGGCTGGGTTTTCGAGGATAAGTACGATGGCTTCCGGATGATCGCGGAAATCCGGCGGGGCAAGGTTTCGCTCTACAGCCGCAACGGCAAGATCATCAGCCGCAGCTATATCGAGGTTGCCAAAGCGCTGGAGGGCGTGAAGGGCGACGCCGTGATCGACGGCGAGCTCGTCGCGATCGGAAAGGACGGCGTCTCGCATTTCCAGCTGCTTCAGAACGCGCTGCGCCACGAAGCGAAGCTCCTGTATTGCGCCTTCGATCTCATGTTTCAGGACGCAGTTGACTTGCGCAAACAGCCTCTGCTCAAGCGCAAGGAGCGGCTGAAAGCGATCCTGCCACGTCACCGGCTGATCGCCTTCAGCCGTCACCGCAAATCAAATGGCACGAAATTCTTCGCCGAGGCCGAGCGGAAGGGTCTGGAAGGAGTCATGGCGAAGCGCGCCGACAGCCCCTATGCGTCCGGAAGCCGGACGGCGGATTGGCTGAAGATCAAGACAGCAAAGCGGCAGGAAGTGGTGATCGCGGGCTTCACAGCGCCCAAGCGCACCAGGCCGTTCTTCGGCGCCCTGGTCCTTGCCGTGCGGGAAGACGACACATGGCGCTATATCGGGCATGTCGGCACTGGCTTCAGCCACAAGGTCCTGGAAGATCTCCATGCCAAGCTCGTGAAGCTAACGACCCCTAAATCACCCTTCCCTGCCAAAGTGAAGGACGAGGCCGCTACGACCTGGGTCAAGCCCTCGTTGGTTGCCGAGGTCAAATTTGCGGAGTGGACGAGTAAGGGCGAACTGCGCCAGCCCGTCTACCTTGGGCTCAGGTCCGACAAGCGGGCGAAGGAGGTCGTGCGCGAGCGAGAACGTCGGCGCAAGTAGAGCTTCCGTTCGGCGAAAGCCGGCAAAAAGGATCGAGGCACTCGCCTCCTCCGGTGTGAATTCCCTCCGCGGTGACACTCACTCGCTTTCGAGGTCGTGGATTTCCGGTCGCACGCCGTCGGGCGTGACTTCGAGCATCGCAAACGTGATCGGCAGCTTGAAACGCCGAGGTCCCGCGCTGCCGGGATTCAGATAGAGAACGCCACCGACCCTGTCGATCTTCGGCACGTGGGAATGCCCGGAGACGATGACGTCGATGCCGGCGCCGCGGTTGGCCTTCAGCGTCTTCAGATCGTGCAGAACGTAGATCAACTTTCCCGCCAGGCATACAAGATGCGTGTCGGGGTATTCGTGGGCCCACTCGCCCCTGTCCACGTTTCCACGAATGGCCGTGACGGGCGCGATCCGGCGAAGCGCGTCGACGATCTCGGGGCGCCCGATGTCGCCGGCATGGATGATGTGATCGACGCCCGTCAGGCCTCGTTCCGCCTCGGGCCTCAACAGGCCGTGCGTGTCCGAAATGATTCCAATCCGGAAGCTCATTTCCCGTCGCTCTCAATCGTGATTGCCAATAGACGATCGAGAAAGTCTACCTGAGCGGACAGCACCTTGGCTCGCGCGAGTTCGATATCAAACCATTCCGCGGTCGACTTCGGGAAAACTCTGCCGTCGACCACTTCGGGGCGGCCATTCGACATCGAAGGTATTGCTCGTCAGCGCCGCCGGGTCAAAATGGCCCTCGCCGGCGAATGCGATGACGCGCTTCCCTCCTCGCTGTCGGACTTCCCCCAGCGCCTGGAGTGGACCGATCGAAGCGCTCGGGCCGAGTTCTTCGGCAAATTCGCGTCGAGCGACGTTCTCCGGAGCGTCATTGGCATCGATTTCGCCCTTAGGAATGGACCAGGCGCCATCATCCTTCTTGCGCCAGTACGGACCGCCGGGATGAACGAGTAGAACCTCGAGCCCACGAGCGCCCTTGCGGTATGCGAGAATCCCCGCGCTCGAGGTCGATCTCCTGGAAGTCCTTTTCGCCGCAGCCATATCGCTCCTATTTTGCAGAGCAATCGAGAGCCGGCGAGCCGTTCCCGCCATACCGGAGCGCGCTCGCCGAGCGCCTGCTTAGCCTCGTCCACGGTCGTATGCACCGTTGCTTCGGCCTCGCGGTCGGCCGCCTTCCTGGCGCGCGCACCGCCCAGTCGGGCCGCCATTACACGGCCGACGAGATGATCTCGCGTGACCTCGTCGAGATGGGATTTGCCATCCGCCAGAGCCGGCCGCGAACGACGATGTCGTGGCCGTCCGGCGTCACCGGATGCTTCACGGCACCTAAGCCGACTTTCGCTGCGGCTTGGCCGCCGGCTTCTTCGCCGCGGCCTCTTTCGCCGGCTTCTTGCCTGCGATCGGCATCAGCATTTCCTTTTGCCCAGCCGGCGCCTTGCGCGGCTTTTTGCCTGGTTTCTTCGGCGCCTCTGTCGCACGCGCCCCCTCTCTTCCGATGCTCTTGCGCAGCGCGTCCATCAGGTCGACGACGTTCTCACCTCGAGGACGGGCTTTCGCGGTGATGGGCTTGCCGGCGCGCTTCGCATTGATGAGATCGATGAGGGCAGTTTCGTACTGGTCTTCGAACTTGTCCGGCTCGAAATGGCCCGCCTTCTGATTGACGATGTGTTTGGCGAGATCGAGCATGTCCTTGGTAACTTTGACATCCTGGATATCGTCAAAATACTCATCCGCGGCACGGACTTCGTAGGGGTAGCGCAGCAGCGTTCCCATCAACCCCTTGTCCAGCGGCTCAAGCGCGATGATGTGCTCGCGATTGGTCAACACCACGCGGCCGATGGCGACCTTGTTCATCTCGCGGATGGTTTCCCGAATGACGGCGAACGCATCGTGCCCGACTTTGCCGTCGGGACGCAGATAGTAGGGGCGGATGAGATATCGCGGATCGATTTCGCTGCGGCCGACGAACTCGTCGATCTCGATGGTTCGCGTCGACTCCAGCGCGACGTTCTCAAGCTCCTCCTTGGTCACCTCGATGAAAGTATCGGTATCGACCTTGTAGCCCTTGACGATGTCCTCGTTGTCGACCTCCTCGCCGGTGTCGGCGTCGACCTTGGCGTACTTGATCCGATGGCCGGTCTTTCGGTTCAGCTGGTTAAACGAGACCTTTTCGGATTCCGAGGTGGCCGGATAGAGCGCGACCGGACAGGTGACGAGGGAAAGACGCAAGAAGCCTTTCCAGTTAGCGCGGGGGGCCATGCCGGGGGAACTCCGATACTGATACCGGATTCAAGACGAACGAGCCGGCTTGGTTCCGACATCGCGGCCCGTCCCACAGGACGATTTTTCTCAGCAGCCGCCCGGTCGGACTCGACATTTGTTCCTGTTATGTTCTAATTCGGGCATGACCGACCGACCCGCGAGCTGGCGCATGCCGACCCCGAAGCAGATGGAAAAACTTGCCGCTGAGGCCGACCGTAGACGACCACCGTCCGCTGCGGGTCTGGATGCCCCCCTCCCGGCCGAATATTGGGAATCGGTCCTCAAGGACCCTC
>NZ_JACMYP010000409.1 GCF_020889705.1 Bradyrhizobium altum | reverse complement strand
GGTCGAGTCCGAGGCGGCGTTCGGCCTGCTCGGCGCCGCCGCGCGGGCGGCGATCCCGCACATGCAGCAGGCGCTCGCAGACCGGATGGTCGTCGACCTGAAGCCATTCGCGACCAACGCGCAGCGCAAGATCGCCACCGCGATCGCCGACCTGCAGAAGAACGAGGAAGGCATCCGCGTCGACGCCGAGGTCAACAGCATCCGCCTTGCCGGCATCGCGTTCGATTCGAAGACGCTCCGGGTGATCGTGGAAACCGACGGCACCATCAAGGCCGCCGTCACCGCGCTACCGGCGCTGTAGTCCTCCCCCTCTCCCCGCCCTTTGCGGGGCGAGGCAAAAACGGCACTCCGGCGATCTGGCAGCGGCCGCCGTCATATGCCCAAAAAGTCGTCTTTGCGACAGGTTGCCGCACCGGATAGAAGGTGCCCCGTGGAAGCAACCAACGAAAAGTCAGGGAGATAAACACGATGAAATCGCTCTTGGCCGCAGCAGCGGCCGGCCTCGCGCTCGCGGTCTCCGGCACCGCGGCGAACGCCCAGATCTCCGACGACGTCGTCAAGCTCGGCGTGCTCACCGACATGTCGAGCCTCTATGCGGACGCCACCGGCAAGGGCTCGGTCGCCGCGGTCGAGATGGCGGTCGCAGATTACGGTGGCAAGGTGAAGGGCAAGCCGATCCAGGTCGTCGTGGCCGATCATCAGAACAAGCCCGACGTCGGCGTCAGCATCGCGCGCAACTGGTACGACAACGACAAGGTCGATGCGGTCCTCGACGTGCCGACCTCGTCGGTCGCGCTGCCGATCTCGGCGCTGACGCGCGAGAAGAACAAGATCCACATCAACTCCGGCGGCGGCTCCTCCGATATCACCGGCACCGCCTGCTCGCCCAACACCGTGCACTGGACCTACGACACCTACGCGCTGTCGAGCGTCGCCGGCAAGGCGATGGTCAAGCGCGGCGAGGAGACCTGGTTCTTCGTCACCGCCGACTACGCCTTCGGCATGGCGCTGGAGCGCGACGCCGCCAATGTCGTCAAGGAGACCGGCGGCAAGGTGCTGGGCGACGTGCGCCATCCGCTCAACTCGTCGGACTTCTCGTCCTTCCTGCTGCAGGCGCAGGCCTCGAAGGCCAAGGTCGTGGCGCTGGCGAATGCCGGCGGCGACACCACCACCGCGCTGAAGCAAGCCGCCGAGTTCGGCCTGACCCAGGGCGGCCAGAAGCTGATCGCGCTGCTGATGGAAATCACCGACACCCATGCACTGGGCCTGAAGGCGACACAGGGCCTGATCGTCACCGACGCCTTCTACTGGGACATGAACGACGAGACCCGCGCCTTCTCGAAGCGGTTCAACGAGAAGGTCGGCCACATGCCGACCATGATCCAGGCCGGCCTCTACTCGGCGACCATGCATTACCTGAAGGCGATCGAGGCCATCGGAACCGACGAGGCGCCGAAGGTGATGGAGCAGATGCGCAAGACGCCGGTCAACGACTTCTTCGCCAAGAACGGCCACATCCGGATCGACGGCCGCATGGTGCACGACATGTACCTGTTCGAGACCAAGAAGCCCGAGGAATCCAAGGGCGAGTGGGATCTCTACAAGATGATCGCCACCGTGCCCGGCGACGAAGCCTTCCGTCCGCTCGACAAGGGCGGCTGCTCGCTGGTGAAGTCGAACTGACGAGCACGCTGCCGCGGGCCGGGTCGCCCGGATGTGCGCCTGATGACAGCCAACAAGAAATGCGCCCGGCCGGCACCGGGCGCATTTTTCTTTCCGCGGCAGGTCCCGGTAATCGCCCGCGTCAGCCGGCGCTATTCGCCATTCGGGCGCGGGATCATCCAGGTCGAATACGTATGCCAGACGCCGTCGCCCTGATTGCGTTGATAGGCGATGAAATCGGCATGGTCGCCGTGCACGAGCTCATAGCGATAGTGCCTTGAGAGGTCGTCGATCTGCTTGGTCATGGAACGTCTCCGTCATAAGGGGAAGCTACTGTATTTCGACGTAGTCGAGCCGCGCCGGCAATCAATAGGATGATCATTATCATTCAATCACAGACGCGAGAGTTGGTCTGATCCGGTTTGAGGATGTGGGTCGATCGACGCACATCCTCTTTGCTGGGCCTCAGCGCCGGGCACGATGCGAGCTGCGGCGCGGCACATGAACGACGCCGACGCCGCTCTCCTGCGCTTGCAGCGCCTGCAGCACCGCGGGCGGCAGCAACACCAGCCTGGCCGCCGGCGTCGCGCGCCGTTATTGAGCACGTCCCGATACGGATACAGCGCCTGGTAGGCTGCCGGCTCGGAGATCGCGGCCTGGGCCGAGGCCGCCGTCGCCGTGATGGCCGACAGTGCTGCCGCCATCGCGATGGCTCTGAACGTCGTGGTTCTGAACATCCTGGCGACGTGGGAAATCCTGGTAGTCATAGTAACGTTCCCGCGATTTACATCGCATACGATTAATTCGCTCACGCCGGATAAAGGCATGGCGCGACCGGTCTTCAAGTATCCCGATTTAATCGGATGCGATTTATTCGAGCGCGGGGCTTCAAATATCCGTGTGACCGGCGATGCCATGCGCGGCCCGCAATGGCGGCCTGCTCGGGCCACGCGGCAGCGGCGCGAAGGTCAGCGGGCAAGCTGGTGGTCGCAGGCGCGAACCTGGGCGGAACCCGGGTTCACTGCAGGATGGTTCGTCACATGCAGCGAGCACGCGGGCTACGCGCTTCAAAGCGCCCGCGGCTGGAATTGTGCATGCAACCGCGCGTCGATGCGGCGCACATCGAAGTGAGATCGCTTCGACAGCACCGGACGCGGTTGCTTCGGTCAAATTCGAGCCGGATCGGACAGGCTGCCGAGGTTGGCAGGATTTAACATCCACGCCATAGATAATGACTATCCTGGTCATGAGCCAATGTGGGGTCAGCTATGGACGTGTCACCTTCTGGTAACGAGAGCCGAAGCACGTCGGAGCCACCACAAGCAGCGCGCCAGGACAATGCGCACGCCGCGACGCGCATGCCGGCCATCGTTGTCGGCGTCGTTGCGGCGATCATCGTTGCGCTGTCGATCTATTATCTGCTGCGGCCCGAGCCGCTGCTCGTGCAGGGCGAGGTCGATGCAACGCGGCTCGATATCGCCGCGCGCGTCGACGGACGGGTCAAGGACATCCCGGTCGAGCGCGGTCAGAACGTTGCGGCGGGCGCCGTCCTGGTGAGCATCGACAATCCGGAAACGCTTGCAAAGCAAGACCAGATGCGCGCCGCCAAGGCCGTTGCGGATGCGCAGCTCGCCAACGTCATGGTTAGAACGCGGGTCGAAACCATTGCCGCGCGGAAGGCGGAAATGGAACGTGCGGAGGCCGCGCTGGTGCTGGCGCAGAAGACCTTTGATCGCGCCAAGACACTGACCGAGCAAGGCAACGCGCCGCAGGCCCGCCTCGACCAGACCACCGATGCGCTGCACGAAGCCGAGCGCGGGCTCGATCAGGCGAAATCGGCCTATGAGCAGGCGGTCAACGGTTACACCAAGGAAGAACGCGCGATCGCGAAAGCCAATGTCGAGAAGGCCGAAGCCGATATTCAGAGCGTCCAGTCGGTCATCGATCAGCTCGCGGTCTACGCGCCGGTCGCAGCGCAGGTCTATCAGCGCAACGTCGAGCCGGGCGAGTTCGTCTCGCCGGGCGTGCCGCTGGTGACGCTGATCAATCTCGGCGATCTCTGGATCCATTTCGATCTGCGCGAGGATCTGGTGAAGGGCCTGAAGGTCGGCGACAAGTTCGACGTCCGCATTCCGGCGCTCGACGACCGTCAGGTCACGGTCGAGGTCAAGCTGATCGCCACCAAGGGCGAGTATGCGAGCTGGCGGGCGACCCGCGCCACCGGCGATTTCGATTTGCGGACATTCTCGATCCGCGCCTATCCGGTGCAGCCGGTGCCCGAGCTGCGGCCCGGAATGAGCGCCTATCTCGACTGGCGGTCACGCCAATGAGGCTGGCCCCCAAGCCCGGATTCTGGCGGGTCGCACAACGCGAGTGCCGGTGGCTGTTGCGCGACCGCGTGGCATTGCTGCTGATCTTCGGCGTGCCGCTGTTCGCCTTCGTGGTGCTCACGGCCGTGTTCAGCCAACCGGTGATCCGGGGCCTCGGCGTCACGATCGTCGACACCGACAAGTCGGATACGTCGCGCGCGCTGACGCAGCAGGTCGCCGCGTCGCCGAGCCTGAGAATCGTCGACGACTCCGGCTCGCTGTCGTCAGCCGTACAGGACATCCGGTCCGGCAAGGCAATTTCGGCGATCTTCATCCCGCCGAATTTCGAACGCGACCTGAAGGCCGATCGCCGCCCGCAGGTCGTCGGCTTCTACAACCAGCAATTCCTGACGGCAGCCGGCATCGCGTCGTCGGGCCTGAACGATGTGCTGTCCGCCGCGGCGAGCGCGGCAGCTCCGGCCAATCGCGCCGCCCCCGCCCCGTCGTCGATGGGAACGCTATACGCAGAGACCATCGCGCTGGTCAATCCGCAGAAGAACTACGCGCAATTCCTGCTGCGTGCGCTGCTGCCGACGATCATCCACGTCGTGATCACGCTCGCCGCGGGCTATTCGGTCGGCTCCGAATTCCGCCGCCGCAACGCCCGGGAGTGGCTCGAAAGCGCCGGCGGCGATCCGATCGCCGCACTCGCCGGCAAGCTCGCGCCGCTATTCGTGATCTTCATCCTGATCATGCTGGCCCAGCCGCTGATCCTCGAGGGTGTGCTGCAGATTCCCTTCAAGGGCGACGTGCTGCTGATGATCGCGGCGGGCCTGCTTCTGATCATCGCCTATTTGTCGCTCGGCGCCCTGCTGCAGCTTTTGGTCGGCGACCTCGCGACCGGGCTCGGCCTGGCCGGCCTGATCGCCTCCCCTGCCTTCGGCTATGCCGGTGTCGGCTTTCCCACCATCGGCATGAATACCTTCGCGCAGGTCTGGAGCGCGATCCTGCCGCTGCGCTGGTATATGGCGGTGTTGATGGGACAGGCGGCGCGCGGATTGCCGGCCTCGGAATCGGCAATTCCCTTCGCGGCGCTCGCGGGCCTCACGCTGCTGTTTGCCGCGCTCGCCTTGCTGCGCATGGCGAGCCTGACGCGCCG
>NZ_JACMYP010000408.1 GCF_020889705.1 Bradyrhizobium altum | reverse complement strand
CCACGGGCCGTGCACCCTTCGAGGCTCGCTCCGCTCGCACCTCAGGGTGACGGGGACGACATGTGGTCGGCGAGAGGTTACTTCGCCAATTCCTTCGAGCGCCGGGTCGCCGCGGCGATGGCGCGGGTCATCAGCGGCTGCATGCCGTCGGTCGCCATCAGCACCTCGAGCGCGGCCGCGGTGGTGCCGCCGGGCGAGGTGACATTCTGCCGCAGCGTCGCCGACGGCAGATCCGAGCGATGCAGCAATTCACCGGAGCCGGCGACGGTCGCGCGCGCCAGCGTGGTCGCGAGCTGCTCGGGCAGGCCGGCCGCGACGCCGGCGCGGGCGAGCTCCTCGGCGAGCAGGAACACATAGGCCGGACCGGAACCCGAGACCGCGGTCACCGCGTCCATCAGGTTCTCATCGTCGACCCATTCGACCAGCCCGGTCGCTTTCAGCAGCGCATCGGTCATGGCGCGTTGCGCGGCGGTGACGTGCCTTGAGGGCACCGCGACCGTGATGCCGCGGCCGATCGCCGCCGGTGTGTTCGGCATCGCGCGCACCACTGCGCCGCCGACCACTTCTTCGAGCGCTGACATCGTCGTGCCGGCCATGATCGAGACCACGAGGGTCGACGGACCGACCAGTGCCTTCAGCGCAGCGCCGGCGTCGCGGAACGATTGCGGCTTCACCGCGACGACCAGCGTGTCGACCGTGCCGAGATCCGCCGCCTGCGGATTGAGCCGCACGCCCTTGGCGGCAAGCGCGGAGATCTCAGGCGAAAGATGCGGATCGATCACCGCGACATGCTTGGGCGAGAGGCCCTGCGCGAGCCAGCCGGTCAGCATTGCGCCGCCCATCTTGCCCGCGCCCGCAAGCGCGATGGTGCCGGTGGTATTCGTCAATGCGCTGCTGGATGTGTTCACGGGTCGCTCCACAAACTCTGTGTCGTCCCGGCCTTGAGCCGGGACCCATAACCACAGGCGGTTCTAGTGAAGCGAAGGGCGGGCGACAAGCAGTATGCGCGACCACTGACGCCGCGGAGTATGGGTCCCTGCTTCCGCAGGGACGACGCTGAAGGTGTGGAAAGGCCGGGCGAAGCCGTTACGCCTCGCCCTCGGTATCGAACATCGCGGCGGCCATCGCCTCGGCGGTCGACTTGCCGGCCCACACCACGAACTGGAACGCCGGATAGTAGCGCTCGCAGGCATGGATCGCGTTGACCACCATGGCCTCGCATTGCGCGGTGGACGCGGTGAGGCCGCCGGGCAGCACCAGCGCCTGACGATGCATCACCATGCCGGTGTGGGTCCACAGGTCGAAATGGCCGACCCATAGTTGTTCGTTGATCGCGGCGACCAGCCGCTGCACCTCGGCGCGGCGCGCCTGCGGCATCTTCATATCGAAGGCGCAGGCGAGATGCAGCGCCTCGATCTCTCCCATCCAGGTGAAGGAGAGCTGATAGTCGATCCAGTCTCCCTTGGAGACGATCGTCACCTCGTCTTCGCCGGAACGCTCGAACGCCCAGTTGTTGTCGGTGGCGATATCCTCGACCACCGCAAGCGGGTTGTTCCGGGAATCGATAATGCTTTCGAGGAGGGACATGCCGTCTCGGACCTTGTTCTTATGATCGCTTGATACGCACACGGAAGCCGGCACTTGCGACATACTGCGTCGTGGCCGAGTGCAGTTCCTTGACCGGGCTTCCGGATGCCCCTGGACCTGACGCCGATGAAGTGATGTGATTTGCGGAATCCGCGCAACCGCACGCCGAGTCCGTCCACAGCCAAAGCGCGCATCGTCCACAGCTGATCTCCGCCACACTTGTGATTTTGCGAACAAATCGGAATCTAGGCGTTCGCGTAACGGTTTATTAACCATTTGCAGGCGCTTCGCCGCACGCGTGAATCAGCCTTTCGGGCGCTCACTTCTCTCTGCAAGGGCCGCAGCGCGCTCATGGGGACATGCCGTTTCCCCATGCCAAAGGTGCTTGCCCAGCTGTCGCGGTTTGGTCATATTTCGCCTCAGGCACGTCCATCCCGGGCGTGCCGAGTTCTCAGGGCGGGGTGAAAATCCCCACCGGCGGTAAAGGGTGATGAGCCCAAGCCCGCGAGCGCCTTCTTCCGCGAAGCCGGAGGAAGGGTCAGCAGATTCGGTGCAATTCCGAAGCCGACGGTTACAGTCCGGATGAAAGAGAACGGTTGCGGCAGCCAACGCGATTTTCGCGTGGGCTTGTGTCGTTGTCCGTGTGCCCTGATTCTGGTCCTGAAAGAGGAAAGCCATGAATCAGATGTTGCAAGACGCTGAAGTCCAGACCTCCCAAGCAGAAAGCCTTCCCGATACGCCGGCTAGTCCGCCGGCGCCGGAGCATCCGCACTTCGCCAAGCCGCAGCGCGTTGCCTTCGTGCAATCGTCCTGGCATCGCGATGTGGTGGAAGAGTGCCGCATCTCCTTCCTGAAGGAGATCGAGGCGCGCCACATCACCAATGTCGACGTGTTCGAAGTGCCGGGCTCGTTCGAGATCCCGCTGCATGCGCAGCTGCTGGCGAAGACCCGCCGCTACACAGCGATCGTCGCGGCCGGGCTCGTCGTCGATGGCGGCATCTACCGCCACGAATTCGTCGCCGATACCGTGATCAAGGCGCTGATGGATGTGCAGTTGCGCACCGAGGTGCCGGTGTTCTCGGCGGTGCTGACGCCGCAGCAATTCCACGAGACCGAGGTGCATTACGACTTCTTCCGCAAGCACTTCGTGATCAAGGGGATCGAGGTCGCGGAAGCCTGCGCCAACACGCTGCTCAGCCTCGAACGGCTGCGCGGCCAGGTCGCGGCGGGGATACCTGGCTAGCGCGTCAATAGTTTAAGGCCCGACGCAAAAGCGATTCCGGCATGCGTGCCGGGATCGCGCTCGCAGCCAGCGCGTTCGGTTATGCTTGCCGGCATAATCAGAACGCGCGGGAGGCGCCCATGACCGAACAACAATCTTCCGACTGGCTCGGCCTGTCGGGCCGCGTTGCCGTCGTCACCGGCGGAGGCGGCGGCATCGGCCGCGCCACCGCCGTCAGTTTCGCGCGCGCCGGCGTCAGGGTCGCCGCGCTCGATCGTGACGAGCGCGGGCTTGCGGAGACCAAGGCGAAGCTTCGCGAATTCGGCGACGGTCATCTCGTCGCGAGCTGCGACACGACCAGCGAGGACAACGTCGCGGCTGCGGCCGACGCCGTCGCGCGCACGCTTGGTTCTTGCGACATCCTCGTCAACACCGCGGCGGTGCTGCGCCCCGGCGGGCTCGACACGCTGCCGCTCGCCGAATGGAATGCGGTGCTGGCGATCAATCTCACCGGCTATTTCATCTGCGCGCAGGCGTTCGGTCGCCAGATGCGCAAGGCCGGGCGCGGCAGCCTTATCCACGTCGCCTCGATCGCCGCCAGCAATGCGCAGGGCCAGAGCGGCGCCTACAGCGTCAGCAAGGCCGCCGTCGTGATGCTCTCGCAGCAACTCGCCGCCGAATGGGGCCCGCACGGCATCCGCAGCAACGTGGTCAGCCCGGGCCTCGTCGTCACGCCGATGAGCCAGGCCTTCTACGACACGCCAGGGGTTACCGAGCGGCGCACCGCCGTGGTGCCGATGCGCCGGATCGGCGCGCCGCAGGACATGGCGGACGCAACCCTGTTCCTGGCAAGCGACCGCGCGTCCTACGTCAATGGTGAGGAGATCATCGTCGACGGCGGCTATGCGCGGACGCTGATGAGCCACGTGCCGCGGCCTGGGTTTTGAGTTGGTGGCCGCTGCCGCAAACTCGGTGTCGTCCCGGCCTTGAGCCGGGACCCATAACCGCCGAAGTCAATTGTTCTGAAGGCTGGGGCCACAGCTGCGTTCCACAATGGAGCCCTGTGATTTTGGGTCCCTGCTTTCGCGGGGACGACAGTGAACCTAATCGAACAGGCTGGAGACCGACTCCTCCGCCGCGGTGCGGCCGATCGCTTCGGCAATCAGGCCGGCGATCGAGATCTGGCGAATGTTCGGCGCCTTGTTGACGGCTTCGGTCGGCAGGATCGAGTCGGTGATGACCAGTTCCTTCAGCCGCGACGAGGCAATCCGCGCGGCGGCGCCGCCGGACAGCACGCCGTGGGTGATGTAGGCCGAGACTTCCTTGGCGCCGTGCGCGATCAGCGCCTCGGCCGCGTTCACCAGCGTGCCGCCGGAGTCCACGATGTCGTCGACCAGGATGCAGTTGTAGCCGGCGACGTCGCCGATCACGTTCATCACCTCGGACTCACCGGGGCGCTCGCGGCGCTTGTCGACGATCGCAAGCGGGGTGTTGATGCGCTTGGCGAGGCCGCGGGCACGCGCCACGCCGCCGACGTCGGGCGACACCACCATCACCTTGGCGAGGTCGAACTTCTCTCGGATATCGCGCACCATCAGGGGCGCCGCGAACAGATTGTCGGTCGGGATGTCGAAGAAGCCCTGGATCTGGCCGGCGTGCAGGTCGAGCGTCATGACGCGGTCGACGCCGGAGTGCGAGATCAGGTTGGCGACGAGCTTGGCCGAGATCGGCGTACGCGAGCCGGACCTGCGATCCTGCCTCGCGTAGCCGAAATAGGGCACCACCGCCGTGATGCGGCGCGCCGAGGAACGGCGCAACGCGTCGGTGATGATCAAAAGCTCCATCAGATTGTCGTTGGCCGGATACGACGTCGACTGAATGATGAACATGTCCGAACCGCGGACGTTCTCCTGGATCTCGACGAAGATCTCCATGTCGGCGAAGCGCCGGACCACGGCCTTGGTCAGTTCGATGCCAAGTCCCTTGGCAATGTCCTGCGCCAGCGCAGGATTGGAGTTGCCGGCGACGAGCTTGATTGATCCGTTCTTTGCCGACATCGATGCTTCCCCCCGCGCCTTGCTGGATACGACGTTCAGCATCTCAAGTCCTTACAGAACCGGCGGGTTTTCGGTGCGCGAGGGAATATCAGGCAGGCGGCTCCGATGGCAACCCATTAGGCGCTTCGGCCCACGTTTTCCTGGGCAAAAAACGCCTTTCCCCGGGAGATTCGGGGGGTTAGTTGGCGGAATAGCTGAGTGCCACGGTTTCGGGCGCGGCGGGGGCCGGGGCACTGACCATCGCTGGCCCACGGAGCTCCGGTG
>NZ_JACMYP010000407.1 GCF_020889705.1 Bradyrhizobium altum | reverse complement strand
AACCACGAATGGCAATTGTTTGAGCTGGCTGGGGCCACAGCTCGCTTCAACAACTCGACCCTGTGGTTATGGGTCCCGGGCCGCGCTTCGCTTGCCCGGGACGACGCGGGGATGGAGTTGCGCGATCACCCACCTTGCAATCCCGCCGGAAGAATAGTTCTTGCTATGGCCGTGACCGTTGATCTGCCCGCGCTGGAACAGACGGCCGCGCCGCGTGCGGCGTCGGCGCGGTGGTCGCGTTATGCGCGCCCAGTGCTCGGGTTCGCGCTGCCGGTCGCGCTTGCGCTGGGCTGGGAGCTGGTTGTCCATCTCGGCTATTCCAACGGCCGCCTCGTGCCGCCGCCGTCGAAGGTGTTCGAGACCATCATGGCGCTCGCCGGAAGCGGCGAGCTGTCGCGCCATATCCTTGCCACGCTCTGGCGCGTCGGCGCGGGTTTTGCGCTCGGCGTCGTCGCCGGCACCATCATGGGCGCGATCTCCGGCTATTGGGGCCTGGCCCGGCGGCTGCTTGATCCGACCGTGCAGGCGTTGCGCGCAATCCCCTCGATCGCCTGGGTGCCGCTGTTCATCCTGTGGCTCGGCATCTTCGAGACCTCGAAGGTCGCGCTGATCGCGGTCGGCGTGTTCTTTCCGATCTATCTCGGCGTGATGGGCGCGATCCTGTCCGTCGATCGCAAGGTGGTCGAGGTCGGCCGCGTGTTCCGGCTGTCCGGCTTTGCGATGATCCGCCGCATCCTGCTGCCGGCGGTGCTGCCGGCCTATGTGGTGTCGCTGCGGGTCGGGCTCGGCCTGGGCTGGATGTTCGTGGTCGCCGCCGAATTCATGGGCGCCTCCGAAGGGCTCGGCTATCTCCTGATCGACGGCCAGCAGCTCGGCAAACCGGCGCAGATCCTCGCCGCGATCGTGATCTTCGCGATCCTCGGCAAGCTGACCGACTGGCTGATCGAGGTCGCCACGGCGCCGCTGCTCCGCTGGCAGGACGCGTTCGGTGCGCGGGGAGGGCAGTGATGCTGGCACTGAAGGACGTCGGCAAGACTTATCCGAACGGCGTCCATGCGCTGGAGCGCTTCTCGGCCGAGGTCCAGCCCGGCGAGATCATCGCGATCATCGGCGGCTCCGGTTGCGGCAAGTCGACGCTGCTGCGCGCCATCGCCGGCCTCGATCGCGCAAGCACCGGCAGCGTGACGCTCGACAATGCGGTCATCAACTCGCCGCACGCCAAGATCGGCATCATCTTCCAGGAGCCGCGGCTGCTGCCCTGGCTCACCGTCGCCGACAATATCGGCTTCGGCCTCGCCGATCTCCCGGCCGATGTCAGGCGCGAGCGCGTCGCCGCGTCGCTCGCCCGCGTCGGCCTCGCCGACAAGGCTGCGGCCTGGCCGCGAGAGCTCTCGGGCGGGCAGGCGCAGCGGGTCGCGATTGCCCGCGCGCTGGTGCCGCAGCCCGAAGTGCTGCTGCTCGACGAGCCGTTCTCGGCGCTCGATGCCTTCACCCGGCGCGATTTGCAGGACCATCTGCTCGATCTCTGGGCCGATACGCGGCCAACCCTGATCCTCGTCACCCACGACGTCGACGAGGCGGTGGTGCTGGCCGACCGCGTGC
Source organism: Bradyrhizobium altum (assembly GCF_020889705.1). Lineage (GTDB taxonomy): Bacteria > Pseudomonadota > Alphaproteobacteria > Rhizobiales > Xanthobacteraceae > Bradyrhizobium > Bradyrhizobium altum. The sequence continues at coordinate 3,671 of NZ_JACMYP010000407.1, read as the reverse complement.
TGGTGATGCGGCCGCGGCCGGGCCGGCTGTTCGAGGAGATCACCATCAATCTGGCGCGGCCGCGTGACCGCAAATCGGAACTGTTCGATACCTTCAAGCGCCGCGTGCTGACCGCGCTCGACCGCTCGCTGGACCGTTCGGTGCGTGGCGTCACGGACAAATCCAGCGCCGGCGAGGCGATGTGGTGGTGACATCCGCTCATTAAGGCCTTACATCGGCCAGAGCATGATCCGGAAAAGTGTGAAGCGGTTTTCCGAAAGGATCATGCTCATCGCGCTTCAAGAAGAACAGCCGGGAGCAGAACCATGGACTCCGCCGAACTCCGCGCAATGCAGGCTCCGATCAAGGAGCGTTACAAGTCCGATCCCCAGGCCGCCGTGATCACGCTGAAAGCCAAGGGCACGATCGACAGCGAAAGCCTGTCCTGCAAGGTCGAAACCGGCCGCGCGCTTGCGGTCGCCGGCCTGCATCCCGCCACCGGCGGCTCCGGGCTCGAGCTCTGCTCCGGCGACATGCTCTTGGAGGCGCTGGTCGCCTGCGCCGGCGTCACGCTGAAATCGGTCGCGACCGCGGTCGAGGTGCCGCTGAAGGTCGGCAACGTGTTCGCCGAGGGCGATCTCGATTTCCGCGGCACGCTCGGCGTCGACAAGGAGGCCCCGGTCGGCTTCCGCGAGATCCGGCTGCGCTTCGACGTCGGCACCGACGCGCCGCAGGACAAGCTCGATCTGCTGCTGAAACTCACCGAGCGCTATTGCGTGGTCTATCAGACCATCAAGAACGGCCCGAAAGTGTCGGTCACGATGCAGCGGGTGTAGCCGCTTTCACCGGTGTCGTCCCGGCCTAGTGCGCAATTGCGCACGGGAGCCGGGACCCATACGCCGTGCCCTCTCGGTTCAAGCCGCGCCGTTCGGCGGCTTTCGCTCCACACCAATAGTCGTGGTTATGGATCCCGGCTTTCGCCGGGATGACGCAGAATGTCCCCCGAACTCCACTTCGTCCTGCTCCTTGTGCTGCGCATGGCGGTTGCCGCCGCCTTCGTGGTCAGTGCGTCCATCATCACGGAACGTTCGGGGCCGGTGATCGGCGCGCTGATCGCAACCCTGCCGATCTCGGCCGGGCCGTCCTACACCTTCCTTGCGCTCGACCATGACGCCGCCTTCATCGCCGAGGGCGCGCTGTCGAGCCTGCCGGTCAATGCGGCGACGATATTCATGGGTCTCACCTATGCCGTGCTGGCGCAGCGCCGCGGCATGTGGATCAGTGCGGGTTCCGCGATCGCGTTGTGGCTCGTGCTCGGCACCATCATCCGTCAGTTCGCGTGGACGCTCGCCGGCGGGCTGATCCTCAATGCGATTGCCTTCGCGATCTGCATTCCGCTGCTCAAGCCTTATCGACACGTCGCGAAAATGCCGCTGATCGCGCGGCGTTGGTACGACATTCCGCTGCGCGCCGCGCTGGTTGCAAGTCTGGTCGGCACCGTCGTCACGGCGTCGACCTGGGTCGGCCCGCGCGTTACCGGCGTGATCGCACTGTTTCCGATCGTGTTCTCCTCGATGATGCTGATCCTGCATCCGCGGATCGGCGGCCCCGCCACCGCCGCCGTGCTCGCCAACAGCGCCTGGGGCCTGCTCGGCTTCGGTCTCGGCATCGCCGTGCTGCACGTCGCGGTCGCGCAATTCGGCTCGGCGATCGGCCTCAGCTGCGCGCTCGCCACCTGCATCGTCTGGAATCTGGCGCTGTGGCAGATCGGGCGGAGGAAAGCCGTGAAGGCGTAGGATGGGTAGAGCGCAGCGAAACCCATCATGCTTCGGCATACAACGATTGATGGGTTTCGCTTCGCTCTACCCATCCTACTGCAGCGTCTATGTCTTCGGCAGCTTCGCCCGCAACGCATAGAGCGCATCCAGCGCCTCGCGCGGTGACATCTCGTCGGGGTGCAGTGCCTTCACCGCCTCGACCAGCAAATCCGCCTCGCTCGGCGGCTTGTCCTCACTGGCGGCGCGGGAGGGCACGGCGAACAGCGGCAGGTCGTCGGCCAGAGCGCGCGCGGTCTGGCCGCGGTCCTGGGCTTCGAGTTTTGCCAGCACCGATTTGGCGCGCGTGATCACCGCGGGCGGCAGGCCGGCGAGCTTGGCGACCTGGATGCCGTAGGAGCGGTCGGCGGAGCCCGGCAGCACTTCGTGCAGGAACACGACGTCGCCCTGCCACTCCTTGACCCGCACCGTGGCGTTGAACATCCGCGGCAGTTTTGCCGAGAGCGCCGTCAACTCGTGATAGTGGGTTGCAAAGAGCGTGCGGCAGCGGTTGCTCTCATGCAGATGCTCGATCGCGGCCCAGGCGATCGACAGGCCGTCGAAGGTCGCAGTGCCGCGGCCGATTTCATCGAGAATCACCAGCGACCGCTCGCTCGCCTGGTTCAGGATCACGGCGGTCTCGACCATCTCGACCATGAAGGTCGAGCGTCCCCGCGCCAGATCGTCGGCGGCACCGACGCGCGAGAACAGCCGGTCGACGATGCCGAGCCGCGCGCGCGACGCCGGCACGTAAGAGCCGATCTGCGCCAAGAGCGCGATCAGCGCGTTCTGGCGCAGGAAGGTCGATTTGCCGGCCATGTTCGGGCCGGTGATCAGCCAGAGCTGGCCGGACTTCTGGCCCGGTGCGGGCGACAAATCGCAGGCATTGGCGATGAACGGCTGGCCGTCACGCTTCAGCGCCTGCTCGACCACTGGATGGCGGCCGCCCTCGATCGCAAAGCCGAGCGAGCCGTCGACATCCGGCCGCACGTAATTGTCGTCGATCGCAAGTTTCGCCAGCGAGGTCGCGACGTCGAGCATCGCAAAGGCATGCGCGGCGTTGCGCAGATCGTCGCTGGCGGCGAGCGCCATCGCGCTCAATCGCTCGAAGATCTCGAGCTCGAGATTGAGCGCACGCTCGCCGGCATTGGCGATCTTGGCCTCGGTTTCGCCGAGCTCTGATGTGGTGAAGCGAACTTGCCCGGCCAGCGTCTGGCGATGGATAAAGGTCGCGTTCAGCGGCGGCGCGAACAGCTTGTCGCCGTGCTGCGCGGTGACCTCGACGAAATAGCCGAGCACATTGTTGTGCCGGATCTTCAGCGTCTTGATGCCGGTGTCCTCGGCGTAGCGCGCCTGCATCGCGGCGACGACCAGGCGCGAGGCATCGCGCAGATTCCGGCTCTCGTCGAGCGCGGCTTCATAGCCTTCGCGGACGAAGCCGCCGTCGCGCTTGATCAGCGGCAATTGCTCGGAGAGCGCGCGCGTGAACTCCCGCGCCAGATCGCGCGAGGGACGTTGCAGCGCCGCCATCACGGTCGAGACCTCGGCCGGCGGATTGGCAAGCTGCGCCAGCAGCTCCAGCGCCTGGTCGGCGGCGAGGATGCCATCGCGCAGGCTGGCGAGATCGCGCGGGCCGCCACGGCCGACCGAGAGCCGCGCCAGCGCGCGCGACATGTCGGGCGCCGCGCGCAGCACGGTCCTGATGTCCTCGCGCGTCGCGGAGTCCGCAACGAAGGCGGAGACGGCATCGAGCCGCCGCGCGATCACGGCAACATCGGTAAGCGGCGCGGCCAGGCGCTGTGCGAGCAGGCGCGAGCCGGCCGCGGTGACGGTGCAGTCGATCGCATCGAGCAGCGAGCCGCGGCGTTCGCCGGCGAG
>NZ_JACMYP010000406.1 GCF_020889705.1 Bradyrhizobium altum | reverse complement strand
TTTGATCGTATCTGGACTGAGGCTTATGCCGAGCTCTTTCGCTGTCCTGAGATTGAACACGACATCGTATCGGCTGTAGCGTTCGATCTTGAGATCGCGCGGACTTGCACCCTTCAGGATCAGATCGACGAAGCCAGCCGAGCGCTCGGCGCAGCCCGGAACATCGGGATTGACCTGCAACAATGCGCCCGCTTCAGCGGCCAATGCCTCGCTCATCGCCAGTGGAATCCTATGCTTGAGAGACAACTCGGCCAGAAGCTTGCGTTGGAAGAAAAAGAACGGCCCCTGCAAACTCGTGACCGCATCAGCGCCATCCCGCTTGGCGGCGAGGATTGCGGGTTCCAGCTCGTCGGCCTTGCTGATGTCGAACGTCACGAGCTTAATGTTTGCCTTCATGGACGCAGCTCGCATAGCCCTGAGCAATTGGTCGTTGCCGGGATAAGGATTGACGAGAATCGCCAGGGTTCTCGCCACCGGCAGCGTCTTTCGTAATATCTCAACCCGGGCGGCCGCAGCTTCATCGGCTATCAAGTTCATGCCGGTCACATTGGTATCCGGGCGGTCCCAACTTCTGATAAGGCCCATCGAAACAAAGTCGCCGCCCGCCGTCGCACTCACGATCGGCACCGTGTTCGTAACCTTTGCTGCCGCGACCAGCGCTTCTCCGGCCACTGCAACGATCACTTTCACGTTCTGCTCAATCAAATTTCTTGCAATTGGCGGCAATTGGTCGAGCTTGCCCTCGGCGTACCGATATTCGAGGGCTACGGTCTTTCCATCGTCATAGCCCCGCGCAGCCATACCCGCGACGACCGCGCTGATCGATGGGATCGGACCTTTGGGTCCTGGATGTACGAGGCCGACCTTCGGCAGGTCAGCCGCGAACGGTCGTCCTGCCGAAATTAAACTCGACGCGGATGCCGCCACGGTCGCAAACAAAATTTGTCGCCGGTCTAGATCGCGCATGATCGAGTCTCCGGACAATTGCCTTCCCGGCTGGGCACCATCGGACAAGGGCAAGAATTGGCGGCACGAACATACACCAAATCTGGGCCGCTTGCAGGTCCTCCACCGGGGTGGCGACGCAGGTTCACGGATAGACGCGAAGGCCCGCGCGTTTTGCAACGCGGGAGTCCGCAATTGGGCCAACTGGAGGCATCGGTTGGGGTAGCGCTCGCATACAGTCCGATCAATCGACCGGAGCAACGAACCCTCACCACTCTTTGAAGGTCGGTTCGATGCACCCTCCGCACACCCAAGGAAAAGTCCAATTGGCCGTACGCTTGGCGCTGTCGCGAATGTACTTGCTCCAGGCGTCGGCCCTGATCGGGTTGATCGACTGCCAAATGACCTCAAACCTCCCGGCGGCATCGATCTTGCCGATCATGACCGGCTTGGAAAGGTGGTGGTTGGTGTTCATGACCTCCTCGAAACCGCTTGGCGCCTTTACCCTTTGCCCGTACATGGCCTGACGAACCGAATCGACCTCTGTCGTGCCCGCTTGCGCCACAGCCTGCGCCCACATCCTGAAGCCGATGAACGTGGCCTCCATTGGATCGTTGGTGGTTTCGTCCTTGCCTCCGGTGAAGCCCTTCCACATCTTGATGAATGCGTCATTTTCGGGTGACTTGACTGAATGGAAGTAATTCCAGGCCGCCAGGTGGCCGGCCAAAGACTTCGCGTCCATGCCCAGTAGCTCGCGCTCGCCGACAGAGAATGCCATGACCGGAATGGAATTGGCGTCCACCTTTTGCGCTGCGAGCTCCTTGTAGAAATATGTGTTGGCATCGCCATTGATGGTTGAAATGACCGCGATCTTTTTCCCCTCGGTTCCGAACTTCTTGATGCGCTCGATGATCTCACGCCAGTCGGCGTAGCCGAATGGCGTGTAGATCGTCATGATGTCTTCCTGCGAAACGCCCTCTGAGGCGAGATAGGCTTCCAATATCCGGTTGGTCGTGCGCGGATAGACATAGTCCGTGCCGAGAAGAACCCACCTGCGAACCTCGCCGCCCTCCCTGCTCATCAGGTATCGAGCGGCCGGGATCGCTTGCTGATTGGGCGCGGCTCCCGTGTAGAAGATGTTGCGGGAGCTTTCCTCACCCTCGTACTGGACGGGATAATAGAGCAGGCCGTTCATTTGCTCGAAGACCGGAAGGACGGACTTGCGTGATACCGAGGTCCAACAGCCGAACACGACTGCGACCTTTTCTTTCGTGAGCAGATCCCGGGCCTTTTCGGCGAAGAGATCCCAGTCGGAGGCGGGATCGACAACAATCGGCACGAGTTTCCGCCCGAGCAGACCACCCTTCCGGTTCTGGTCGTCAATCAGCATGAGTACCGTGTCCTTGAGCACCGACTCGCTGATGGCCATGGTGCCGGTAAGCGAATGAAGAATGCCGACCCGAATGGTGTTGTCGTCTGCGCCAGCTACAGGAGCGGCAAACAGCAGGAGCAACAGAAGCAATCCCCATCCGAACCGGCGACGGGGCGCTGTCGACGACGAGGTCTTCATCCCCCTGCCTCAATGAGTTCGAAAATGAGGGTTGCCTTGGTCATGCCTTTGGCAATGACCGAACCGATCTCCTTGAACCGGAAGCAATGCCGGGCTCGAGAGTAAACGTCCTCACTGGCGAGGATAGCGGTTCCATGTTCCTTGTTCAGGCCTTCGAGGCGGGCGGCCAGATTCACTGTGCTTCCAAGGGCCGTGTAGTTCATCCGTTCGGCCGAGCCGAGGTTGCCGACCACGGCCTCGCCGACATGAATGCCGAACCGCGTGAAAAACGGCTGTAGGCCTTCGGATTCGAATTGGGCGTTAAGCTGTTCGCTGGCAATCTTGCCTGCAAGAGCTGCCCGACAAGCGCGCTCGACGTGATCGGGCTGTGAATTTGGGGCGTTCCAGAAAACCATCACCGCATCGCCGATGAACTTGTCAATCGTCCCGGCCTCGGCAAGAAAGGCCTCCGTTAACACAGTGAAATAGCGGGATGTCTGGTGCATGAGAGCATCGGGGTCCGATGATTCAGCAATGGTCGTGAAGCCGCGAACGTCGGTGAAGAGGGCGGTGATTTCTTGCCTGACGCCGCCAAGTTCACTGGAGATTGAATTGTCGACGACTCGCCTGACGAGCTCCTTGGGGACAAATCGCGAGAACGACCAGATTGCGCGCTGCGCGAGGCTCACGGTGAGGCCGAGCTCTTGAACCTCCTTGATGTATGAACCGACCGGTGAGCTGTCGGGGGCACGCAGCGTCTGGAGCTTGCCGGCTTGGACCGTTATGGTTTTCAAAGAACGTGATATCTTGCTCCCGAAAAGCCAAACAGCTGGCACAAAGGCAGCGCAAGCAGTCACCGCGATGATTAGCCCGACGCGCTGCAACTTCTGGATATCCTTTACGAAATCATCTTGCTGCGCGATCATCAGAACGTTGAGGCTAAACTGCTCACCCAGTTTGAATTTCCTCAGCCGGAAAAGAAAATCTAGCCCTCGCTCGCGAATACTTCCATCGTACTGGCCGCCGCCATTCCACGCTTTCAGGATCGACGCGGCCAGTCCGCCGCCCATTTCCTTGAGGTTGAAATGCTGCGGGTGCGAGGGATGCGTCATCGCATTTGCGACGAATTGCGCAAAATCGGGGTGGGCAACAAGCATCCCGGCCTGATCGAAAATCAGGGCTGTTCCGTGCTCCCCTGGCCGCTGCGCATAGACGAAATCGCTGAAATCGTCGAGCTTGAGATCGGCCGCGATGACGCCGCGCACTTTCCCCCGCAACGGCGCGCTCACGGTGATCACGGGTGCGCCGATGCTGAATGCAACGTAGGGCGACGATATGACGACCCGGTCGGCCTTGATCGCGTCAATATACCAGAACCGCTTACGTGGGTCGTAACCGTATTTCCACAGATCGAGCTGCTCGAGCTGGTTGCCTTGCGGGTCTTCGAAGATCCGTCGCATGGGCAAGGCGCCGGATGGGGTAGGACGGATCAAGCTGACGCTAACGGAAGCGCCCAGCGGCGCCCTTAGCTTCGCCTGTTCCTCCTCATTCAGTTGGTCCAAAGGCCGCACCTGCAACCAGGCTCCATTGTCGTAGCCGACATAGATTGAGTCCATTTTGGGCACTTCGAGGAGAGCGGTCTTGAACAGTGGAATTGCGGGGCCGACTTCCGATCTTTCCTCTGAATCGGCGACGCTTGAACTGCTCGACAGCACGTGAACAAGTGACGTGATTTTGGAGATTTCATTCTGAAGGCGCCCCAGCGTCTCTGCGCTGGCCGCATCCATGCGGGCGGACGCCGCCTCCTCGGCGGCCAGACGTAGGGTCCAGAACTGAATGAAGATCAAGAGTCCAGCCAGCGCGGCAATGAATGCCATCACAGCGAAGGTTATCGATGTTCGGAATGTGAACATCTTGCCGCGCCTTTCAGGACGTCCTGTCATACTCAAGGGAAAACAGTGAATCGCACTCCGCTTAGATCAACTCACCACAGGCTGCGCCTTGGAGTGAAAGCTTTGCTAAATGCGCGTTTCAATCACTTCGGAGATTTCCTTCTGCTAGCGCCCTTAAGACTGGTACTAGAATTCGGATTTGTACCATCCGTCATCTGAAGACAAGTCAGCAGATCAACATAGCTGGCGTCTCCAGCAGCCGTAGCCTCGCCTTCGCATTGGGCTCGAATTGCGGCAGAATACGAAGACCAAATCGGCCCAAGTTGCTGCTGCGCCGAATTCTCATCGCTCATGCACTTCTCGAAGCTCTGAGGCAAATCTAAGCCCATAGCCTTGTCGGCTGCTACCGAACCTCTGCAGGCAGCCTCCACATTGAGTTTAGGAACCTGATCGGAAACAAGCATCGCCAATTGACCGCCAAGAGCAATTCCGAGAATTGCAGGATGCATGACAAGTCCTTTCTCTGAATGTTCCAGAATCATCTGCCCGCGAACGTTGAAGGATAGGCACCCCGACCTAGTGATGCCCGTTCTTGTCAGTCAATGGTCCTGCACGCCTACTTGGCCATTGCCGTCCTGGCGGCCTCGATTTTCGCCTTCACAGCATCGAGATTGAAGCTCGCGCCCTTCTGCATCGGCGGAAACTCGATCGCGGTCATGGCCAGCTTCTCGACCTCCTGTTGAACGAACACGAATCGCCAGAACTCATATTTGAACCAGTCGAAGTATTGTTGCGCGCCGTATTTGGTCCCGCTATCGGGCCAGCCCGTTCGCTCGAACGGATCAAGGCGAAGGTTGATCAGGTAGGGCACGTCAACTTTGGCTTTTTCACCGAGCCAACCGCCGGGTTGGTCGATGAAGCGATACTTGTAGTCGTCGATGCGCACGGCCCCGAGCTCGCTCTCA
>NZ_JACMYP010000405.1 GCF_020889705.1 Bradyrhizobium altum | reverse complement strand
CTTTCGCCGGGACGACGATAAAACTTCGAGCTTCCTAAACGTCTGACGCCGGAGCGGTGATCCGCCCCGGCGTCAAAATCGCGTCTCTCTTAGCTCGGCTTACGCGGCGTTGTAGCCGGCGACCGCCTTGGCCTCGAGATATTCTTCCAGACCGTAGCGGCCCCACTCGCGGCCGTTGCCGGACTGCTTGTAGCCGCCGAACGGCGCGGAGCGCTCGTTCGGCACGCCTTGCAGGTTGACGTTGCCGGCGCGGATCTGGCGGCCGACGCGGCGCGCGGTCTCCACAGTGTCGGCCGAGACGTAACCGGCGAGACCATAGGGCGTGTCGTTGGCGATCTTCACCGCCTCAGCCTCGTCTTTGGCGCCGAGGATGGTCAGCACCGGTCCGAAGATTTCCTCGCGGGCGATCGTCATGTCGTTGGTGACGTCGGCGAAGATGGTCGGACGGACATAGAAGCCCTTGTTGACGCCCTCGGGCAGGCCCGGGCCACCGGCGACGAGCGTTGCGCCCTCGTCGATGCCCTTCTGGATCAGCGCCTGGATCTTGTCCCACTGGCCGCGGTTGACGACCGGGCCGATCGTGGTGCCGTCGGCGCGCGGATCGCCGGCCTTGGTCTTGTCGGCGACGCCCTTCGCGATCGCGGCCACTTCCTTCATCTTGGAGAGCGGCACGATCATGCGCGACGGCGCGTTGCAGGACTGGCCCGAGTTGTTGAACATGTGCATCACGCCGCCGGTCACCGCCTTAGCGAGGTCAGCACCCTCGAGGATCACGTTCGGCGACTTGCCGCCGAGCTCCTGGCTGACGCGCTTCACGGTCGGCGCCGCACGCTTGGCAACATCGACGCCGGCGCGGGTCGAGCCGGTGAACGAGATCATGTCGATATCCGGGTGCTCGCTCATCGCGGCACCCACCTCCGGGCCGAGGCCGTTGAGGAGGTTGAACACGCCCTTCGGCACGCCGGCTTCATCGAGGATTTCCGCAAAGATCAGCGCCGAGGTCGGGGTGAACTCCGACGGCTTCAGGATCATGGTGCAACCGGCGGCGAGCGCGGGCGCGACCTTGCAGGCGATCTGGTTGAGCGGCCAGTTCCAGGGGGTGATCATGCCGACGACGCCGACCGGCTCGCGCACGATCACGGCGGTGCCCATGGTCTCCTCGAACTCGTACTTCTTGAGCACTTCGAGGGTGTTCATGAGGTGGCCAAGGCCGGCACCGGCCTGCAGCTTCTCGGCCATCGGCAGCGGAGCGCCCATCTCGTCGGAGACGGCAGCGCCGATCTCCTTCATGCGGCCCTTGTAGACCTCGACGACCTTGGTGAGCAGTGCGATGCGCTCCTCGCGGCTGGTCCGGGAATAGGTCTCGAACGCACGCTTGGCGGCGGCGACTGCCTTGTCGACATCGGCCTTGGAGCCGAGCGCAACCTCATACATCGCTTCTTCGGTCGCCGGATTGACGACGGGGGTGGACTTGCCTTTGACGACGGGATCGACCCAGGCGCCATCGATGTAGAATTGCATACGATTGACCATCGGAAACCTCTTGTAGGGGGCGTATGGATAAGGGGAACGGAAAGCGTTCGGCAGGCATCCTTGCACGAAAGCAGGGCGAATTGAACCCGCCATATGCGGGGCGCGGCTCGTGCACGCCCACGGCATATAATGTCGCTGCCGCACCGGTGGCAAGGCATGCCACCGGTCCCTCATCTATCGCCTCACACCGCCATCTTGCGGTGCCGAACCGGGGCGCCGACCGACACGCTCTCCGCCGCATCGATGATGGCGTTGGCGTCGATGCCGTAGTGGCGGTAGAGGTCTCCGATCGTCCCGGTCTGGCCGAAATGCTCGACGCCGAGCGCCTCGACCCGGTGCCCGCGCACGCTGCCGAGCCAGCCGAGCGAGGCCGGATGGCCGTCGATCACGGTCACGATGCCGCAGTCGCGGCCGAGCGGCGCCAGCATGCGCTCGATATGACTCAAATGCTGCGTGCCACGGCGGTCGCGGCGCAAATTCCGCGCGGCGGACCAACCCGCATAGAGCCGGTCGGCAGAGGTTAGCGCCAGGAGACCGACATCGCGGTGGCTCTCGCCGATCAGGCCGACTGCCTCGATCGCTTCCGGCGCGACGGTGCCGGCATATGCAACAACGATGTCGCAGTTCGGGCCCGGCTTGCGCATCCAGTAGGCGCCATCCGTGATGTCGCGCTGCAGGTCCGGTGTCATGATCCGCTGCGGTTGCTCCAGCGTCCGGGTCGAGAGTCGCAAGTAAACCGAACCACCGTCGGCGCCCTCGCGCTGCATGTGGCCAAAACCCCAGCCCATGATCACGGCAAGTTCATCGACGAAGGCCGGATCGAACGAGGCAAGCCCGTCCTGCCCGATCCCGATCAACGGCGTCTTGATCGATTGATGCGCGCCGCCTTCCGGCGCCAGCGAGATGCCCGACGGCGTCGCCGCCACCATGAAACGGGCGTCCTGGTAGCAGGCATAGTTCAACGCATCGAGGCCGCGCTCGATGAAGGGGTCGTACAGCGTGCCGACCGGCAGCAGCCGCGCGCCGTTGATCTGCTGCGACAGTCCGAGCGCCGACAGCATGATGAACAGATTCATCTCGGCAATGCCGAGCTCGAGGTGCTGGCCCTTCGGTGAATATTCCCAGGTGTAGGCTGACGGGATCTTCTCCTGCCGGAACAGGTCGTGGTTCTCCGCCTTCGCGAACAGGCCGCGGCGGTTGACCCAGGCGCCGAGATTGGTCGACACGGTGACGTCGGGCGAAACGGTGACGATGCGCGACGCAAGCTCGCTGTCGCCGCGCGCGAGCTCATGCAGCACCAGACCAAAACCCTGCTGCGTCGACATCTGCGCCGAGGCCTTGAAGGCCAGCCGCTCCGGCACCTCGACTTCAGGCGCCGAGAGACGACGGCGTCCCTCGCGGTTGAACGGCGCCTCGGCCAGGAACGCCTCGAGCTTCGCGGGCTCCTGCGACAGGCCCTCGAACTTGTCCCACTCGTGGCCGGTGCGGATGTTCTGCGCGGCGCGCCACTTCTCCATCTGCGCCACCGTCATCAGGCCGGCGTGATTGTCCTTGTGGCCCTGCATCGGCAGGCCGACGCCCTTGATCGTGTAGGCGATGAAGCAGACCGGGCGATCGTGGTCGATCGCCTCGAACGCCTCGATCATGCTCGCCATGTCGTGGCCGCCGAGGTTCGACATCAGCGCCAGCAGCTCGTCGTCGCTGCGGCGATCGATTAGGGCCGACACGTCGCCTTGGTCGCCGATATCGTCCTGCAGATGCTTGCGGAACGCCGCGCCGCCCTGGAAGCAGAGCGCCGCGTACATCTGGTTCGGGCAATTGTCGATCCAGCGCCGCAGCGCCTCGCCGCCGGGCTCGGCAAACGCCTCGAGCATCAGCTTGCCGTACTTAACGATCACCACGTCCCAGCCGAAATTGCGGAACATGGTCTCGAACTTGGCCCACAGCCCCTCGCGCACCACGGCGTCGAGCGACTGCCTGTTGTAGTCGACCACCCACCAGGTGTTGCGCAGGCCATGCTTCCACCCCTCGAGCAGCGCCTCGAAGATGTTGCCCTCGTCCATCTCGGCGTCGCCGACCAGCGCGATCATGCGGCCCTCGGGCCGGTCGTTCAGCCAGCCATGCGCCTTGACGTAGTCCTGCACCAGCGAGGCGAACAGCGTCTGCGCCACGCCGAGGCCGACCGAGCCGGTGGAGAAGTCGACGTCGTCGACATCCTTGGTGCGGGAGGGATAGGACTGCGCGCCCTTGTAGCCGCGGAAATTCTCCAGCTTGTCGCGGGTCTGATGGCCGAACAGATACTGGATCGCGTGGAACACCGGGCTCGCATGCGGCTTCACCGCGACGCGATCCTGCGGGCGCAGCACCGAGAAATACAGCGCCGACATGATGTTGGCGAGCGAGGCCGACGATGCCTGGTGGCCGCCGACCTTCAACCCGTCGGTGGAGGGCCGCACATGGTTGGCGTGATGGATGGTCCACGACGACAGCCACAGCACCTTGCGGGCCAGGGCGGACAGCATGTCGAGGCGTTCAGGCGCGATTCCCATGGCAATGCTCCCAGCGAATATGTCCGATGTTACTGCCGCGGCGACCGCCGAAAATCTCAATTCCACGCGACAGCACAGGAAAAATTGGGATAAATTCCCACGATCCGGCCTCCACCAACGAGTTTATCCCAATGCCTGCCCTCGACGCCATCGACCGCAAGATCCTGAGTCTGCTCCAGACCGACAGCCGCATGACCATGCAGGAGCTCGCCGACAAGGTCGGGCTGTCGGTGTCGCCCTGCCACCGCCGGGTCAAGCTACTCGAGGAGCGCGGTGTGATCTCTCGCTACATCGCGACCGTCGACCAGAAATCGCTGGGACTGCACGTCTCGGTCTTCATCTCGATCAAGCTGGCGCGGCAGAAGGAGGAAGACCTCAACCGCTTCGCGCGCGCGATCTCGAAATGGGACGAGGTGCTCGAGTGCTATTTGATGACCGGCAACCGCGACTACCTGCTGCGCGTGGTCGCCGCCGACCTCTCCTCCTATGAGGCGTTCCTGAAGAACAAGCTGACCCGGCTCGACGGCATCGCCTCGATCGAGTCGAGCTTTGCGCTGAGCCAGGTGAAGTATTCGACGGCGCTGCCGGTGTGAGTATTGGTTGGTAACTCCAGCCGTGCCAACACCACAGTGTCGTCCTGGCGAAAGCCAGGACCCATCAACCACCGCATTTCGTTGTGAAGGGAATCTGGCCCCAGCGTCATGCAATGACGAACAATTGAGGTAATGGGTCCCGGCCTTCGCCGGGACGACGATGAGGATGGTTCTCGATTCAAGTTGTCACACCACGCGATATCATCACCCGCATGCGCATGCGGGTGATCCAGTATTCCAGAGACGCCCGTGCTTGAGCCGAGAGGCCGCGGCGTACTGGATCGCCGGGTCCCGTCTCCGCCAAGGCTGCGACGAGGCTACGGATCCCTGGCGCGCCGAAGCTTTAGCGGAGGCGGCGAGCCGGGCGATGACAGATGTGGATGGGGAAGCAGTTGCGCATCCGTACGCCGGGCAACTCAGTGATTGGCACCTCAGCCGCGGTGAACCAAGCCGGATGTTGCCTCCGCCCCAGGTTCCATCCGGCAAATTAGATCGCCGCGCCCGGATCGTCGCGGGAACCCGGCGGCGGCCCTCGATGTTGATGTCAGGCATCGCTGAGTATCCTAAGGGTGAGGAAAGATGCTGAGGGCTGCCCGCTGCAGACACACCGTGTTGGCGCTCGCCACGATCCTCGCGGTCGCGGCATCGGCCGCGCTGCTCGCAGGCAGTGCCGATGCTGCCCGCGGTGGCGG
>NZ_JACMYP010000404.1 GCF_020889705.1 Bradyrhizobium altum | reverse complement strand
TGTGGATGGGGACGCTCCTTCACTATCTCGCGACACGATTTGTCCGAGCTTGCATTTCGTTCCACCCTCTCCGTTGGCAAAGAACGCCGCGACAACGCGGGGCCTGCCTTGCGTCACACGATCCATGACAACTGCCGCTAAATAGCCAATGCAACGTTTTCCGCGCGGCGGCGTTTGTTGCAGGTTGATTTGCCAGTTCCAGGATGGCTCTGTCGCAAGCCTTGGGGGACCGATGTCCGATTTCGTGATCGAGGAAGGGCTGCCCTATCCACTGGGCGCCCATTGGAGCGGCCATGGCACCAACTTCGCGGTGTTTTCCGCCAACGCCACCAAGGTCGAGGTCTGCCTGTTCGACGGCGAGCGCGAGACGCATCGCTTCGAGCTGCCGGAATATACCGACCAGGTGTTTCACGGCTTCATCAACGGCGTACAACCCGGCACGTTCTACGGCTATCGCGTCTACGGCCCCTACCAACCGGACGGCGGCCACAGGTTCAATCCGAACAAGCTGCTGCTCGATCCCTATGCGTGTGCCCATGCGGGCAGCCTGACCTGGAATCCGGCGGTGTTCGGCTACAAGATGGAATCGGGCGACGACTTGACCTTCGACACGCGCGACAGCGCGCCGTTCATGCCGAAATGCGTGGTGGTCGATCCCAACTTCGACTGGGTCCAGGAGGCGCAGCGGCAGGACGTGCACTGGGACGAGACCGTCGTCTACGAAACCCACGTCAAGGGTTTTACCAGGCAGCACCCGGGCATCGCTGAAAACCTGCGCGGCACCTATGCCGGCTTCGGCTCGAACGCGGCGATCGATCATCTGAAGGGGCTCGGCATCACCTCGGTCGAGCTGCTGCCGGTGCATTCCTTCATCAACGACAGCAATTTGCTGGACAAGCACCTCACCAATTACTGGGGCTACAACACGATCGGCTTCTTCGCGCCGGACCCGCGCTATGCCGCCGATGTCGCCAACAGCCTGCGCGAATTCAAGGAGATGGTGTCGCGACTGCATGGCGCAGGTCTCGAAGTCATTCTGGATGTCGTCTACAACCACACCGCCGAAGGCAATGAGCGCGGCCCGACGCTGTCGTTCAAGGGCATCGACAATGCGAGCTATTACCGGCTGCTGCCCGACAAAAGGCGCTACTACATCAACGACACCGGCACCGGCAACACGGTAAACCTGTCGCATCCCCGCGTGATCCAGATGGTGATGGACAGCCTGCGCTACTGGGCCGGCCATATGCATGTCGACGGCTTCCGCTTCGATCTCGGCACCATCCTGGCGCGCGAGGTCTACGGCTTCGACGAGCAGTCCGGCTTCCTGAAGGCGATGAACCAGGACCCGTTGCTCGCCACCGTCAAGCTGATCGCAGAACCCTGGGACTGCGGCCCCGGCGGCTACCAGGTCGGCGGCTTCCCGCCGGGCTGGGCGGAATGGAACGACAAGTACCGCAACACCGTGCGCGACTTCTGGCGCGGCGAGACTGCGCCCGGCGCGCTGGCGCCGCGGCTGCTCGGCTCGCATGACGTGTTCAACCGCGAGGGCCGCCGCACCTGGGCCAGCGTCAACTTCATCACCGCCCATGACGGGTTCACGCTGAACGACTGGGCGAGCTACAACAACAAGCACAACGAGGCGAACGGCGAGCACAACAGCGACGGCTCGTCCGACAACCACTCCTGGAATTGCGGCGCCGAGGGCCCGACCGACAACCCCGAGATCCGCACTTTGCGCGAACGCCAGAAGCGCAACATGCTGGCGACGCTATTGGCCTCGCAGGGCACACCGATGCTGCTCGGCGGCGACGAGTTCGGCCGCACCCAGCGTGGCAACAACAACGCCTATTGCCAGGACAACGACATCTCCTGGTTCGACTGGAATTTTTCCGACGACGCCGAGAAGCTGCTCGCCTTCACCAAGCGGATGATCAAGCTGCGGCGCGACTATCCGATCCTTCGCCGCAGCCGCTTCCTTTCGGGCGATCGCGATCCCCAGCTCGAGATCCGCGACGTGGTCTGGATCAGCACCTCAGGCGTGGAGATGACGCCGGCCGACTGGACCACCGGCTGGATCAAATGCTTCGGTGTCGTGCTCGACGGCCGCGCCCGCAAGACCGCCATCGCCCGCGCGGCGAAGACGACACCGTGCTTCTCATCCTCAACAGCTATGAGGGCAAGGTCGACTTCAAGCTGCCGCCGACGTCTGCCGGCCCGCACTGGTCGCTGCTCGTGGATACCAATGCGCCGGAGCAACCGGCGGGTGCGCCGTTTGCGTTCGACAGCACCTGCAAGGTGACCGGCCGCTCGTTCGTGCTGCTCACGGCGGGTGAGGTCAAGTAGGGCGGATCAGCGAGGCGTAATCCGCCGCGGACCGACCGCGGATGGCGGATTAACAAAGTTGCTCGCCGCGGCTGGCGTGCACCTCCACTCAGACCGTGCAGGCCTGAACGATCTTCGGCAGGTAGCCCTGGCAAAAATCCAGATAGGTTCGCACGATGGTCGATTGGTTACGGTGCGGCGGATAGAGCAGGTTGAGCGACCACTCCGGCAACGGATGCTGCGGCAGCAACCGGATCAGGCGTTTGTCACGGATCGCCGCCGCGACCAGGAAGGGCGGCAGCTCCGTGACCACGTCGCCGCGCAGCGCCCGGGTGCACAGATGATGATAGTCGTTGGTGGACAGCACGGCGTTGGGCTCGACGACATGCCCGCCGAGGTCCCAGCGCACCTGGGTATCGATCCGCGATGCCCATACCCCGCACGGCAGGTGATGCAGCGCGTCCGGGTGTTTCGGCTGCCCGAAGCGCTTGATCAACCGCGGACTGGCGACGAGAACATTGCGGAACGACAGCACGCGGCGCGCCACCATCGCCTCGTGAACGATCGCGCCGACCCGAAGCGCGACATCGATGCCGTCCTCGACCAGGTCGACGCGGCGCTCGGTCGAGTAGAGGTGAATTTGGATGTCCGGATAGCGCTGCTGGAAGGCGGCCAGCAGCTCCCACCACGGCTCGAATGTCTGCGGCAGCGACAGGCGCAAACGTCCCTTCAACTGCATCTGGTCGTTGACGACCACCTGCTCGGCTTCCAGCAGCTGCTCGATGCCCTGGACGGCGCGCTCGTGCAGCCGCGCGCCGGCATCCGTCAGCTTCGCGCCGCGCGCCGATCGCTCCAGCAACTGCACCTTCAGCTGCCGTTCGAGATCTCTGATCCGGCGGCTCAGTGTCGGCAGCGGAATCTCGAGCCGTGCGGCTCCCGCCGAGAGGCTGCCGGCCTGAACGACCGCGACGAACATCCTGACCGCGTTGAGATCCATGCGAGCAGCCTATCATATCTGGAAGGGTTGTTGCCAATCCTGGGCATTCATTTTCATATTTGGTTGGCCTACCTCTCCGGCCATGAGGGACCTCACCTCCGGAGAGCCTATGAAAACGAGCATCCTGACAGCCATGACATTCGCGCTCGCAAGTTCGGCCGCATCGGCCCAAACACCGGCGTCACCGCCGCAACCCGTC
This sequence comes from Bradyrhizobium altum, assembly GCF_020889705.1. Taxonomy (GTDB): domain Bacteria; phylum Pseudomonadota; class Alphaproteobacteria; order Rhizobiales; family Xanthobacteraceae; genus Bradyrhizobium; species Bradyrhizobium altum. Next base: position 1,852 of record NZ_JACMYP010000404.1, on the reverse strand, counting down.
ACCGTCGCGAACTACGCGCGGGCACAGACCGACGTCTATTTCGCCGGCGTGGTCAAAGGCGGCGGCTTCGGAAAATTCCGTCATGGCCGCGAGCTTGCACCACCGGTGCAGCAAGGCATCGTCCGCCCCAACCGCGACACGCTGTACTCGTTTGCGATCTTCGATCTCGATGCCGGACCGGTGACGATCACGCTGCCGGCCGGCGCAAGGCGCTTCATGGCGATGCAAATCGTCAATGAGGATCAATACACCACGGGCGTGTATTACGGCGCGGGCAGCCACACCCTGACGCGCGAGACGATCGGCACGCGCTATGCCATTGCGGTGGTCCGCTTCCTGGTCGATTTCTCCGACAGCGAAGAGATCCGGCAGGTTCACGCCTTGCAGGACGCGATTGCATCGAAGCAGGAACGCCCCGGCACGTTCGATATTCCGAACTGGGATCAAGCCAGCCTCAACCGGGTGAAGGCAGCGCTGTTGCAGCTTGGCACCACGGTCTCCGATACGCGGCGCATGTTCGGCGCCGACGCGCAGCAGGTCGACCCGGTGAAGCATTTGATCGGCAGCGCCATGCTGTGGGGCGGCAATCCCGAGAAGGACGCGCTTTATCTCCCGATCACGCCGGCGCGCAACGACGGCAGCACGGTGCACACGCTGACGGTGAAGGATGTTCCCGTCGACGGTTTCTGGTCGCTCACGGTCTACAACAGCGACGGCTATCTGCAGCCGAACCCGACCAACAGCTACGCAGTGAACAGCATCACCGCCGCGAAGGCCGCCGACGGTACGACCACCATCCAGTTCGGCGGCTGCGACGGCAAGGCCACCAACTGCCTGCCGATCACGCAGGGGTGGAATTACACCGTGCGGCTATTTCAACCGCGCTCCGACGTTCTGGACGGGAGCTGGAAATTTCCCGAGGCGCGGCCTGCGGATTGAGCCGCGTCCACTGCCGCGATCCCTCCAAGGTCCCTCCCCGCGACCCCGTCGGCCAATTGACATTCGCCGTCGGGGTGCCAGACTTCGCGGAAAATTAGGGGTGGAGACCTCTGGATGGCCAATCTTTCGGCCTCGAATCACGTCGCCCGTGTTTTATCGGCGGCCAATCAGTTGGCTGGCCTCGACACCGAGGCGCGGATTGCCGCGTCCTGGCGGCGCTGCGTGGTCAATCACAACCTCGATCCGGCCCGGCGCGGGCCGCCCCAAACCCTGACCGAAGCCGAGGTCCGGCACATCGCCGAACCGATGGAGGATTTGATCCAGGTCGCGATCCCGGAGCTCGAGGATCTTGCCCGGGTGCTCCACGACTCCGGCTACTGCGTCAACCTCGCCGATCCCAACGCGACGATGCTGGTGAGCCGCCTGCCCGGGGGCGACTACGCGCGGATGTTCCTGGAATGGAAAATCTACACCGGCTCGAACTTCGCCGAGACCTTCGAGGGCACCAACGGGCTCGGCACCGCGCTCGCCGAGCAGCGGCCGATCATCGTGCATGGCGACGAGCATTTCCGTGAGCAGTGGCACATGTTCACCTGCGCGGTGTCGCCGCTGTTCGACCATGCCGGCCGGCTCGCCGGCGCCGTCAACATCTCCTCCTGCCGCAGCGATCTCGGCCGCAGCGCGCATGAACTGGCGCTCGCCGTCACCGCGGAAGCGACGCGGCGGATCGAGCAGTCGTTCTTCCGCCGGCGCTACCGCGCCTCATGGATCGCGACACTGCCCGGCGACGGCCACGGCATGCTCGCCTATGACGACGACCGCCGCGTGGTCGGCGCCTGCCGCACCGCGCGCGGCGAGTTCGGGCTGACCGATGCGATGATCGATGACGGCATCGACCTGTCGCGCCTGATTC
>NZ_JACMYP010000403.1 GCF_020889705.1 Bradyrhizobium altum | reverse complement strand
AGCGCACCGAAGGCCTGCCGTATGTCCTGGGCCATCTTGCGGAGGGCGTCACGGGAAAGCACGTCGGTCTGCAATGCCAGGACGTCGCCTCCGATGATCTGGCGCGCGCGCTCCAGGGCGTCCGGCTCACGGCCCGTCACGGCAACCCGTGCACCATTGGTGCGCAAGAGCTTCGCGGTGGCAAGGCCAATGCCCGATGTGCCACCAGTGACGAGTGCAGTCTTTCCGTTAAGCATGGAGTTCTCCTTCTCGGGTTTGCTTGAGACGATCCACCGCGTCGAGCACATGGCTGCTGTAGACCAGGGCCGCGCCGGCATTGAGATTGATGGCGACGCCGAGCGCCTCGGCGATTTCCTCGTCGCCGATACCGAGCTTCACGGCCTGGGCGGCATGAGCGGCGATGCAGCCGTCACAGCGCGTCGTCACGGCCACCGCCAGCGCGATCAGTTCGCGCGTTCTGGCGTCAAGGTGATTGGTCCTCGCGCCGGCGCCGCTGAGCAGCAGCGCTCCCTTCAACGTGTCGGGAGTACGCGATGCGAGCTCCTTGAGGCGCGCGTTGACATCGCTAGTCTCCTGCTTCCAGTCGATCATGTCGTCATGTCTCCGATTTATCGCGAACGATCCGCATCTAGCGTCCGTGGCTGTGACTCATCTTGTCGTGACTGGGGATGGTGAACGTCAGGGTCACCTCCTGTCCGGGGAAGACGTTGTGGTCCGTATCGACCAGCGAGATCTTCACTTTGTGCTGACCGGCGGGTAGCCCGGCTATGTCGACGGTGTTGTTGTCGCTCGCATCCGCCCACCACCAGGGCAGGTCGTCGACGTTGATGTGCAGATGCCCGACACGTGGGGATACCTGGCGGGCGCCGGCCCCGAACACTTGCGCAATGCGCAGGTTCTCCACCCGGTACTGCGCCCAGAAGACTCCTTGGGCTAGCCCATCGGGAAGTGGAGGATCGACAATCAACTTGGGCGCGGGCTCGTTTTCGACCGCGACGTAAGGTGAAGCGCCGCGGATTTCCCTCGCGCTCTGGGCGAAGGCGCCAGTGGCGAGCACGGTGCTGGCCGCAACTGCAGCCGCGACAAGCGTCTTGATACAAGTCATGGCATTGTCCTCCTTTGACGAGTGCAGGAACGTGGTCTCCAAATCGATTTGCGAAGCGGCCGAACTAGTCGCGCCCCGCGCGCCACGGCAAGCGGCGCAATTCCTCAGCAAGAGCGTGGAACGCAGGCTCGCCGTGGCGACGTGCCCAGGGGGTGAGCCAGTCTTCGTTGTTCAGGAAGAACTTCCAGTCGCTGATGACCGCGGGTCTGATCAACAGAAACGGTACGGGTGATATGAACGGTCGAAAGTGCGGGTTGTAGATCGCGGTATCCTGGTTGCCCTCATAGAAGGGTCCCATTGCCAGCCCATCGTCCTCATAAGACGGAATGCCGATCTGGTTCAGGACACCGGCCCAGAAATCCTTGGCCTGGCCCGCTGTCAAATCAGTGAAAACAACAACGATCGATCGGACATTCGCGTCGTCGCCATCGACGGGCTGAGCAGCGAGGAGCAGGCGCTTGTAGTCCTCCACGAGACGGACGACATCCGCTGCGCTCCGGCCGGCGCTGCGCTCGGCAGCGAGCCAAAGCGTCTTGTGCTTCAAGGCCGCTGGCACAAAGGGACAGACGGGCCCGGCGCGGCCGAGATCCTTGTGAGGACTCGCCATGAAGGTCTTGATCCAGTCTCCGACCGCGCGAAGCGCATTGCGATCGATTTCCGCAAGATTCTTCGTCCTGTCGGCGTCGATGTCCTCTAGGAGGAAGAGATTCGTGGTCGTTGTTGCGACTGGCGTCTTGATCGGGAGCACAGCGTTGTCTCCTGTGGCGAGGGGCGCTCGGACCAGACGCCGCAGCGATTGTGTCCGAAAGCTCGCGGAAGGTGCGACAACTCGGCGTCGAAGTCTTTGACGAGACCTTGCTTTTTGCCCGGGATGGGCCTGATTATTCGCTCACGAACGCAAAAGGGTTGCGTTCGGAGGCCAATATGACGTTTCGCTTTGGCGATCACGTGCTTGATGCAGCGCGGCGCGAACTCCGCCGCGGTTCGCAGCACATTGCAGTAGAGCCGCAGGTGTTCGACCTGCTGGTTCACCTGCTGCAGAATCATCACCGCGTCGTGAGCAAGGAAGAACTGATCGACTCAGTCTGGGCGGGTCGCAGCATTTCGGATTCGACTTTCACGAGCCAGATCAACGCTGCACGAAGGGCGATCGGCGACAGCGGTGCGAACCAAACCCTGATACGGACCCTGCCGCGTAAGGGCATCCGGTTTGTTGGCAGCGTGGATGTGCTCTCCGACGGAGCGGGTCTGGACGAGAGCGGCGCATCTCGGGTGTCTACCGGCCGGCGAACTTACCCGGCACTTCCGGATAAGCCATCGATCGTCGTTCTGCCATTCGAAAACCTGTCGGCTGAGAAGGGAACTGATTACCTCGCCGATGGGATCGTGGAAGCCATTACGTCTGCGCTTTCGCGTGTTCGCTCATTCTTCGTGATCGCACGCATGTCCGCCTACACTTACAGGGGACGCAGCGTAAACGTACGCGATATCGGCAAGGAGCTTGGCGTAGCCTACGTGCTCGAGGGCAGCGTGCAGAAGGCGCGGGCGCAGCTGCGAATTACCGTTCAGCTGATAGAGACCGAGAAAGGAACCCATGTCTGGAGCTCTCGCTACGACGGAGCCATCGGCGACCTGTTCGACCTTCAGGATCGAATCTCGGCGCAAGTGATGGGTGCGTTGGGGCCATCACTTCGTACTGCCGAGATAGAGCGTTCTCGACGAAAGCGTCCGCAGGATCTCGGCAGCTACGATTACACAATGCGGGCGATGCCCCACGTCTGGGCGCGTGAAAAGGACGAAAACTCCAAAGCCCTTGGGTTGCTCGAAACAGCAATTTCCGCTGATCCAGACTATGCCCTGGCGCTATCTCTTGCCGGGTGGTGTCATGCGCAGTGCCTAGTCTACAATTGGGTTGAGAACATCGTCGAGAGCCGGGACAAGGCGCTATCCTTTGCGGAGCGCGCAGCAGAATTAAGCGGGGACGATCCCATGGTTCTGGCAATCTTGGGGGCCATACATTCTCTTGTACAAAACCATGGAACCGCTCGGGTGTTGCTTGAGCGGGCGTTAGCAATCGATCCGAATGATGCATGGGCGTGGGGCCGCCTCGGTTGGCTAGAAAACTATGTCGGTCAGCCACAGAATGCGATCACCAATTTCGAGCGTGCACTGCGCCTCAGTCCGCTCGATCCGACCAACTTCAACAATTACGTCGGTATGGGTTCGGCAAACGAGATCATGCAGAACTACGACCAGGCCGCAGCATTGTTCCAACGCGCCTTGGAGGAACGACCGAATGCCACGTGGATATATCGGCATCTTGCATCGTCTCTGTATGGCGCAGGGAGGTTCGAAGAAGCGCGTCGCGCCTTTGCGCAGTTGACCGAGATATTCCCCGACTTAACGATCACAAAGTTCAAGCAAGCCATGCGCTTCCAGCAGGCGGCCATCGATCGCATGGCAGAGAACCTTCAGCGGCTGGGCCTTCGCGACTAGCCACCGCCCCAGGTCCGCCGCTTGGTCCGGTAGTCATGACGCCGCGCGCGCCGGCGTCCCGAACAGGCGCCCGAGCAACGAGAGGGCGGAATCGCCCGGCAGCAGCGTTGCGATGCTGACGGCGGGCTCGGCCCTGGTGTCGCGGCGGCCGTTCTGGGTGTGGCGCATCACGCTTGCCAATCGCCGCGTGATCGCCTGCGCTGTGCGCAGGTCGGTGCCGGCGAACGCCACCACGAGCGAGCGCTCGTCGTGCACGGCGCCGAAATCGGCCTGGCGCATCAGCCGGCTGATGATCCGCGCGCCGTCGAATTGCGCACGCGGCTGCGTGTTGTCGAAGGTGAACCGCGCCACCGAGAGCGCGCCGCCGCGCTCGGCGGTCTGGTAGACGGCGGTCGCGAAGTCGCGCTCGAACGCGGCCTTGGTGAGCAGACCGGTACGGGGATCGATCAGGCCCTTGGCATCGATCGCCTTGAGCATGCGGCCGAGCCGCGCCTCGAAGGCATGCTGCCGGATCATCGGCAGCACCATGTCGCCGACGCGCGTCGGCCCGGCCGTGACGATCTCGAGATTGGGCAGCTCGTAACGCGGCGTCAGCTCACCGGAGGCGACGATCACGGGCAACGGACGGAACCGAACATCCTCGGTCAGCACCGTCAGGAACGCATCCATCACGCGCGGGGTGAAGCCTTCGGCCAGCACGATGCCGTCGATGTCACGGTTGGAGAGATGCTTTGCGGCCGCCTCGATGCTCAGCGCGCCGACCACGCCGGCGCGCTCGCCGAGCGCCACCGACAGGGCCGGGTAGGCGCCGCCGCGACCGATCAGGAGCGCGGTCGCCTCTCCGACCGGATCGATATCGGATAATGCGATCGGTGTGGGCGGCACCAGGCGGCGCATCACGGTCGCATGCAAGGCGCGAACGCGTAAGGACGCGTTGAGCCGGGCGGCCAGGCGATCCGGCATGCCTTTGTGCTGGAAGAACGCGATGACGGTGTCGGGCAGGGTGGTCGCGGGATCGACCGCGATCAGCGGCAGATAGGGCGCGCGGGCGGCGGCGCGTTTGGCCAGGCCCGACAGGGTGACGAAGTCGACGCCCTCGGCGGCCGCGATGATCGCGGCCGGCTTGACCTGCTCGATGGCGCGTCCGACCTCGCTCCAGTCGGAGACCACGACCGGAAACAGCTTTGTCTCATCGAGGACCGCGGCAAACGGCGGCTTTGCCGACGCCGATACGATGAGGACCGGACCTTGTTGAGACATTCGAACGCTCGAAACCAATGCACAGATCAGCAAACGGTCACGATGCTAGTTGGCATGGCTTAATGCGGCGTCAACACAATGCTAAGACTAACGCAATGATAAGATTTTAAGGCATTCCGGTGCCGCTGCGGTCGCGAAATGCTTCGACCATCAACGGGTTAAGCCCAAGTTCTGTCAGGGCGTCGCGGGCTCGCGCATTGTCCTGAGCCCGTCCGGCCAGCCGGTGGCCACTCAGGCGGTCGGGCAGTGCCGTCAACAACGCGCCCTGGCCGAGCCGGCGCGACCACTCCAGCAGTTCCTGGGCAAGGAAGCGGTAGCCGCCCACCGTCATGACCCCTGACGGCGGGGCGGTGATGTTGACGGCGCCGGTCGCGCGGTCGACCCGCGCGGCATATTCGGTGTCGACGTAATCACGCGGCGGCGGCGCAATCAGACTGTCGCCCGGGGGCGGCGGCGGCGCATAGGCGGCGACTGGCACCATGGGGCCGCGCAAGCCGAGCGTGCCCTTCGGGGTCAGCAGGATCTCGCCGGCGATCGATGCGCCGGGAG
>NZ_JACMYP010000402.1 GCF_020889705.1 Bradyrhizobium altum | reverse complement strand
CTCCCGTGCGCAATTGCGCACCAAGCCGGGACGACGCTATTGGAACGACCTCTGGCGTCAGTTCAAATTGATATTGAATTCGTAGCTTTTGTCGCCGCCGACCAGCGTCAGCTTCAGCGCGGCGCCGTCCGCTTTGGCACCCGGCGGCAACCCGTCGAGCTCGAACGAGAAGCGCTTCACGCCCGGCGGCGCGTGCTCGACGAGCTTGGGTACGGGGAGCGCCCAGTCGGGCGTCGGTCCCTCGACGAACAGGCTGAGGTCCTTGGTTTCGGGCGCCGCGACATCGACCAGCACGTTGTTGCCGTCGCGCTTGACGTCGCGGATCGTGACCGGGGTGGGGTCGCCGATGTTGGCGGGCTTCGGCACCGCGTTGAGCGCTTCCGACAGCGCGGCGTCCTCGGTCGAGGCGACGCTGGCGAATGCCAGCTCGGCCTTCGCCTCCACCGGCACGCACAGCTTCTCGCACACCGCGTAGTTGATGTCGGCGCGCAGCACCAGCGGCTTGTCGGGATTCTTCGCCACGATGCGCAGCGGCAGCACCACCTGGTGCTTGTAGCCAAGCGAGGTGCCGCCGGCGCCGTCGTCGAACTGGCGCGGCGCCGGCCACATCACCGTGACCGCATCGACATTGTCCGACCTGGAGAAATCGAATCGCGGCGGCACGCCGGAATCGCCTGGCGTGCGCCAGTAGGTTTTCCAGCCGTCCTGCAACTGGAAGGCGATGCCGCCGAGCAGCACCGCGCCGCTGCGCGATCCCGCCAGCAGCCTGACGGCCGAATGCGTGTCCTGCTGCCACGGCGAGGCGTCGTCGGCGCGAACCTCCGTTGCCACGGAAGCGACGGAAAGCAAGGCGGCAAAGGCAAATGCGGCACGCATGGGAACTGTGACGATCATGAGACGTCTTTACCTGCAACTTTCGTTGCAAACCATTGAATTGCTTGTGATGCATCGCCGCACGGCGGCCGAAGGTTGATTGACAGAACCGCGACCCAATATCAGGATGCCAAATCAGCAGGAAAGGCCTTTGCGGATGCGCCCTGAAGGCAAAACAGGCAAGACTCGCAAGACCGCCGCCGGCAGAAGCCCGGCCGTCGGTCCCCATGCCACCGAAGAGGGCTATCTCGATGGCCAGATGCTGATCGCGATGCCTGTGATGAACGACCCGCGCTTCGAACGCTCCGTGATCTACATGTGCGCGCATTCCTCCGAGGGGGCGATGGGCATCATCGTCAACCGCCCGGCCGGCAGCATCGATTTCCCGGGGCTGCTGGTGCAGCTCGACATCATCGAGAAGTCGGACCAGATCACGCTGCCGGAAAATGCCGAGATGATGAAAGTGATGAAGGGCGGCCCGGTCGACACCGGCCGCGGCTTCGTGCTGCACTCCAGCGACTTCTATATTCAGGATGCGACGCTGAACATCGACGACGGCATCTCCCTCACCGCGACCGTCGACATCCTCAAGGCGATCGCCAAGGGCTCCGGTCCCAAGCACGCGATCCTCGCGCTCGGCTATGCCGGCTGGGCGCCGGGCCAGCTCGAGAATGAGATCCAGCACAATGGCTGGCTGCATTGCGACGCCGATCCGGAACTGATCTTCGGCACCGATGTCGACGAGAAATACGCACGCGCCCTGCGCAAGATCGGTATCGAGGCCGGCATGCTGTCCAACGACGCGGGCCACGCGTAGCGCGTCACACCCACGGTGTCGTCCCGGCGAAGGCCGGGACCCATAACCACCGAATTCAGTTGTAACGCCGCGCTGGGACGCCAGCCTTCGCCATCACATGCATTCGTGGTTATGGGTCCCGGGTCGCGCTTCGCTTGCCCGGGACGGCGGCTGTGGGTTTGGCCACGCCAGCGGTGGGTTTGGCTACGCCAGCGGTGGGTTTGGCTACGATGGCGGCGCCCGCTACTCCGCCGCTTCCTGCGCCACCGTCGGCTGGGTGCCGGCCACCGTGGCGCGGCGCATGTCGCGGGGCTGCGACTGGTCGTAGCGGCGCACGCGGTGCACGGTCTGGCGGTTGTCCCACATCACGAGGTCATGCACCGTCCATTTGTGCACATAGACGAACTCGCCCTGCGTGGCGTGCTCGGTGAGATCGTGCAGCAACAGCCGCGCTTCCGGCATGCTCATGCCCCTGATGGCGCCGGCATGCGATGACAAATACAGCGACTTGCGGCCGTGCACCGGATGGGTGCGCACCAGGCGCTGCAGCACCGGCTTGAACATCTCCTTCTCCTCGTCGGTGTAGTCGAGGAAGCCGAGCGAGCCGCGCGAATACATCAGCGAGTGTTCGCAGATCATGTCGTCGATCTCGGCCTTGGTCTCGTCGTCGAGCGCGTCATAGGCGGCGCGCATGTCGGCGAACTCGGTGTTGCCGCCCGTCGGGTTGACGATGCGGGCCGACAGCAGCGAGAATTTCGCCGGGATCGGTCGGAACGAGCTGTCGGAGTGCCACAGGCAGTTGCCGAGGTTGAACAGGTGGGTGCGGTGATCCTTCGGCAGCGGCTTGCCGTCCTTGCCGAGATTGGAGACATCGTTGAGCCCGGAGGAGAGGCGGTAGTCCTCCTTCTTGGTCACCGTGCCGCCGCGCGAACTCTCGCGCTCGCCGAAGTTCAGCGCGAACGCCATCTGCTGCTCGTCCGTGATGTCCTGGCCGTGGAAGACGAGCACGGCGTATTTGTCCATGCCGGCCTCGATGTCGATCGCTTCCTGCTTCGTCAGCGGCTTGCGCAGATCGACGCCGGAGACCTCGCCGACGAAATGCTTGTGAAGCTGCCGGATCAGGACCGTCATTGGCGCATCTCCCCGTATCCCGCGGGCGGTTGTCCCGCTTCGTTTGACGAGAAGGCTACTCCCGACGCGCGCCCTGTCAACGCTTCGCGACCAGACGCGGGTCAGGCATTCCGGGCCATCAACCCGCCGTCGACGGGAATCACCGCGCCGGTCAGGAACGATGCGGCGGGCAGGCACAGGCTCAGCGTCATGTGCGCGACCTCTTCCGGATCGCCGTAACGGCCGAGCGCGGTGCGGCGCTTGGCGTAGATCGTCTTGTGCTCCTCGGAGATGCGGTCGGTGATGGCGGTGCGGATCGGGCCAGGGCAGATGCAGTTCACGGTGATGCCTTCGCGTCCCAGTTCCACTGCGAGCGAGCGGGTCAGGCTGGTGACGCCGCCCTTGGCCGCGGAGTAGGGGCTGTGCATCCCGGTCGCGCCGAGCGCCTCGGTCGAGGCGATGTTGACGATGCGCGGCGATCGCGACTTGCGCAGGTATGGCAGTGCGGCGCGGATGATGCGCGGATGCGCCGTCAGCATCACCGCGATGCCCTTGGCCCAGGCGTCCTCATACCCGGGATCGTCGATCGCCACCCGCACCGAGATGCCGGCATTGTTTACGATGATGTCGAGCCCGCCGAAATGCGCGGCGACATCGTTGACGACCCTGGTGATGGCATCGCGATCGCTGACGTCGAGCGTCCAGGCCTTTGCCGAGCCGCCGCTTGCTGCGATTTCCTTCGCCACCGCCTGCGTGCCCTCTTCGATGAGATCGGTGACCGCGACATTGGCGCCCTCGTCGGCGAACACGCGCGCGGTGGCGTGGCCCATGCCGCTGGCGGCACCGGTGACGAGAACGGTGAGGCCCTTCACCGAGCGGCTGAGCTGTTTGAATTCGGACATGACGGATTCTCGCGAGATGAAAATTTGGCGCGTTGTGAGACCGGCAACGCTGGCACCGATCCGCAAAGACGTCAAACCGGTGATCCGCTATCGCCGCGCGCGCAGCGCGTTAACGCAAGTTCTGCGTTGGCTTTTGCGTTGGCTTTTCGAAAAGGATCATGCTCAATCAAGAAAACAACACCGGAGAGGAACGCGATGAACGAGCTCGATTTCGGCGGCAAGCAAGTACTGGTGGTCGGCGGCTCCAGCGGCATCGGCAACGGCATCGCGCAGGCCTTCCGCGCCAAGGGCGCGCGCGTTGCCGTGTACGGCACCCGCGCGCAGGCGAGCGACTATTCCGCTGAGGAAGGCTCGCATCTCGAGGGCCTTGCCTATGCGCAGCTCGACGTCGGCAATCCGCAGGCGATCGAAAGCCTCACGCCGTCGTTCGATCGCTTGGATGTGCTGGTGCTGGCGCAGGGCGCAGTGATTTACCGCCGCGGGGAATTCCAGATGGAAGGATTCCGCAAGGTGATGGAAGTCAATTTGATGAGCCTGATGGCCTGCGCCACGAAATTCCACGCCATGCTGAGCGCAGCCGAGGGATCGCTGATCATCGTGAGCTCGACCGCGGCCTATCATTCCACCATGGGCAATCCGGCCTACAACGCCTCGAAGACCGGCGCGGTGGGGCTGACGCGCACGCTCGGCGAGGCCTGGGCGGAGAACGGCATCCGCGTCAACGGCATCGCGCCGGGCCTCGTCGACACCAAGATGACCAAGGCGACGACGGCGAATCCAAAGCGGCTCGAAGGCGCGCTCGAGCGCATTCCGCTGAAGCGTCTCGGCACGCCCGCCGACATGGCCGGCGCCGCGCTGTTCCTGGCCTCGCCGCTCGCCTCTTACGTCGTCGGCCAGACCATCATCGTCGATGGCGGGCTCATTCTTTAGCTCCAGGAACTTGTGCGAGGTTCCGCGGTTGGCCTCCTGACAGTTTTCAGGGAGCACGTGATGGACAAGGATCGGATTTTCGGAACGGCGAAGGAATTTGTGGGCAAGGCCGAAGGCGCCGTCGGCGATGCGGCCGGCGATGCGCAGACCCAGGCCTCGGGCCGCGCGCGCGAAGCCGCAGGCGCGGTGCAGGATCTCTACGGCCAGGCCAAGGATGCCGCGCGCGACGCCGCCGACACCGCGGTCAACTATGCCAAGGATGCTTATGAACATCGCGGCGAGACCGTTCGCGGCGGACAGAGGGCGATGGCGCAAACGGTGCAGGACAATCCGCTCGGTTCGCTCCTGATTGCCGGCGGCATCGGCTTTGCGCTGGCGCTGTTGATGACGCGCCAGCCGCGCCGCCCGCCGTCGTCACGCTGGCGCTACTACGGTTGAGATTCGTTCACGGTCATTGCGAGGAGCGAAGCGACGAAGCAATCCATCCGTCCGCGCGTGCGGATCGATGGATTGCATCGCTTTGATCGCAATGGCGTGGATCTAGCTTCAATTCGATGAGAGCGCGCGCCGCCTACTGCCAGGGATTCCCCGGCACCGCGGCACGCTGTCCGACATTGCGCGGCGGCCGCGGCGGTGGGGCGACCAGCGGGCGCTGCTGCTGCGGCGCGCCGAATCCGAAGATGTCACGCAGCCAGGGCTGCGTCTGTGGTTGCTGTTGCGGCTGGGCCTGGGCCGGACGGAACACGCGTCTTGGCGGCTTCGGCGCGGTGATGATCGAGCCGTCGGGCGCGATCGCCG
>NZ_JACMYP010000401.1 GCF_020889705.1 Bradyrhizobium altum | reverse complement strand
CAACTCATCCCCTCTGGGAATCCCGATTCCGGCAAAAAACAACATGCTCTAGTGTACCGTCCGCGTACTCCGCAATTGTTTCGTAGCTCCGCTTGGTCGACACGCGCCGCCTTGACCGGCATGTTGCGACCGTCGGCACCGAAACATTCCGACGCATACGAAAAGCCGTCAAAGCGATGCTCTGACGGCTTTCATGTTCTCCCCCTTGCGGGGGCCCGGCCGAAGCCATTTGTAGGTACAGCGTATCATGACATGGATGATGTGCAAGTGAAGGACGAGTTGAGCGAAGCAGAGCGCGCTTACCACTACACTCAGATGAAAGTAGAAACCCGACGCGGTTTTGTGCCCCAATCTAAACCGCGTCCCCTATGGTTGCGCAGTCGTTCCACGTACCTATGCAGCTTTGCGTTCCTTCATCGCATGTGCCTTGGGTGATCCACGCGCCACTTTCACAGATGTGCCGCGCCTGGTGAAGCGCGTCGTTGTATGTGTGTGATGTGCCTCCATGCGTGCATACGCCTCCGGTAAAGTACGGGGCATTCATCACGGCTTGGCCGTTTGCGATGGTTTTTCCTCCCCAAGGCGTGGCGCAGCTTTCTGATGAGTTTGATGTCTGCGGAGTATTGCTTGCGGAAGCTTGGGTAACAGCCGCTGCGTTCTCCTCATATGGGCCGGCGGGCGTTGGTGGGATATCCGATTGTGCTGGGGTGTTCGCTGCAGAAAGGGCAAGGCTCGCCGTGTGTACTGCTTGCAGGGCAAGCTGCACTGCTTCGTTTCGTAAAGATGCCGGCGCAGAAGTTGTTTGCACTAATATGAGAAGGACCAGCGAGGCGCGAAGGAGATCTAGGATGTTTGTGACGGGCATGGGTACATAGTAGCCTGCCTGGAGCGAGTATTACGGAATTATCACCACGAGGGCGCACCTCCGGGCGGGTAGACGCAAACAAAAGCCCGGCGCGAAGATCGCACCGGGCGAGGGGCAAGGTGTCCAAGGTTCAGTGCGCAGAGCACTGAGCCTCAAGCGGCCGAGACCAGTTTGCGAACGCCCGTTTATACCACGAGACCACCGATTTGTCATTTGATGGTGCTCGTCGTGTATTGCGGCGAGCGTCAAAAGATTAAATTCCGTGATCGGATCACGCAGACGGTTGCAAAAGGACCACGTAAGCTCGGCCGATCACGACGAGGAATATAAAGGAAGACACTATTGCTGCGACGAGGCCGAATAAGTGATAGCGCCGTATTGGCCGGCTCATTCAAAACTCGGTCCCAGCATTGCACGGGCTGCCGCTTCGACGATTGAGGGGTGCATCACTTGAGCCGGAAGATCGGCAAATGGCAGGGGAGACCACTCTGGCTGATGTCGGATAAAGGAACCGCTGTGTGCGGACGGTTCCCTCGGTGTGATACAGAGCAACTCACCGTTTTCGTTTGTAACGACGGAGTGCTTTTCGAAAATCGAGTCACCGGAAGCGACCCACCCTTCGATGATCATTGATCCCGGATGCAATGCAGTCCACCGCCGCGCGTTGTCGTGGCATTGCGCTTTCTCTGGAACGAACCCTCCAAGATCGGAGGCATCCGCAAGGTGCAGGTCGTCGACGCGTCCTTCGATGAACGCAGTTCGGAGGTTCTCGGCAATCGGATGAGGGATCATGGCAAACACCGGCTGCGATGGAGTGCGTTCAAATCGGTTGGCGCGTCGCCGAAAAAGCGCAAGACATGCATCTGCAAGCTCACTAGCGACGGGCCATCGGTTCGGCTGAAACCAATTGCAGCTAACGGTACCTGCTTTTCGTGCGAGAATCTCCACGCGCACGATCGCTGCTTTTGCGCCCGGTGCATTCGATCGCGTTGCCTGGCGCACAGGGAAGTGCGACGTAGTGGGTCACGTCGGCCATCGCGTTCTCCTAGATCTACTCGCTCCTCTTGATTCGACCGCGGGCATATCCCTTGGACGACGCCTCGTAGACGTCGTGGAGCTCTGCCTCCAGAAGGCCCTTGGCAACGTTAAGAGCGCGCACCGCTGCTCGTACGTCGCCATCGCATGCCGCGATCATTTGGTCAGTCGCGAGCTCCAGGGGATCGGGTTCGAGGACTGGCTTGGGATCGGCGGACATGCCCAACTTCCGTGTTGACCGGCCGCGAGCCTGTTCTTATTTTGTTCTCATGTCAATCGAAACGCTGGGGGAGGCCTACCGGCTCAGCTGGCGCGTCCGCGTACGCTGTGTCCGGGGCTACGTCGAAAGCCCAGTCAGGGTCCGGCCCTGCGACTACCAGGCGGTCTTGGACATGCAGACGTTGGTGTGGGCGAAGGGACGCAATTTTCCGCTCGGAAGGCTTGGGAGCCGCCTGATGTGCCCCCTGTGCGGAAACAGAGACGTGAACGTGATCTTCGAGCCTCCGCCAATGGTCCGGACGGTCGTGAGCGCAGCAGGGGTACAAGCAATGAGCGACGATGAGTGGCTGCCCGAAACTGAGCCGCGGAAGAAAGCGCAGGTCGCAGCGATAGATCGAAGGCCCCTGTCAGAACGATCGAAACTGAGTGACCGCGGGTTAGTAGATTTTCGTCGTGTCTGCGACCAAATGGGGATTCTCGACCGGGAAACGGACACGATACGGCCCGCCGAATGCAGGTAAGTGGCGCCGGTACGTAAGCTTCGGGCAGTGCTACAAGGAGAAAACCCGACACCTTATGCATTTTGGAAACAAAGCTGATTGGTTGCGGCGTCTAAGAAGTATAGAGTGGTTGCATACTAGGAAACGATCAGGCGAGCGGCCATGTTGCTATCCGATCTGCTTCCCGCCCTCTTTGATCTCGTCGTGTTGCATTCTACTGGGCGAGCACTTCTTTCAATCGAGCGCGAAGGTGTTCTCGATGCGCTGGTGAATTGCGTGGCCGAGTCAGTTATGCGACAGGTCCGCGCCAGTGACGGGGACACACAAGTTGGAAGCATAATTACTGATGATCATTTCAGTGACAAATGGATATCGCGCACTGAAATCGTCGATATGTTGGGGCAATCGAGCGGACTTCCCCGAGAGTTGTCTGAGTTCGCATTGGTTTTAATCGAGTCGCGCTTAGATGTTCGCATCGACGAAAATGGCGCCAATATCAGCGAGATTGGTGCCTTCAACCTCGTCATTAGCCCGTCCCAGACGGCGCCAAATCTCGCAGATTTTACGCGCAGCTGGTGGTTAGCAGACGAGGCACTTTTTCGCTCTCAGCTGACACTCCGAGAGGAGACATTGGCTCCTTTCTGGCTTTTCCGGGGATGGCGGAGAGGAAGCACATCTCGTCTACTGGAAAGGGCGCTGCTGTACTCAAGCTTCCGCCGAGCAGTCCCATACAACATCACGTTGTCCAAAGGACTCGCTTATCCGCGGCAACATCTTTCCTTTTCAAAAGTCGAGATCACCGGATCTACAAGAGAAAGCGGATTGAGATAGCTGTTTTTGAGCGACTGACGCGCTGGGGGCCGCTATGGAGCGCATAGCAAAGCTAATTCAGGTTTCTGACTTTCATTTTGTGCCGCGGATTGCTCACGAGAAACGTGCATTTTATGAACTGCACTTGCGCGCAGGGTGCCACTCGTTCAGCAAGCTAGTCGCCCTAGCGAGAGAGATAGACGCCCTGCAGTTTCAGGATGGCGATTACGACGCGCTATTAATGACAGGCGACTTGTCTACTGACGGCTCTCCCGATTCGTTCGCGACTGGACTGTCGTACATTCAAAGTAACGTGGTCGCGGCGGGAAGTCCGGCTCTAGCTCTCACGATTGGACTCAATGCTACTCCCGATCGCCGACTCTTACTTCCTGGTAATCATGATCGATGGGACCGGAGTTGGTTTGGATTTCAACGTCAAGGGGCCGTGTTTGAGAACGTTCTGAAATTGACTCTCCCTCATCCGAACTACCCTTATGTAAGAGGTCTCCGGCGCACTGCTAACGGTTCACCTGCAGTTCTCTTTTTCGTATTCGATTCGACTCCAGGGGTGTTCGCGCGATTGTGGCCGTGGGACCGATTGGCTCGAGGACGGATAGATCAGGGCGCGCTGGATTACTTTTTCAAGATAGCAAGAGATATCGATCAAGCCGGAGCAAACGGGGCAGTGAGCGATTTTCAGGGAAACCCGATGAACGTTCAATACTCCAATTGCGTCAGGATCGCTCTCCTGCACCATCACCCGTTTGACCGCAGATCAACTACGTTGATGGAAAACAATGAAGAGTTCGTCCGTGCTTGCGTGCGAGCAGGGATGCATCTTGTTCTATTTGGGCACGATCATAAGGAGTTTTGGGTGCCACGGTTTGGCCCATGTGCTCTCACGGGGAACAATAATCATCAAACGCTATTCTTCTGCTGTCCTAGCGCCTCGGAATACCGGTCTGAACAGGGGTTCTATTCCTTCGATCTTGACCTCCTAGGATTTAACTTCACGTTCTACAAGTGGAAAGATCGGCAGTTCGCTGCAGGTGGTCTAGACGAAAACCACCAGTTCTTACCGGGCGCCCCTCAACGCTTCGACTTTTAGGCATGGACTATTCTCATTGCATCTCAGTTCGGCGCAGCGCGGTCGCGCTAAGAGGCTTATTCGCGTGTTGCGGTTTGCAAGTGCGAGGCATATTTCGAAGAAATCATGAGCAGTGCTGGATATTGAGAAACTCGCAAGATCGATCGTAGCGTTTTCGGACTACTTCAGCTTCCGCATCCTATTGCTGCCGCTGCTGTCATGCTTCAACGCCCGACAAAGCCAGCGAGATACTGAGGCGTCATCAACCTGCAAACTGAGCTAGTTTGGCTCGCGCAACCGTCAACGGTGATTATGGGCCGTCCGACCACGACGGGTATTTGTGCACTGCGGTCTACTTGCGGTCGACCCCGGATCAATCTACCGTAGGTAGCGGTAGCTTTAGGGGAGATATTTTATGCATTTCAGAAGCCGAGAAGCTCAAACTCATGTAAGCGCTTCGTCGCGATACAATCTAGTGGCGTTTCGTGATGTTCAAGACGATCGTATGTTTGACGGAATTGTTCTGCCTCGCACGTCGACCGCAGTGAAATGGATCAAGGAGAATACCGTCCACCAAGCATTGAAGCTGACCTCCGGTGGAGCCACGTCGAGTCCATTTCTTTCAACACAGGTGAGCGCGGTTAGGGATGAGGGGCGAGACGTTACCCACGTTCTTACACAGGAGACGGACGGGCTCTACCTGAACAAGGTCCAAAACGTATCCGTGATCGAGCGGCGCCGGATCAGCGATGGTCCAACCAGTCGCCACACGCTCGAACTACGCAAGTACGATGGTGGAGTAGTCGTAGCCTACGTTGCCGCCGATCGCCTCCATTTGGGAAGCGCCGAGGTGAACACCAGCTGCCAACGCGTTGATTTTCCCTGTTTGAGTATCGACCAGCCGCCAATCGGGCAGATCGCAGTCGATCCTCCGACACTCGGTTTGCTCTCGTACAAGTGTCGAGATACTAACAGCATCTACCTCCGTACGTTTAATCCGGCGACGCTAGAAGTAGGACCCGAGATCTCTTTGAGGATTGCTGGTTCGCTCGGTGGGGCCGATATTGTG
>NZ_JACMYP010000400.1 GCF_020889705.1 Bradyrhizobium altum | reverse complement strand
TCCATCGCCTGCTTGGCCAGCGCCTTCGGTAACGCAGAGCCGCCGATCACCATCTTGAGGCCCTTGAGATCGACCTTGGCCGCAGCGGCGGCATTGAGCAGCATCTGCAGGATGGTCGGCACGCCATGGGTGAAGGTGACGCCTTCGCTCTTGATCAGCTTGACCAGCATCGCCGGCTCGTAGCGGCCGGGGTAGACTTGCTTGGTGCCGGCCAGCGTTGCCGACCACGGGAAGCCCCAGGCATGGACGTGGAACATCGGCGTAATCGGCATATAGACGTCGTCGCGCGAGAAGCGCCCCTGCGACCCGGCCATGCCGAACAGCGCAAGCCCGGCGATCGTGTGCAGCACGAGCTGGCGGTGGCTGTAATAGACCCCCTTCGGCAGACCGGTGGTGCCGGTCGTGTAGAAGGTGGTGGCCTGGGTGTTCTCGTCGAAATCGGGAAAGTCGTAATCCGGCGAGGCCGCCGCAAGCAGGCCCTCATACTCGCCGACGAAGGACAGGCTGCCGGTCTGCGGCGACGGCTTGTCCGACATTACGATCATTCGCTTGACCTTGGGCAACTGCGCCTTGATGCCTTCCAGCAATCCGACGAATTCGTCGTTGACGAGCAGCGTCGAGGCGCCGGCGTGATCGATCGTGTAGGCGATCTGCTCCGGCGACAGGCGGACGTTCACCGTCTGCAGCACGGCGCCCATCATCGGGATCGCGAAGAAGGCTTCGAGGAAGCGATGGCTGTCCCATTCGAGCACGCCGACGGTGTCGCCAGGCTCGACGCCGGCCTTGCTGAGCGCCGAGGCGAGACGGCCGATCCGCTCCCTGGTCTGTCGATAGGTCTGGCGCTTGAGATCGCGATAGACGATCTCCTGGTCCGGCGCCTGGACGCTCGGCGTGTGCCAAAGCTGCTTGAAGATGAGCGGATAGTGATAGGCGGATTGGGCAGTCTGAATCAGCCTTCCGACCATGGAAGCCTCCCTCAACCTGGCATGTCCTCCGACCGTTGCGTCCGCAGTTCTAAGCGAGCGGATCGTGTGGTCTGCCGTGCTGCATCACGACGGTCTGACCGTGTGACATTAGGACGAAGCCTCGCGTGATGCTCGCCCTTTGTGAAGGTCCGAAACGGACATCGGCGGGGTCTCAACCGGACAAGGTGCTCTCGTCAATGGCGGCGGTCTTGCTGCTTCGCAACAAGGGAGGCCCATTGATGAGTCTTGGGTTTTGGCGCGAACCGGCTATGTTCCAGGGGCTCGCGAACGGAAATCCACTCGGGCCAGGTTTGCGGCGCACTGCTTTCCGACCGAAGGAAAGGCTGGTTCACTTTGCAACCAACCACGCGACTGAAGAGGCCTGTGGGCTCCCGCAACGATATCCTGACCGTCGGCACCGGCGACAAGGTCTATGAGACGACCAAGCTTGGCGCTGTCTTCGACATGCTGGCCGGCGCCGGCGTCCCGGCCGACGCCATCCTGCGCGACACCCGCATTCCGCTGGCCGATGTCCACTCACCGCAGGCGCGGATCTCGCTGACGCAGTTGATGACGGTCTGTCAAAACGCGCTGCGCCTGTCGACCGACCGTCACCTGCCCTATCGCATCGGCGCATCGATCCACATCTCGACCTACGGAATGTACGGCTATGCGCTGCTGTGCTGCCCGGACTTTCGCAAGGCAATGGAATTCGCGATGCGCTACCACGCGCTCGCCGCGCCGCTGGCGACGATCGAATTCAGCGAGGACAAGGCCCATGCGAGATGGACCGTCGAGCCCAATCTGCACGCGCTTGCCGATTCCGCGCTGTACCGGTTCGTCGCTGAGATGCAGATCGGCATCCACATTTCGCTGATGCGCGACATCATGGGACCAAGCTTCGCTCCCTTTGAAATCACGCTCGCCTATCCGCAGGCACAGGACTTCGATCTTCCGCTCGATCACGTCGGGTGCCCGGTGCGCTTCGATCAACCGGCCAACCAGATCGTCTTCAAGGCGCAGTTGCTGGACCGGAGAGCGGATCTCGGCAACAAGACGACGTATCCGACCATCGTCGCCCTCTGCGACGACTTGCTCGGAGACTTGAGATTGCGGACCGGCATTGCCGGAAAAATCCGCGCCATCCTGCTTCGCGATATCGCAAACCCGCCGACGTTCGAGGCCATCGCCAAGCTGCTCGGCGTGAACGACCGGTCGTTGCGCCGCCAGCTTCGCCAGCAGGGCTTTTCCTTCCGGGGGCTGCACGACGAGCTGCGGACCCAGATTGCGCTGAAATATCTCCGCAGCACGACGCTGGCCAATGACGACATCGCATTGGCGCTCGGCTTCAGCGATGCGGCAAACTTCAGGCGTGCGTTCCACCGCTGGACCAACAAGGCCCCGAGCGACATCCGCGGCGAATGATTGCGGGCCGCGATCGTTGACCGCCGCGCTTGCGCGGACGTCAGCGCTAATACGCGTAGGACGTCTTGCCCGGCTGCACGGTCAACCGAAAGGCGACGTCGGTCGAGCCGTCCATCAGCTCGATCAATTGGTCACACACCAGGCATCGAAACTCGCCGGCGATGCCGCCCTTCGACGTCAATTCGATCCGGCGATAGCCGGCCTGGCAATGGGGGCACGTCACGTCAGATTTTCGCATGGAATCAGCAAACCGTTGCTCTCTCTATTTTCCATATGCCCATCGTCAGAAATGTGACGGCGTCACGATCCGTGCGAAACAGACGTCTGTTCGCTGACGTTATCGATGACTGTAAACGGGTGCTGGCGGGCGATAGGGAAACGCCGAGACCCCGAAGTTGCGGCCATATTGCTGCTGCACCGCGGGGATGTTGACCACGCCCACCTTGAGATCCTGCGATTTCGCGTCGATCGGCGGCGTGTTGGTGACGGGCGGATTGACCTGATCGACCTGCTTCTTCAACCGCTCGTTGATGCAGCCAAGCGAGGCCGCATCGCCGCAACGCTCGGCCGGCGCGCCGGCGCCGCTGCCTCTTGCCGCAGCCCGGCCGGTGCCGCCACTGGTGTCGCGGTTAAGGTTGAGCGCCGGCGGCGGTGTGCCGACGACAATTTCCGGCAGCGGCGTGTGTTGCTGCGTCTGCGCCTCCGCCTGCATCGCCGACAATCCGGCAACGGCGACCGCCAACATGATCACTTTCATCGGTGCTGCTCCTTGCAGAACCACAACTGTTTCAAACGATAGGAAGCCAAGGACAGATATTAAGCGAGGATATCAAGGTAACGATATGAATCCGGGCGGCGCGGCCTTGCTATTTCCCTCCCCGCGCCTGGATCACAAGCGCGTTGAGCCGCGTGTTGAGCGCGGCGAGATCGACGCGGCCGATGCGTCCGCCGCCGCCGAGGCATTTGCGGCCACATCCGCCGCCACCGCCGCCGGCACGGCCCGGTTCGCCGAAGGTCGCGACCGGTACGGTGCCGGTCACCCGAAAGCCGCGGGCAAACAGCCGGGCGCGCACCGCCACGCAATAATTCACCGACAGATAGGAGAAGCGGGTCTCGCCATGACCTGCGCGGTACTTCATGACCGCGGTACACAGGTCGCCGCCGGCAAGGCGCCATGCCTGCGCAAGATACATGACGCCGAAGTGAATGTTGTTTTCGGGAATCGCGAGTTCGGCAAGCGAGCCGGAAAAGCCGAGCATGCGCGCGGTCGACGGCAGCAGCTGCATCAGCCCGATTTCGCCGACGCCGCCGATCACGTCGGGATTGTAGCCGCTCTCGACGCCCATCACCGCCTCGGCGATCTCGGGCGCAAGCCCGCTTCCCGCCGCCTCCTTCTCGATCAGCGCGCGATAGCGCATACGCGCGTCCGAAACCGCGGGCTGGCCTACCGGCGGAGGCGGGAGCGTTTTCCCGCCGGCGTCCTTCGCCGCATCCTTGGCCGGCGCGGCCGGCTTCGCCGTCGCCTCGGCCGGCGGCTTTGCCGTGGCGTCGGCTGAAGGGTCTGCCGACTCGACGGCGGCAAAGCGCGTGCTGAATGACGACGCCGGCCTCTCTCCGTCGGCATGGGCAGGCTGGACAAGACAAAGCGCGAGCACAAGACCGCCGGCTGCGATGCGGCTGCCTCGGTGACGAGCAGGATCAAGCAGCTTCCGCCATCGGCTGAAGCTGCCCGCCTTCGTCGCTGAGGCACCGTCATTCATCGGTCGCTTACGGCCCTGATCGTCGCGTGTCCGCATGATTTACTGGATCGTCGGAACTGCCCCCGCTTCCGCGGCGTGCTCATGGGACGGCTGCGGGGCCGGCGCACTTGGCTGCGGGACAGCCGCCGCGCCATTGCGGGCGACGATCTTCGGCAGCTCCTCGCGCAGATAGGCGATCAGCTCCTGAACCAGCCGGTCCCAGACCTCGATCTGCGCCCGCACAAAGTTCGGCGCCACGCCGCCGGAAACGGAGACATCGAGGCAGAACATCAGGAACGGCTGGCTGAACTGCAGCCGCCCGAACCGCCGCGTCGTGTTCCAGCGATTGACGAGGTCGAGCGGCAGCTCGCCCTGCACCTGAAGCGTGGTGACCAGCGTGGCGTCGACAAAGCTCTGCTCCTCGCCGACGAGCTGGTTTCCCGGCCGGATCTCGAAGCCGAGACCTGCCGTCGCCGAGCGCAGATAGGTCGTGTTGGCGACCGGATCGGTCAGCGTTTCGACGCGATAGCCGACATTCTGGAAGCTGTCGCGCAATCCGTCGATGGTGAGCTTGGTGATGATCTCGGACATCTTTATCTCCGTATTACTTCTTCGACGCGTCGAGCAGGCTCGACAGGGCAAGCTCGTTGAGGACGGGCGGATGTTGCTTCAGCAGCTCGGCGAGATAGGCCCGCCGCATCATGTTCGACCGCTCGGAGCGGATCTGCAGCACCAGCTGGTCGCGCACTTCCGGCAAGGTGCGGGTATAGGACGCCTTGGTATCGAGCAGCTTGATGATGTGCCAGCCGTCGTCGAGCTTGATCGGCTCGGACACGCTGTTCTTGGCGAGCCCCATCACCTGGTTGCGGATCTCCGGACGGATCTGGCTCTCGGCAACCCAGCCGAGGTCGCCGGCATCCTTGGCGGCGTTGTTGTCGCCGCGCGCGATCGCCGCGAAGTCGGCTCCCGGCGCCTTCAGCTTGCGCTGCACGTCGTCGAGCTCCTGCTTCGCCTTGTCCTCGGCGGCCCTGTCGCCCTCCTTCGGAGCGGCGACGAAGATCTGCGCGAGCTGGAATTGCCGCGGCATCAGGAATGCGGCGCGATTGGCCTCATAGACCTTCTGCAAATCGTCCTCGCTCGGGAAATTGGCCGGCGGCGTCGACACCGATTGCAGGTAGAGCTCGACCACCGCGCCCTCGCGCGCCCGGTCGAGCTGCGCGGCGACGGCGGGTTGCTGATCCCACTTCTTCGCCACCGCCTCCTGCAGCACGAGACGGTTGGCGAGCAGCAGCCGGACCGCCTGGCTGAGCATGGCCGGATCCTTGGCCAGCGCAGCCTGCTCGCGCGGGGCGAGGGCTGCGACATAGCTGCGGAGATCATCGGCCGAGATGTTGGTCTCGCCGACCCGCGCAATGACGTTCTCGGGCGCGGTGGGCTTCGGCGCGGCCGCGACCGGAGCCGGCGCGGGCGTGGCGGCGGCTTGCG
>NZ_JACMYP010000399.1 GCF_020889705.1 Bradyrhizobium altum | reverse complement strand
GGGCATGATCCGGAAAAGTGCGCAGCGGTTTTCCGACAAGATCATGCCCAAACAAGGAGCCAAAGCGCGATCTCATCGCGCTTTGGGACGCGGCGGCCTGTCGCAGCAGCAAGCCTGAGCAGTTCGTTAGCGAACTCCGATCACTTTTCGGGGAGCGCTGAACTTCACCTTAGCGTTTGCGACTTACATACAGCCGAAATACGGCTGTTTAGCCGGTGAAAAAACCTTCTGTGCCAAGGAACAAACGGGCGTTGTTGCGACCCTGTCACAGCTCGGAAAACATCACAGGTCAGGCATTGCCCCAAAGCAACCTAATTGGCGTCACGTTGTTTGGCTTAACAGCGCAGCGTTGGTAACGGGGATCAGAGATGAAGACGTTTTTGCTCGGCACAGTCGCGCTGGCCGCCCTTGCGGGCCCGGCATTTGCGGCTGACATCCCGGCCCGCACCTATACCAAGGCACCGCCGCCCTATACCGCCCCGGCGCTCATCTACAACTGGACCGGCTTCTATATCGGCGGCCATGTCGGCGGCGCGTTCACCGACGGCACCAATCTGATGGGCAGCGACGCGCGCTTCATGGGTGGCGTGCAGGGCGGCTTCGACTATCAGTTCGCGCCCAACTGGGTGATGGGCATCGAGGCGCAGTACTCCTGGCTGCCGAGCTCCTCGAACAATGGCCTGACGTTCCCCGCCGGAACGGTCGTGACCGGCAATACCGACCAGCTCGGTTCGGTGACCGGCCGCCTCGGCTACACCTGGGGTCCGGCGCTACTCTACGCCAAGGGCGGTTACGCCTGGCGCGACAACAACAACATCACGGCGACGGTCGGCGGCGTGCCGGCGGCCTTCACGACCGACAGCAACCACAAGGACGGCTACACGGTCGGCGCGGGCCTCGAATACATGTTCGCCCCGAACTGGTCGGCGAAGGCCGAGTACCAGTATTACAATTTCGGCAGGACCAACATCACCAGCGGTCCGGCCGACATTGTCGGCGCGAGCTTCCGGAACGACGAGCATACCGTCAAGCTCGGGGTCAACTACCGCTTCGGCTGGGGCGGTCCGGTGGGCTCCCGCTACTGATCGCGTCGTATCATCGAGATCGAAAGGCCGTCCTTCGGGGCGGCCTTTTTTGTTGGCCTGCCGCGTGCCCGCGCTCCCACATTCACCCGATGTTCAGGCCTGATCGTGCAATGCAAAAAATAATTCCTGCATTGCACGGAACTTTCATCGTGATGCGCTATTGTGGGATCGCCGGGCTGGTGGACAAACAAACATGCGTAGCTTTGCGTTAGGGCTGATCATCTCTGCGGTCTCCGTGCCGTGCTTTGCCCAGACCATCCTCAAATCCGAACCCTTGGCGCTTGCGCCTTACGAGGTCGTGTTCGTGCAGGACGCCTCCTGCACGGCCGGCAAGGTGCTCAAGGTGACCGGGTCGATCCGCGGTCTGCATCGGCGGAAAATCTGCGTCTCGCTCGCCGCCGAACAGGCGTCGCTGGCGACGGCGACGCCGTAACGACGGCACGACGGCCGCATCGAAATCCGGTCCGCCCATGCGCACCGGACGACCCACTGTCCCTCAGTTCAACCGCGGCTCCAGACGCGCTTCGCGATCGGCATCGGCCTTGTTCTTGACCGGATCTTCGTTCGGCTCGAGCTGGCACGGCCGGATCTCGTAA
The DNA here is from genome assembly GCF_020889705.1 of Bradyrhizobium altum. GTDB lineage: Bacteria > Pseudomonadota > Alphaproteobacteria > Rhizobiales > Xanthobacteraceae > Bradyrhizobium > Bradyrhizobium altum. The sequence continues at coordinate 3,936 of NZ_JACMYP010000399.1, read as the reverse complement.
TCATTGTCCAGCACCGGACGGGGCGAGGGCTTCTCTTCCTCGGTGATCGTATCCACCACCAGGCCGGATTTCCTCGCGAGCTTCCAGACATCAGCTTCGGTCGGATACGCCTTGCTCAGCTTGGCGTCCTGATAGAACAGCGCGTACGGCATTGATCGTTCCCCAAACAACCGACAACGCCAGCACCCCTTCTGGGTTTCGGGCGATCTCACCCGTTCCAATCACGGAACCGTGAGCGAGAAACCGAAGAGGACCCGAGGCAAGCATCTGAAAATATGAGTCATTTCGGCCCTTTCGCGGGGGCCTGAGTCCTTAACGGGTGGTAAATCCCGGAAAAAAGAATCCCCGGGACTCTCCGGGTAGAATCGCCGGATGCTTTCCCCATGAGAGCGATCCTTCACAACCCCCATGAACGCGTGTACTTCGCGCTCGCGATCGCGCTGCTCGCGGCCTGCGCCGCGAACGTGGCGCTGGTCTGGTCGTGGCTCTAGGTTTGCCGGCTCCAAAATCCCATTCATCCCGCGCGAAAACGCCGTGGCCGCGCGACGCCGGCACCGTTTGACGGCCCCGCCATTCCTTCCATCATTGCCGGCACAGGCCGCCCGCGGCGGACTGCGCGGACGGGCCGCCATCGGGGAGGACCTGATATGATCGAGATGCTGAAGGATCGGGTCAACGGCGACGCCGGTCTGGTGCGGCGCGGCCGCTACCTCACCACGACCTTCCTGCTCGAAATCGGCAGGGCCGCCTGGCTGATCGCGATCCATGAGGGCCGCATCGTCGCGGTGACGAAGGGCCCGTTCGTGATGCCGTCGTCGTCGTTTGCGCTGCGCACCTCGGACGAGGAGTGGGGCAAGTTTTGCGAAAAGCGGCCGCCGCCTGGCTCCAACGACCTGATGGCGCTGATCAAGCGCCGCGTGCTGAAGGCCGAGGGCGAGCTACAGATCTTCATGGCGAACCTGCGCTACTTCAAGGAGGCGCTCGGCAAGCTGCGCGGCGAGGGAGCGGCCGCATGAGCGCCAAATTCGAACCGATCATTGGCCGCTACATGCATCTCGAACTGTCCGGCCGGGCGCATCGCGTCTATGTCGAGGAGGCAGGCGAGGGCACGCCGCTGCTCTGCCTGCACACTGCGGGCGCCGACGGGCGGCAATATCGCGGCCTGATGAACGATGTCAGCGTTACGCGCAACCATCGCGTCATCGCCTTCGACATGCCCTGGCACGGCAAGTCGTCGCCGCCCCAGGGCTGGCACGACGAGGAGTACCAGCTGACCTCGGCGCAATACACGGCGATGATCCTGGCCGTGATGGAGGCGCTCGACCTCGACCGGCCGATCGTGATCGGCTGCTCGATCGGCGGCCGGATCGCACTGCATCTCGCGCTCGAGCATCCCGAACGCTTCCGCGCGATCATCGGCCTGCAGGCCGGCGCGCATGTCGATCCCTATTACGACCTGAATTTCCTGCATCGGCCGGACGTGCATGGCGGCGAGGTCGCAGCCGCCATCGTCTCGGGCCTGGTCGGGCCCGACGCGCCCGACAAAGAGCGGTGGGAGACGCTGTGGCACTACATGCAGGGCGGGCCCGGCGTGTTCAAGGGCGACCTCTATTTCTACAAGATCGACGGCGATATCCGCGCCCGCGTCGCCGAGATCGACACCCAGCGCTGCCCGCTGTTCCTGCTGTCGGGCGAGTACGACTATTCCTGCACGCCGGAGGAGACGCTGGCGGTGGCGAACAGCATTGCCGGCAGCGAGGCGACCATCATGAAGGGCCTCGGGCATTTCCCGATGAGCGAGAACCCGGGCGAGTTCTTGAAGCATCTGCTGCCGGTGCTGGAGAAGATCGGCGGCGGCTAGACCACTCTCGACCTCGTATGGCGCGGTGTGACAGACTGCGTCATCGCACGAAAAGGTTACGCGGGAGGTCTCCATGCTTCCGAAGGCTGAAGCGGCATATTTCGCGATTGCCGACATTTCCGGCTATACCAATTTCCTCGCGGCGGTCGAGCTCGACCATGCCCAGGACATCATCGCCGATTTCATGGACGTGGTGGTGAAAGGGCTGCGCCCGCCGTTTCGCCTCGCCAAGTTCGAGGGCGACGCAGCGTTCGTCTACTCGACCGGGACAATCGACGGCTCGCTGCTGCAGGACGCGATCGAGGGCGCCTATTTCAAATTCCGCCGGCGCCTGCGCGACGTTCGCCAGGCCTCGACCTGCGAGTGCAAGGCCTGCGTCGCAATGGGCGATCTCGATTTCAAATTCGTCGTCCATCACGGCGAGATGGTGAAGCAGAAGATGGGCGGCAGGGAAGAGCTCGCCGGGCGCGACGTCATTCTGGTCCACCGGCTGCTCAAGAACACGGTGGGCGAGAAGGTCGGCGGGCGCGCCTACGCGCTCTACAGCGACGCGGCGATCCGTGCCATGGGCGTCGACCCGGCGGCGCAAGGTCTGATCCCGCATCAGGAAACCATCGACATCATCGGCGATGTGACGCTGTGGGCGCGCGATCTCGAGGCGGCGTGGCAGCAGGACGACGCGCAAACGCGGATGGAGGTGACGCGCGAAGACGCCTACGCGATACTGGAGTTCGACATCGCCGCGCCGCGGCAGACGGTGTGGGAGTTCATCACCGTGCCCGGGCAATGGCGGAAATGGTGGGACGCCGACGACATCATCGAGGAGTCAGGCAAGGGGCGACGCGGTGTCGGCACCAAAAATCATTGCGCGCACGGCAACCATACCAACGTCGAGGAGACGCTCGACTGGCGTCCGGTCGATTACTTCACGGTCGGTATCACGCTGCCGGTGCCCGGAGCGCCGCGCATCATCATGACCCGGGCCGTTCTCGACGGCCCAGACGGAACGTCCCGTTTCGAGCTGCGGATCGCCAAGCCGAAGCCGAAGGACCGGGCGTTCCTCGATGGCGCCGCGGCCAAATTCGCCGAACGGATGACCCAGGCGGTGGCCGGCCTCCGATCGATGGTGGAAGGCAAGCAGCCTGCCGTCGACGCTGTGGAGGAGCCGACGCCGACGCGATCGAGCGGACGCTTCCTGACCGAGCCGGTGAAACCGGGCGCGCGCGGCTGAAGGTCAGCGAACGATTCGGAGATTAAAGGGGGCCGGTTACTTGCCGGAGCGCGGCAGCTCGCTGTTGTCGCGGATCGCGGCGCGGACCTTGGCCATGGTCGTGGTGCAGTATTCCTCGCGCTCCCTGAGGAAGCGCTGCTGCTGCGCACGGAAATTGGCAACACGCTCCCGCACCTCGGATCCGAAGTCGCCGCTGATGTCGAGCTTGGCAAATTGCGGCGGCTGCGCCGGCGGCGGGACTTCCACGACGGTCACCGTCAACGGCGGCGGCGCGGGGGGCAGGCCCTCGAGCACGGTCGGCACCGGCAGCGGCGGCGGCATGACCACCCTTTGGACCTCGGCCGCAGGCTTGATCTCCAAGGCCGGCTTTGCCTCCAAGGCGGGCTTTGCCTCCAAGACTGGCTTTGTCTCAAAAACTGGCTTTGCCTCAAAGGCTGCCTCGACCATGGTCGCCGCGGTGGCGGGCAGCGGGGCAGGTGCTGGCGGCACGGCGGTCAGCGGGGCAGGCGTCGGCAGCTCGGCGTCGGGCAGCTTGCCCTTCACCGACTGTACGAAAGCCATTGTCTGCGCGATCAGGAGATCGCGTTCCTTCATCCACTTCATGGCGCACCTTGAGCGCGCGGATTGCATCAGAGCAGCCCCGCGGAAGCAAGCACTCGCCATCATGATGGTTGACGAAGACGCCTGTTTGGCAGGCACGGTGACAAAATTGTGACGTGCCCCGCGCGCGAGCACGGTCAGCGCTGGCGGGGATTGGTGTTTGGGACGAACGGGATACCGACGATCCGGACCGGCGTCTGGGCCGGTGCTTGGCTTGGGGCCGGCGCCTGATTCGCGGCCGGCC
>NZ_JACMYP010000398.1 GCF_020889705.1 Bradyrhizobium altum | reverse complement strand
CCCGAGTTCCAGACCGGGCGGCTGCCGCCAACATCCGGCGGGCGGACCGGCGGCACCGAGCCGTGCGGCTGCTGCTGGCCCTGTCCGAAGATCGCATCGCGCATCGAATCGAGGAAGCCGCCGCCCTGCTGCTGTGCGGGCTGCTGCTGGCCGACCGCGGCCTCAAGCTCCTGGATCCGGTCATGGGCGCGCTTCAGCGCCTCGTCCTGCACCAGCGCGGTCTGCACCAGCGTGTAAACCGCATTCGGCGCGCCGCGCAGGCCCTGCATGATCGCGGACATGGCCTCGTTGTCGCGCGGGGCATTCTCCAGCTTGGCGAGCCGGTCGAAGAGATCGTCAATCAGTTGGCGTTCTTGCGGTGTCATGGCGTTCTCCATCGCGTCGATCGAATCGGCGCGCGGCTCATGTAGGACGGGCTTTGTGGCGCAAGGAGTGGGGGCCAGAATTAAATTTCTGTATGCGACAATACGACCGGCGGTTTTTCGTGAACCCAAAGCGTTTTCGAGCGAAGTGGATCCCGGTTCGCGTGAAGAAAACGCGTCAAAACAAGGGTCAGGCCAGTGTAACTTTATTCAGGGCCAGCAGCGCGGGGAAATCCTCGCCTGCGAGATAGGCATGTTCGGTCTCGCGTTGCGTCGTCAGCGGGTCGAGGTTCTTCAGGGTTTCGTCGACGAAACCGGGATGGCACATCACGAGCCCGTCCTCGGGCAGGCCGTCGAGAAAGCCCTGCATCAGGCCTGCGAATTCGCTGCCGCGCGTAAAATCGTAGGCGCCGGCGAAGGCCGGGTTGAAGTGCAGGCCCGATCGCCGGGCCTTGATCCGGAACTGGGTGCTGAGCACGTTCAGCACCAAAGCCTTTGGCGCCGTCAGCTGGCGTGCGAGAGGACCTTCGCGTCCGCACTGCCGCACCCAGGCGTCCGGTGCGCGCTCCTTCACGGCGCGCAGGAAGCCGTCGCGCACCTGCGGGAACAGCTGCGCGTGCTGATGGCCGTCGACGAAATCGGGCGCGCGGCCGAACAGATCGCGGAAGGCGTCGAGCTGCGCCAGCACCTCGGCATGGACCAGCTCGGCGTCGAGCCGGTGCATCAGCCCGGCACGCAACAGTTTTGGGAAGGGCAGGAACATGTCGCCGTCGAGCGGGCGGAAATGCATCGTCAGCGGCCGGAACGGCGCGGTCAGCGTCACATGCAGCCCGATCGCGCAGCGCGGGCTTTTCGCTACCGAGGCCTGCAGCGCGGCCGCGGCCTCGCGGCCGATCGCCGGCGTCACCATCATCACCGACGTCGCATTGAGGCGGCCGCGCTCGATCAGGTCGCGGATCGAGCGGTTGACGCCATCGCTCAAGCCATAATCGTCAGCGCACAGCCAGATCCGGCGCGGCGTAGACTCACTCATTCGGCGGCGGTCCGCTCGGTGGCGCTTTGCGCCGCGCCGCCGTCGGCGTGCTTCTCGGTGTGCTCGGCGACGAAGTAGATCGGGCGCGCCTTCAATTCGGAGAGGATCTTGCCGATATATTCGCCGACGATACCGATCATGATCAGCTGCACGCCGCCGATCGTCATCACGCCGATCATCAGCGACGGATAGCCGGGCACCTGCTTGCCGGTGGTCAAGACTTCCCACAGGATCGAGAGGCCGAACAGGAAGGCTGCGCCCGCAAGCAGCGCGCCGAGCAGGCTGGCAAAGCGCAGCGGCGCCACCGAGAACGAGGTCAGGCCCTCGATCGAGAGGCCGATCAGCCGGCCGGCGTTGAAGGTGGTGACGCCATGCGCGCGCGGCGCCGGCTCGTAGTCGACGCGGATCTGCTTGAAGCCGATCCAGCTCGCGAGGCCCTTGAAGAAGCGGTTGCGCTCCGGCAATTGCCGCAAGGCGGCGGCCGCGCGCGGCGACAGCAGGCGGAAGTCGCCGGCATCCTCGGGGATCTGCTGCCGCGCGCCCCAGTTGATAAGCGCGTAGAAGCTGCGCACGGCAAGCCGCCGCAACGCCGATTCATTGTCGCGATGCGCCTTCGCCGTGTAGACCACGTCGTAGCCGTCATCGATCCAGTGTGCGACCAGTTGCTCCACCAGGGTCGGCGGATGCTGGCCGTCACCATCCATGAACAGCACCGCGCCGCGGCGGGCATGGTCGAGGCCGGCCATCAGCGCCGCCTCCTTGCCGAAATTGCGCGACAGCGACACCACCTGCAGGTCGAGCCCGTCGGCGGGCAGGCCGCGCGCGATCGTCAGCGTGTTGTCCGCGCTGCCGTCGTCGACATAGACCACTTCGCAGTTAAGGCCGTAACGCGCGCGCAGTGACCGGGCAAGGTCGATCAGCCGTTGGTGCAGCGCCACAAGCCCGGCGGCCTCGTTGTAGACGGGCACGACGATGGACAGACCCTGCGCGGCGGCGGTCTTGGCGGTTGTGGTCAGGCTGGAAACGTCAGAGCCCAGCATCATCGGTCAGGTTCCAGAACTAGAGCGTTTTCCAGCGAAATCGGGTTCGCCTTCGCGTGGAGAAAACGCGTCACAACGAGAGATCATGAACCAATATGGTACCGACGGCCGGCTGTCGCCAACATGAACGGCCCCGCCTGCTCATTGTCGCAGGAACGCCTCGAGCTTGGCGAACAGCGGGTTCTCGCGGTCGAACACGTAGTCCAGCGACACCACCGACACGGTTTCGGCGCCGTGCTCGCGCAGGAAGCTGCCGAGCGCGTACAGCTTGCCCGGTGGGCAGTGCAGCGTAAGCATGCCCGACGAGGTCGGGCCGCCGAACGGGGCGACCACGCCGAAACGGGTATGGGCCTCGGACAGCAGCGTATCGTTGCAGCCGGCAAAGCGGGTGCGCACCTCGCGGTACTTGCTGGCGCGGGCGCGCGCGGCGATATGGTCGAGGATGACGCGCGCGGTCTCGCGGGCGCTATTCGACCAGTCGGCATCACGGGAGGCGACGAGGTTGGCCTGGCTGCGCAGCATCACGCCGTCGTCGAGCACCTTGAGCCCGTTGGCGGCGAGCGTCGCCCCCGTCGTTGTGATGTCGACGATCAGCTCGGCAGTGCCGGCCGCGGGCGCGCCTTCGGTGGCGCCGGCGCTTTCGACGATGCGGTAGTCGCCGACGCCGTGTCTGGCGAAGAAGCCGCGCGTTAGGTTGATGTATTTGGTCGCGACCGCATGCGGTGATTGTGCTGCTCGCGGAAGCCGCTTGCGACGTCGTCGAGATCGGCCATGGTGCGGACATCGATCCAGGCCTGCGGCACCGCGACCACGACATTGGCATAGCCGAAGCCGAGGCCTTCGATCATCAGCACGCGCTTGTCGGCATCGGGAATGCTCTCGCGCACCAGATCCTCGCCGGTGACCCCGAGATGCACCGAGCCGCGCGCCAGATTGGCCGCGATCTCGCTCGCCGACAGATAGGCGATCTCGACATTGTCGACGCCGGCGATGGTGCCGCGATAGTCGCGCGCGCCGCCGGCCTTCGACAAGGTCAGCCCGGCGCGGGCGAAGAAGCTCTCTGCGTTTTCCTGCAGGCGCCCCTTGGAGGGAACGGCGACGACGAACGGCGTGCTCATTGGGCGCCTCCGAAGGAGGTGGCCTTGCCATGGCGGGTCATCGCCTCGATCCAGACCGAGAAGCCGACCGCCGGGATCGGATTGGCCGAGCCCAGCTGCGTCATCAGCCCGTCGTAGCGGCCGCCCGCGACCAGCGGCTCGGCGCCGTTGCCCCTGGCGTGCAGTTCGAACTCGAAGCCGGTGTAGTAGTCGAGGCCGCGGCCGAACGCGGTCGCGAACCGCGTCTTTTTGAGGTCGATGCCGCGCGCGGCCATGAAGCCGACCCGGCTCTCGAACTGGTCGATCGCCGCGGCAAGATCGAGCCTGGCGTCGGAGGCGAGCGCGCGCAGCTGCGCGATTGCGTCGTCGGGATCGCCCGATATGGCGAGGAAGCGCTTGATGGTGGCGAGCGCATCGCGCGGCAGCGCGCCGCCCTTCAGCGTCGATTGCTCGAGGAAGCGGTCGGCGATCTCGGCAACCGTGCGGCCGCCGACATTGGTGGTGCCGGCGATCGACATCAGATCGGTGACCAGCGCCAGCGCTGCCTTGCGGTCGGAGCCGGCGAGGGCGGCAAGCACGCCCTCATATTCGTTGCGGCCCGGCGCGGTCGCCAATGTCAGCTGCTCGATATCGTCGGTCAGCGAAACCTTGCGGTTGAAATCCTTGATCAGCCGGCGCCGCCACACCGGATAGAGCTCGAGTGCTTCGATCAGCGCGTTGAACAGCGCGACGTCGCCAGTGCGGATCTCGACATCCTTCAGCCCAAACGCCGTGGTCGCCTCCAGCGCCAGCGCCAGCATCTCGGCGTCGGCCGCGGCGCGGTCCTGCCGCCCGAAGGATTCGATGCCCGCCTGCAGGAACTGGCTCGGCTGGCCGTCGCGATAGCGGAACACCGGGCCGAGATAGCTGAAGCCGGCCGGTTGGCCGGCGCGAGGCGAGGCGAGGTAGTCGCGCGCCACCGGAATCGTGAGATCCGGGCGTAGGCAGAGTTCCTCGCCGCTCGGGTCGGTCGTCAGATACAGGCTTTTGCGGATGTCCTCGCCGGACAGGTCGAGGAACGGCTCGGCCGGCTGCAGGATCGCGGGTTCGGACCTGAGATAACCGGCCTGCGCGAACGAGGCCAGCAGCGCATCCGCCCAGGAAGCCGCTCCTGGGGCGGATCCGGCGGCGGGTCGTGGTGCGGCAGCTTCGCTCATCTCGACGTCCAAAGGTCCGGATTCGGGTACCGGCACTGGTTCCAAGGGTGGTTCGGGGCAGCCCTTACCATGGCCGTATCACGGTTTCGACAGCGATCGGCCAAGTGGCTTAATGATTGCGTGCGTTAACGATTTTACGACGGCTTGGCTAGGTGGAACCGGAACGTTCGATGGTTTATGGCAAACATTGCTAAAGCCTGTGGTCGCTCCCATAATTGGGGGAGAGGGTCCCATCATGAATATGAACGTCTCATTGACCGACGAGTTGAGCGAGTTCGTCAAAACCAAGGTTGCGAGCGGCCGTTACACCTCGGCAAGCGAGGTCGTGCGGGAGGCGCTGCGGATCATGGAGCAGACCGAAGAGGCGCGATTGGCATTCCTTCGCAACGCCTGGGCGGCGGGACAGGCAAGTGGCGACGCGGGTCCGGCTGACTTTGCCGAAATCAAGGCGCAGGGACGAGCCCGGTTGAAGGCAGCGGGCGAGTAAATTGGTTCGCCTTTCTCGGCTCGCGCAGAGCGATCTCGCCGAAATCTGGTTTCTCATCGCATCCGACAAAGGGCCTGCGACGGCAGACCGTTGGATCGATCGCATCGGAGCGCGCTGCGGCCAGTTGGCGCAATTCCCTGAATCGGGCCGGCGCGTCCCGACATTGCCGATGGTGCGAGGATGCTCGTGATTTCGCGGTGGCTGGCGCTTTACGAGATTATCCCAAGCGGCGTGCGCATCATGCGCGTCATCGATGCCGCGCGCTCTCTTGGAGAGCTGGATTTGTCCGGCGAATAGACCGCCGGCCCGCGGGCTGCCATTCCGGTTAGCCCTTTCCCCCCCAATCCCCCAGCGCCGCCTGGACCAGCGCCAGCGCGGCGACGGCGGCGGTGTCGGCGCGCAGGATGC
>NZ_JACMYP010000397.1 GCF_020889705.1 Bradyrhizobium altum | reverse complement strand
CCGCGTGTTTCCCGATCGAAGGTTTCGCGCGACACGCCGGCCGCCTTCGCCTCCGGCCACAGCGAGGCGATGAACTGGGTGAACGCGGCGTCGGCGGCGGATGCGGGCCGCTGCAGCGGCGTACACAGCAGCACCGCGCATGCGACGATGGTGGCAGGCCATTTCATGATCGATCTCACCCCGCGGAAACAGGCATTGCAACGTGGATTCGGCAATGTCAGAATTCAATTCTGGGTGGTAAGTTTTGCCATGCGCATATTTTTGTCATTTCCCTCCGAATTGGAATCGCAGGCTGACAACATCGCTCAGTCCCTGCGCAATTGCGACCATGACGTCTTCTTTTCGCACGACGATCTCCCGCCGGGCGATAGCTTTGATGCGCGCGTCGAAAAAGCCATCGAAAGCAGCGATTTTATGGTGTTCCTGATCAGCCCGGAATCGGTGACCAAGGGACGCTACACCTTGAGCGAGCTCGCCTTTGCCCGAGCCAAGTGGCCGAACCCGAGCAATCGCGTGCTGCCGGTGATGATGGCGCCGACCTCGCTCGACCAGGTCCCGGCCTATCTCAAGGCGGTCACGATCCTGGAGCCGCAGGGCAGTGCCGCGGCCGAGACGCGCGCCGCGGTGGACCGCATGCTGGCGGCCGAGCGCGCGCAGTCGCGCGGCCGATCCAGTTGGCCCTTCGTCGTGCTGGCGCTTTTCTCGGTTGTCGGCAGCTTCATTACCGTGAGGTATGCCACCGGCGTTCTGCAATATTCGTTCGTGGATTCCACGCCGACCGGTGGGATAACGATCCTGCCCGGTGTGATATTTGGATTGGTGGTCGCGATCTGCAACTTCATATTTGGCGTCAAGGACCGGTTCCAGCTGGCACTGGTGGTTGCGGTGACGTCAGCGGCCTGGATCGCGGCCTACGATGCCAGCAGCGTCACGCTTCAGTCACTCGGCCAGTATTCGAAAGCTGTCGCCACCGCCGCCGCTGACGCCGGTACCGCCGACACAACCGCCACCCCCGCCGAAGTCAGGGACACGCTCGGCAATAATCCGTTCATGGGCTACGTCATCGGCTGCGTCGGAGGAGCCGTTGGCGGCGCGATCACAATTCTTGGCGTCCTGCTGACCAATCCCGGCTTCAGGCGGCTCGACAGCGTTGTCGTGAACTGGATCGCTGCCATAGCGGCCGGAGCCGTTTACGGCGCGATCGTCAAATTCCCGGACTGGCTGGCCTGGCTGGTCCTATTCGGCGTCTGGCAGACCACATTCATCCTCGCGATGGCGCGCGGATTCCCGCGCGGGGCCGCGGAAATCCCGGAATGGCTGGGCAGGATCACCGCGCCGGCATTGTTCGGCCAACGCGCGGCGCGATGACGCCGCGCCGGCCATTATTAGTTGTCCCGGCTAATGCCCAACCTGCTGCTTGGCGCCCTCGATCGAGTCGTTCGACAGCCTGTCGACGATGGCGATGCCGATCGCCGACAGGATGAAGACGCAGTGGATGATGGTCTGCCACATCACGCCGGTCTCGGTGTAGGTGCCCTTGCCGGACGACAGCGCACCGGCCTCGATGAAGGTGCGCAGCAAGTGGATCGAGGAGATGCCGATGATCGCCATCGCCAGCTTGATCTTCAGCACGCTGGCATTGACGTGGCTGAGCCATTCCGGCTCGTCCGGATGTCCCTGCAGGTTCAGGCGCGACACGAAGGTCTCGTAGCCGCCGACGATCACCATCACCAGGAGGTTCGAGATCATCACGACGTCGATCAGGCCGAGCACGGCCAGCATGATCTGCTGCTCGCTGAAATCGAAGGCATGGGCGAACAGGTGCCACAACTCCTTCAGGAACAGCACGACATAGACGCCCTGGGCGATGATCAGGCCGACATAGAGCGGCAATTGCAGCCAGCGCGATCCGAAGATCAGCATGGGAACGGGACGCAGCGACCGGCCCTTCGAGCGGGCGGGCGCGTCTGATAGTGCGGACATGTTGGAGTGCTCGCGGAATTGAGAATTGCGGAGCGCTCTATCTACGCAATCCCGCGCACTTGAAAAGCGACAACTGGCCGCAGATTGCGCCGCGATGCCGTCACGATCCTGCCAATGTAGGGCATCGTGATGCTTGCCCTATCCACTCGTCATGGCCGGGCTTGTCCCGGCCATCCACGTCTTTGTATCCGGGAAGCAAAGACATGGATGCCCGGCACAAGGCCGGGCATGACGATATCTTGGATCAACGCGTCAGCTTCTTGTACTTCACGCGGTGCGGAATGATGCTGTCCTGGCCGAGCCGGCGCATCTTGTCCTTTTCGTAATCCTGGAAGTTGCCCTCGAACCATTCGACATGGCTGTCGCCCTCGAAGGCCAGGATGTGGGTCGCGATGCGGTCGAGGAACCAGCGATCATGGCTGATGATGACGGCGCAACCGGCAAAATCCTCCAGCGCCTCTTCCAGCGCACGCAGCGTGTCGACGTCGAGGTCGTTGGTCGGTTCGTCGAGCAGCAGGACGTTGGCGCCCGACTTCAGCATCTTGGCGAGATGCACGCGGTTGCGTTCACCGCCCGACAGCGCGCCGACTTTCTTCTGCTGGTCGGCGCCCTTGAAGTTGAACGACGAGCAATAGCCGCGCGAGTTGACTTCCTTCTTGCCGAGCAGGATCAGCTCGTTGTTGCCCGAGATCTCCTCCCACACCGTCTTCTTGCCGTCGAGCGCGTCGCGCGACTGGTCGACATAGCCGAGATGTACGCTCTCGCCGACGGTGATGGAGCCCTTGTCCGGCGTCTCCTGCTTGGTGATCATCCTGAACAGCGTGGTCTTGCCGGCGCCGTTGGCACCGATCACACCGACGATGCCGCCCGGCGGCAGCTTGAAGGTGAGATCGTCGATCAGCATGCGGTCGCCAAAACCCTTGCTGAGGCCTTCGAAGTCGACAACGTTCTGACCGAGGCGCTCGGCAACCGGAATCGTGATCTGCGCGGTCTGGGTCTGCTTTTCACTGGCTTGTTTCAGCAGCTCCTCATAGCGCTGGTAACGTGCCTTGGACTTGGCCTGACGCGCCTTTGGCGAGGATGCGATCCACTCCTGCTCGCGGGCCAGCGTCTTCTGATGCGCGGCGTCCTCGCGACCTTCCTGCTCGAGCCTCTTCTGCTTCTGCTGCAGCCAGGACGAATAGTTGCCCTCGTAGGGGATGCCCTTGCCGCGGTCGAGCTCGAGGATCCAGCCCGTGACGTTGTCGAGGAAGTAGCGGTCGTGGGTCACGATCAGGATCGCGCCGGGGTAGTTGCGCAGATGGCCTTCCAGCCATGACACCGACTCGGCGTCGAGATGGTTGGTCGGCTCGTCCAGCAACAGCAATTCCGGCTGGTCGAGCAGCAGGCGGCACAGCGCGACGCGGCGGCGTTCACCGCCCGACAGTTTCGTGACATCGGCATCATCGGGCGGGCAGCGCAGCGCGTCCATCGCCTGGTCGACCTTGCTGTCGAGATCCCACAGGCCCTGCGCCTCGATCTCGTCCTGCAGCTTGGTCATTTCGTCAGCGGTCTCGTCCGAGTAATTGACGGCCAGTTCGTTGTAACGGTCGAGGATCGCCTTCTGCTTGGCGACGCCGAGCATGACGTTCTCACGGACGTTGAGTGCGGGATCGAGGTGCGGCTCCTGCTCGAGATAGCCGACGCGGGCGCCCTCGGCGACCCAGGCCTCGCCGTTATACTCCTTGTCGAGACCAGCCATGATCTTGAGCAGCGTCGACTTGCCCGAGCCGTTGACGCCGAGCACGCCGATCTTGGCGTCCGGGTAGAAGCTCAGATGGATGTTATCGAGCACCTTGCGGGTCGGATACGCCTTGGTCAGACCCTGCATGAAATAGATGAACTGGCGAGCCATCCGCTGTCCCTGGAATTGATCCGATTTGTGGAAATTTTGCTGTGGCCGATGTAACGGCCGGCCCCCGAAAGCGCAACCGCAGGGCGGTCGTTTTCCATCCGTTCACCACGTTCCGTCCATTCGCCACGGGTGATTACGGGTTCGACACCATGTGCGCGCCGAATCACGACAATTGAAACTATCTTTTAATAAATCAGGCCAAAACTCGTTCTCAACGCCGAAAACGGCGATTTTCGCGGCAGAACCGCGACAAACAGTTGAGGCCACGTCATGGCTACCATCATTTCAGCACCTCTTTCGCGCCCGACGACCAAATGCGAGACGACGCTGTTCGCCGAATTAAGCGCCTTCTGGCGGGCTTTCGTTGCCAAGGCTTTCAATCCCTACCGGCCGGAACTGCACTATATGCGCGGCCCGGGTCCGGCCTGCCGTGCCAAGCAGATGGCGCTGTCGCCGGCGGTCCGCTCGATGCTCGCCGATATCCGCACCGCGAAGACGCGCAGGCCATCCTGAGCCATCCGGCAATCGCCGCTTTTTTGAAACTGCGGCCGCTTGCGTGCCCGCCGATTGCGCGCGACTCCCCGACGGTTGATTGTCCGCCGTCGCCCTCACCCTGAATGGACCTTTCCGATGACGCGGCTCCGCTGTGCAATCCTCGACGACTACTTCGACATCGCGCTTTCGCTGGCCGACTGGCCGGCGATCAAGGGCCGCGTCGAGGTCACCGTGTTCGACAAGCCGTTCGCGAGCGAGGCGGAAGCAGCGGAGAAGCTGAAGGATTTCGAGATCATCTGCGCGATGCGCGAGCGCACACCGTTCCCGCGCAGCCTGCTCGACGCGTTGCCCAGGCTGAAGCTGCTGATCACGTCGGGCATGCGCAACGCCGCGATCGACATGGAGGCCACCAAGGAACGCAAGGTGGTGCTGTGCGGCACCCAATATAGCCGCGATCCCACCGCGCCCCTGACCATGGGCCTGATCCTGGAGCTGACCCGTGGCATCGGCCGCGAGAATGCGCGGATGCACGCCGGCGAGCCCTGGCAGAGCTTTGCCGGCACCGAGATCGAGGGCAAGACGCTCGGTGTCATCGGCCTCGGTAAGCTCGGCAGCAAGGTCGCCGGCATGGCCAAGGCGTTCGGCATGAACGTGATCGCCTGGAGCCCCAACCTGACGCCGGAGAAATGCAAGGAGGCCGGCGTCGGCTACGCCAGCAAGGACGAGCTGTTCGCGACATCAGACATCATCACCATCCATGTCGTGCTGAGCCCGCGCTCACGCGGACTGGTCGGCGCTGCCGATCTCGCCCGCATGAAGCCACAGGCCTATCTCGTCAACACCGCGCGCGGGCCGATCGTCGACGAAGACGCCCTCCTCGTCGCACTGCGCGAGAAGAAGATCGCCGGCGCCGGCATCGACGTGTTCTCGGTCGAGCCGCTGCCGTCAGATCACCCGCTCCGCAAGCTCGACAATGTCGTGATCACACCGCACCTCGGCTATGCGACGCGCGAGAGCTTGCAGACGCACTATCAGCAGATGGTCGCGTGCATCGACGCCTTCACCAAGGGCAGCGAGCCGCCGCGGCGGCTGGCCTGAGATCGGACATCGATCGGCAAATAAAAAAGGCGCGCTGTTCGCGCGCCTTTTTCAATGATGAGTTTGCCGGTTGGCCTAGCGCACCGTAACCGGCGCTGGCAGCGGCTGGACCGAGGTCGGCTGCGTGCCGGGCAGCGGCGCGGCCTGGGCCTGCGTCG
>NZ_JACMYP010000396.1 GCF_020889705.1 Bradyrhizobium altum | reverse complement strand
GCGGCAACCGCGCGGATCTTCGGCTTGGATCTCGCCGATTTCGCGCGCGCGGCCTGCGGCGCATCGACCGTTACGGACGGCAGCGTCGTCTGGGCCTCTGCCCAACTTGTAAGCATCGAAAGCCCGAGGCCCAGCGTGAGCGCACTGGCTCCGGCCCGCGGATGAAATCGAAACATGGATGAATCCTGACACCGGCTCTGTGGCCGGCTTGCACTAAGGCACTCGCCGACGCGCGACGCGCATCGGCAGCGAGAACGTCGTCAGGAAAAAACCGGCGGCGCGCGGGCTTGCGCGGAGAGGCGCGCCTGCGAACGATCGAAATCGCCGGCGAAGTCGAGCCAGGCGATGCGCGTTGAGGGCCGCTCGACGGCATGAGCCGTGATCTCCGGGCTATCAACGGGCGCACCGGTCTGCTGCACGCTGCATGCGGAGCAACAGCCGTCATGGGCATCATGACCGGTCTGGTCACCCTGCCCGGCTCCGGCGCCGACATTGCCATGGCAAATCGTGGCGGCCGCGAGCGGATCGGACGCGGCAAGGCTCGCCGCCCAGCAGGCCCCGATCGGTGCGAAAATCTGCACCAGCAGGGCAACCAGGACTATGGGCAGAAAAATCTTCAGCCGCCGGCGCATCGCAAAACCCATCCGGGACGGAACTAACCACCACGGCCGTCGGAAGTCGAGATCATCGACATCGCTCGTTTCTTCCGGCTGACGGAAATTGCCGGGCGTGACACTTGCGGTACGGCCACTCCACAGGCCTTTGTATCCCCTTACCCTGTCACGTGTTTTCAGCTCGCTTTCGCAACTGCCGGTGGCACCATCCCAATCATTTCGCAAATTGCTCGAAATTTGAACAATCGTTGCCGAAAATGATGACAAGGCTGGAAAGATAGTCTACCAATTCGGGCTCAGGCCAGCCGCGAGGTGTGTCCTGGTGGTCCAAGTCTCGGGAGGAGCCCGACGCGCACAAGCAGCGTCACCCCATCAATCAAGATCAAACCGAATTTTTGGGGCAAATAGGGTCGACACAATTTTTGGAGCAGGGCTTGGAGCCCTGCTCTTTTTTTATGTGATGATCGCAAAGCGCTATGACTCCATCGTCGAATCCAATCGAACGCAGTTTTGAACTCGCAGCGGGGGCTTGCGATGATCTGACGCCGTTGGTGTACCAGCGCTTGTTTCGCGAACATCCCGAGGCGCAGGCGATGTTTCGCACCGAAGGCAGCGAGCCGGTGAAAGGCTCGATGCTGGCGCTCGCGATCGAAGCCATCCTCGATTTCGCGGGCGAGCGCCGCGGACATTTTCGCCTGATCGAATCCGAGGTGTTCTCGCATGATGCCTATGGGACGCCGCGCGAATTGTTCGTCGCATTCTTCGCCGTGATCGCGGACTGCTTGCGCGACATTCTCGGTGAGCAATGGTCTGCGGACATCGATGCTGCGTGGCACAAGCTGCTTCGCGACATCGAGGCCATCGTGCTGCAGCAGAAACATCTCGTGGACGCGAAGGCGTAGCGTCACCGTTCCGATTGTGACACACTCCCTTTATCCGCGGCGCGTGCAACTGACGCCGACGGTCAGAAAAACGAAGAGGGAGCAAACAATGCCAGCGACCGACAAGGGGATGGACAAGGCGTCGACGACTCGGCGCGACCTTTTGCAATTGGCGGCGGCAGGCGGAGCTGCGGCCGGCCTGTTCGGCGGAATGGGCGTGACGTCCGCGCTCGCAGCCGAAATGGGACGTTCGGAAAAGCCGCTGAAGGCCGCGTTCTCCAACGCCGGACTGCAGGCGACGTGGTGCGCGCAGGGCAAGCAGGCCGCCGAATTCTGGGGCAAGCTGTTCAACGTCGAGGTGACCTGGTTCGACGGCCAGCTCGATGCCGTCAAGCAGCGTGCCGCGATCGACAACATGGCCTCGCAGAAATGGGACTTCGTCGCGATCCAGGCGTTCGGCATCGGCACCCTGACCCAGCCGGTGCAGAAGATGATCGACGCCGGCACCCCCGTGATCGACATGGACACGCTGATTGCGCCGCTCGACCAGATCAACGTCCATTCGTTCCTCGCCCCCGACAACGAGTTCATGGGCGCCTCGGTGACGCAGGCGCTGTGCAACGCGATCGGCGGCAAGGGCAAGGTCATCATGACCCAGGGCGCGCTCGGCCACACCGGCGCGCAGGGCCGCGCCAAGGGCTTCAACTCCGTCGTGAAGCAGTTCCCGAACATCGAGGTGCTGGACACCCAGCCCGCCGATTGGGACGTCTCCAAGACCGCCCGGCTTTGGGAAACCTATCTGACGAAGTATCCGCAGATCGACGCGGCGTTCTTCCACAATGACGACATGGCGCTTGCCGCCGCCAACATCATGAAGGCGCACAACCGCACCAACATCCTGATCGGCGGCGTCGACGCCATGCCGCCGGCGATCCAGGCGGTCAGCGAAGGCCGCATGTTCGCAACCGTTCGCAATCCGTCCTGCCGCATCCATGGCGGCGCGATCGTGGCGGGCGTCGCAGCCGTGGTCGGCGGCGAAAAGAGCGGCCAGGGGATTCCGAAGAACGTCGTGACCGATGGTCCCGTCGTGACCAAGGCCAACGCCGCCGGCATGCAATGGATGGAGGATCACTTCCTGATCTGAGCGGTCCGCATGTCGCAGGGACGCTCCCCGATCCTCGAGTTGAACCAGATCACGAAGGCCTTCGGCGGTGTCGAAGCCCTTCGTGGGGTCGACTTCGCGCTGCACGCCGGCGAGATCCATGGTCTCGTCGGCGAGAACGGCGCCGGAAAAAGCACGCTGATGAAGATCATCGCCGGCGTGCATCCGGAGTTCTCCGGCCGCTTCGTGCTCGACGGCAAGGAAACCCGCTTCCGCTCCACCCGCGACGCGCACGCCGCCGGCATCGGCATGGTGCATCAGGAGCTCAGCGTCGCGCCTGATCTCACCGTCGCCGAGAACGTCTTTCTCGGCAACCAGCCGACCAACCGCCTCGGCTTCGTGCAATGGCGGCGGATGGCGCGCGAGGCCGGCGAGCAGCTGTCCCGGTTCGGCATCGAGGTCGATCCGATGACGCGGCTCGGCGACCTGCCGATTGGCCTGCAGCAGCTGATCGAGATCGCCCGCGTGCTGTTTTCCGGCGCGCGCATCATCATCCTCGACGAGCCGACCTCCGCGCTCTCCCCGCCCGAGGTCGAACGCCTGTTCACGACCCTGCACAGGCTCCGTGACGAAGGCACCAGCATCGTCTTCATCTCGCATTTCATCGAGGACATCCTGCGGGTCTCCGACGTGGTGACCGTGTTCCGCAACGGGCGGAAGATCGCCGAGACCGCGTCCACGGACACCAGCAAGGGCGCGCTGATCGAAGCCATGATCGGCCGCGGCGGCGAGGCGCTGGAGCACAGCTACACCGATGACCTCATGCTCCCGAAACCGGGTGGCGGTTCGACGGTCCTGAAGGTCGATCAGCTCTCGCTCCGCCGCAGCCTTCAGGAGGTCTCGTTCGAGGCCCGCGCCGGCGAAGTGCTCGGCATCTACGGCTTCATGGGCTGCGGCCAATTGGAGCTGTCGCGGATCCTGTTCGGCAAGCTCAGGCCGGACGGCGGAACGCTTGTTGTCGATGGCTCCGCGAAAACCTTCCGCAGCACCGCGGCGGCGCGGCGGGCCGGCGTCGCGCTGGTGCCGGAGAGCCGCCGCGCCATGCTGTTCCACCAGGAGCCGGTCTACAAGAACATCTCGATCAGCATCCTCGAGCGGATCTCGGCGCTGCTGCTCAAGCCGGTGCGCGAGCGCGCAATCGCCCAGCGCCAGGTCGAGCAGTTGCAGATCAGGCCGCCGGTGGTCGGCCTCGATCTCGGCATGCTCTCCGGCGGCAACCAGCAGAAGGTGGCGCTGGCGAAATGGCTGACCTACCCGCCGCGCCTCCTGGTGCTGTGCGAGCCGACCCGCGGCATGGATGTCGGCGCCAAGAACGACGTGATCAACATCGTTCGCGACCTCCGCGCCAAGGGACTGGCGATCATTGTGCTGTCGACCGAGCCGGAAACCGTGCTGTCGCTGGCCGACCGGATCCTGGTGCTGAAGCGCGGCGCGGTGGTGCGCGAATTCGCGGGCGAAGCGGTCAGCAAGGATCGGTTGCTGGAAGCCGCTTAGAGCATGATCCGGAAAAGTGCGACGCGGTTTTCCGACAAGGTCATGCTCAAGAAAATAAACGAGGCGCGATGACCAACTCAGCGCGCCTAATGGAGAAGTGTTATGGCGAGCAGTGACAGCGCGACGAGCCCGGCCGATCACAAGCGGCCGCGCGGGCTGGCGCCGTTCCTGCGCTCGCAGATGCGCAACATCGCGCCGTTCCTGACGCTGATCTTTCTCAGCGGCTTCTTCGCGATCGCCAGCCCCTCCTTTGCGACCATCGACAATCTCGGCAATATCCTGACGCAGGTGTCGGTCACCGGCATCATCGCGGTCGGCCTCACCTTCGTGATCCTGTGCGCCGAGATCGACCTGTCGATCGCCAGCATCGCCAACGTCACCGGCATTGCGGTGGCCTACTTCACGCTGCAGGAATCCTACGTCAATATCGCCAACGTGCCGATGCCGGGCATCGTCGCGATCCTGCTGGCGCTGGCGCTGTGCGCCCTGCTCGGCCTCGTCAACGCGCTGGGGCTGACCATGATCGGCATCCCCTCCTTCATCATGACGCTCGCCATGATGCAGATCGCGGCCGGCGTCTCCGCGCTGCTGGTGCGCGGCCAGATCGCCTACAAGGTGCCGCCGCTGATCGCGACGCTCGGCTCGGGCTCGATCGGCGGCATCCCCTGGATCGTGATCGTCGCCGCGGTGATGCTGCTCGGCGGCCATCTGGTGCTGACCTACACGCGGTTCGGCCGCTACGTCTACATGGTCGGCGGCAACCGCGAGGCCGCGGAATTTGCCGGCCTCAACGTCAAGCTCATCCTCGGCAGCGTGATGGTGATCTCGGCGGTCTGCTCCGGGATCGGCGGCATGCTCGGGGTCGCGCATTTCGGCAGCGCGCAGCAGAACGAGTTCGACACGTACCTGCTCGACTCCATCGCGGCGGTCGTGGTCGGCGGCACCAGCCTGTTCGGCGGCCGCGGCGGCATCGGCAACACCATCGTCGGCCTGTTCGTGCTCGGCGTGCTCAACAACGGCCTCGACCACGTCAACATCGACAGCTTCCTGAAGATCCTGATCCGCGGCCTGATCCTGCTCGCAGCGCTGATCATCAACGTCTACGCGCAGCGGCTGCGGGAGCAGGCGGCGGAGTGAGCTGAGGCCAGCTTGGCATGATGGTGATGGAAGCGCCTGCTCTCTCCATTTGTCGATATCGCGACACATCCTCCGCTGTCGTCCTGGCGAAAGCCAGGACCCATACTCCGCAGCGGGAATTGTGAACGGGACTCGTCATCCCAGCGTCGCGCAACAACGGGCATTCGGGGTAATGGGTCCTGGCTTTCGCCAGGACGACGATGAGGATGAGGACGTAGCTTCGCGTTCTCGCGACATGATCTGCCCGAGCTTTGCTCTTCGTTCCGCCCTCCTCTCACAGAGGGCACAGGGAAAGCCGGGTGCCGATCGCACCCATGGGCCCCGAGCAATGGTAGGAGGCTCGGGGGTAGGACCACAGGTATAACCGGAGCAAT
>NZ_JACMYP010000395.1 GCF_020889705.1 Bradyrhizobium altum | reverse complement strand
CCCGGGCTGAACACTTGACCGGGCGATCCAGTACGCCGCGGCCTCTCGGCTCGAACACTGGCGTCTCTGGAATACTGGATCACCCGCATGCGCGGGTGATGACACCGGCTGTTTGACATCATGAATCGAGAACCATCCTCATTGTCGTCCTGGCGAAAGCCAGGACCCATTACCCCAAATGTCGATTGTCGCGCGACGCTGGGGCCACGATCGCGCTTATCAGCAACCGCGGTGGTTATGGGTCCTGGCCTTCGCCAGGACGACGAATGGAGAGTCCCGTTCACAACACGACAAGTCCCTGCTTTCGCAGGGACGACGACAGTGGGCTTGGCGAGGTCACCGTATTCCGCAAGGACGACAGCCAATCTGTCACCCACACCACCTCAGCAAAAAGCCCCGGACGATGCCGGGGCTCTTCACGTGATCGATGGCTGCGAGCGCAGATCAGTAGCGGTAGTGATCCGACTTGTACGGACCTCCCTGGTTGACGCCGATGTAGTCGGCCTGGTCCTTGCGCAGCTCGGTCAGCTTGACGCCGATCTTGGCGAGGTGCAGGCGGGCGACCTTCTCGTCAAGCGTCTTCGGCAGCACGTAGACCTTCTTGGCGTACTTGCCGTCCTTGTTGTTGGCGAACAGCTCGATCTGCGCCAGCGTCTGGTTGGTGAACGAGGCCGACATCACGAAGGACGGGTGGCCCATCGCATTGCCGAGGTTCACGAGGCGGCCTTCCGACAGCATGATGATGCGGTGCTTGTCGGGGAATTCGATCTCGTCGACCTGCGGCTTGATGTTGGTCCACTTGAGATTGCGCAGCGAAGCGATCTGGATCTCGTTGTCGAAGTGACCGATATTGCAGACGATGGCGCGATCCTTCATCGCGCGCATGTGCTCGATGGTGATGATGTCCTTGTTGCCGGTCGCGGTGACGAAGATGTCGGCGCGCGGCGCGGCGTCTTCCATGGTCACGACCTCATAGCCTTCCATCGCCGCCTGCAGCGCGCAGATCGGATCGACTTCGGAGACCATGACGCGGCAGCCGGCCTGGCGCAGCGAGGCGGCCGAGCCCTTGCCGACATCGCCGAAGCCCGCGACCATCGCGACCTTGCCCGACAGCATCACGTCGGTGCCGCGGCGGATGCCGTCGACCAGCGACTCGCGGCAGCCATAGAGGTTGTCGAACTTCGACTTGGTGACGCTGTCGTTGACGTTGATCGCCGGGAACAGCAGCGTGCCCTTGTTGGCCATCTCGTACAGGCGATGCACGCCCGTGGTGGTCTCTTCCGAGACGCCCTGGATGTTCTTGGCGATCTCGGCGAAGTAGCCCTTCGGCTTCTCCTTCAGGAGACGCTTGACCAGCGCGTAGAAGATCTCCTCTTCCTCGGAGGTCGGCTTGTCGAGGAATGCGGTGTCGCCCTGCTCGGCGCGGTAGCCGGCATGCACCAGCATGGTGGCGTCGCCGCCGTCATCGAGGATCATGTTGGGCGTGCCGCCGCCATGCCAGTCGAACAGCTTGGCGGTGTAGTCCCAGTACTCGGTCAGCGTCTCGCCCTTCACGGCGAACACCGGAATGCCGGCGGCGGCGATCGCGGCGGCGGCGTGATCCTGCGTCGAATAGATGTTGCAGGAGACCCAGCGGATGTCGGCGCCGAGCGCAGCCAGCGTCTCGATCAGCACGGCGGTCTGGATCGTCATGTGCAGCGAGCCCGCGATGCGCGCGCCCTTCAGCGGCTGCTTGGGGCCGAACTCTTCGCGGGTGGCCATCAGGCCGGGCATCTCGGTCTCGGCCAGCGAGATCTCCTTGCGGCCGAAATCGGCGAGCGCAATGTCCTTGACGATGTAGTCGGTGAAGCCGGGCTTCGTGGGGGCGTTCATGAGAGCGTCCTGTTGTTGAACTCATTGTTCCGGGGCGCCTCGCAGAGGCGAACCCGGAATCTCGAATTGATGAAAAGGGATTCCGGGTTCGCTCGCTCGCGCGAGCGCCCCGGAATGACGCAAGTGTCAGAGCGCGCGCTTCAGCGGCTCGACGAGATCGGTCTTCTCCCAGGAGAAGCCGCCCTCATTGTCGGGCGTGCGGCCGAAATGGCCGTAGGCCGAGGTGCGCGCGTAGATCGGGCGGTTGAGGTCGAGATGGGTGCGGATGCCGCGCGGCGTCAGATCCATCGCCTTGGCTGCCGCCTTCTCGAGCTCGTCCTCCGACACCTTACCGGTGCCGTGGGTGTCGATGTAGATCGACAGCGGACGCGCCACGCCGATCGCGTAGGCGAGCTGCAGGGTGCAGCGGTCGGCGAGACCGGCCGCGACGATGTTCTTGGCGACATAGCGCGCGGCATAGGCGGCCGAACGGTCGACCTTGGTCGGATCCTTGCCGGAGAACGCGCCGCCGCCATGCGGGGCTGCGCCGCCGTAGGTGTCGACGATGATCTTGCGGCCGGTCAGGCCGGAGTCGCCGTCGGGACCGCCGATGAAGAACTTGCCGGTCGGATTGATGTGCCAGATCGTCTTGCCGTTGATCCACTCCTTCGGCAGCGCCTCGCGCACATAGGGCTCGACGATGTCGCGGATCTGGCTGGACGAGAGGTCCTCGACCAGATGCTGGTGCGACACCACGATCTCGCGAACGCCGACCGGCTTGCCGTTCTCGTACTGCACGGTGACCTGGCTCTTGGAGTCCGGACCGAGCACCTTCTCCTTGCCGGAGTGGCGCGCTTCGGAGATCAGCCGCAGGATCTTGTGGGCGTAGAAGATCGGCGCCGGCATCAGGTCCGGCGTCTCGTTGGTGGCGTAACCGAACATGATGCCCTGGTCGCCGGCACCCTCCTCCTTGACCTCGCCCGGCTGCAGCGCATCGACGCCCTGCGCGATATCGGCCGACTGCGGATGCAGCAGGATCTCGATATCACAGGTGTTCCAGTGGAAACCGTCCTGCTCGTAGCCGATGTCCTTGATCGCAGAGCGAACCACGCCCTCGATCTGCTCGTTGGTGACCGAAGCCGGCCCGCGGGTTTCGCCGGCGATCACCACCTTGTTGGTGGTCGCGAGCGTTTCGCACGCCGCGCGGATCTGCCACGGGTCGATGCCCGCCTTCGGCCCCTCGCGATAGAACAGATCGACGATCTCATCCGAGATGCGATCGCAGACCTTGTCTGGATGGCCTTCCGAGACCGACTCGCTGGTGAAGAGATAAGACGCGCGCATCAAGCAAACCCCTTGTTTCGTCGAAGTCCGACGTTGGTTGGTGAATATGTCCCCGAAATGTCAGTCTCGTCGCCGCGAGATGACGTAGGATTCGTCGTAAAACCACAGCCCGTTGTGTTTACGGAGAACCTCGCGTGTGGCCTCGAGAGCTCGTCCGTTTTCGGTCGTTTCAGTCAACCGCTCGTCTTCGATCTGCGCGACATACACTGCTGCGTTCCAGGCGGCGAAGGCGGTCGAGGTTCCGATCGAGCCGGTCACCTCATTAGGCAGCGCTTCCATATCATATCGGAAGATCGAACGGTTATCGGCGTAGGCGTTGAAATTCAGCTCGCGGCCGGCCGAGCCCAACTCGTATTTCACCGCGCGCAGTATCTCATGACGGCTGACGGCGAAAGGATTTTCTCCGGGCCAGACGGCTTGAATGATTTCAAGTCCGGGATCGCTTCCGTGGGAGTGGATTCCTATCAGCCGCCCGCCGCCGCGCAGCGCGCGGGCCAGCGGCGCGATGATCCGCTTGGCGCGGAAATTCACCGAGGATTTGGCGCGATAGGGCTGCGAGGCGATCACCAGGTCGAAATTGGCCTCGGTCCGGCCGGCGCGGGGAATGATGGAATCGAGCAGGAACCGGTGATCGTCGCGGTACAGCACCAGCGCCACCGGCCGCTCATAGATCGGCATCGCATTGCCGGGGCTGAGGTTGGCGCGCCAGTTCTGCTCCAGGAATGGACCGAGTTCCACGATCTGGGTCTCGAATTCGCCGGAGGAAGCGCCCCGCAGGGCCACCTCGTGCCAGATCATGCTGGCCGCCGCCGCGGAGTTCTTGGGCGTAAGCCAGGGCGCCTCGGCGTAATACATGTTGGTGAACACGAAGACGCTGGCCGGGTGCTCGAACAGGCGGTCCGGGACCTTGTCGAGAGTCAGGCGGACGTCTTCCAGGCTCAGTTCCTTGCC
Source organism: Bradyrhizobium altum (assembly GCF_020889705.1). GTDB lineage: Bacteria > Pseudomonadota > Alphaproteobacteria > Rhizobiales > Xanthobacteraceae > Bradyrhizobium > Bradyrhizobium altum. The sequence continues at coordinate 1,569 of NZ_JACMYP010000395.1, read as the reverse complement.
GGCGACATAGAACGGCATATGTGGGAAGCGGCCATGCATGGCACGCAGGACCCGCGCCAGCACGGTGCCGTCGCCCATGCCGGCATCGAACACCCGCAAAGCCGGCGGCCGCGGGTGGATGGCGGCCAGTTCGAGCGCGACTCGGTCGGCGATCACCCGCTTCTCGCTGCAGGTGTGCACGAACAGCAGATAGCGCTGGCGGTTCTCGAAGAAGCGGAAATTGCCCCTCGGATCGCGCTTTTCCGGCGGCACCACGAGGCCGCGCGGCGGCGCCACGCCACCCGGCGTCGAGGTTGCAATGAAGGCATTGATGCGGTCGAGCGTATCGATGGTGATGCGCTTGCCCTCGCGCAGCCGGTGCACCAGCTTGCCGTCGTTGACGGCACGGCGGCCGAACGTCGTCTCCGCCATGTCGGAGTGACGGCAGAAATCCGTGATCTGACTGAGGATTTCGTCGTTCTTCATGGTGCCTGGAGTGGGCAGCGGCCAGTGGGACAAAAGTGGGCAGAGATAGTCTGCGGCGAGGTCTTATCACCATTTTCCCACCAGTTGAACCCCCCTCCACGGCCGATCACCAAACAGTCATGGACAACCTCCGCCGACCACCGTGACGGCCCTACCCCCGGATGACCGATGCGCCGACTGCTCCTGATCCCCTGCCTGCTCGCGGCCATCCTGTGGTCGGCGCCCTGTTTCGCCCAGGCGCGCTCCCAGCTCGGCCCGCTCTGCACGACCGACACCACGCCGGCCGACCAGATGATCGACGCCTGCACCAAGATCATCGCGTTGAAGGTGTTTTCCGGCGAGAAGCTCGCGACGATCTATTTCTGGCGCGCGGTGGGCTGGAACAAGAAGGGCAACTACGCGCAGGTAATCGCTGACGCCACCGAGGCGCTGCGCCTGAAGCCAAGCACTGCCGTCTACAATCTGCGCGGCTCGGCCTATTACGACAAGGGCGAGTACGACATCGCGATCGCCGACTTCAACGACGCGCTGCGCATAGGGGCGCCGAGCGGCATCATCTTTCACAACCGCGGCAACGCCTATCGCGGCAAGGGCGACTACGCCAAGGCGATCGCCGACTACGACGCCGCGATCAAGGCCGGCCCGAAGTCGGCGTTCTCCTATCAGAATCGCGGCGCCTCGAAGCAGGCGCTCGGCGATCTCGATGGCGCGCTCGCCGACATCAACGAGGCCGTCAGGATCGACCCGTCGCTGCCGCAGCCGCTGATCAGCCGCGCCGTGATCTGGCGCGCCAAGGGCGACATCGCGCGCACGATTGCGGACACCTCGGAAGCGATCCGGCTCGCGAAGGCGAAAGCGCCCGCCAACATCATGACGCCGCCCGGCAGCGTGCTGATCTCGGCCTACACCCAGCGCGGCCTCGCCTATGAGGCCAAGGGCGATGCAGCGCACGCCAAGGAGGACTACGCCGCGGTGCTCGAGAGCCAGGCCTCCGATGCCGGCGGCAAGGCCAACCAGGCCACCGCCAAGGTGCGGCTCGCACTGCTGAGGGAAGCCGACGCCGCGCCGCGCAAGACCGCGGCGGCGCCTGCCGCCGAGAGCAGC
>NZ_JACMYP010000394.1 GCF_020889705.1 Bradyrhizobium altum | reverse complement strand
CGTGCGGCCGGTGCCGCCGCCCGCGCCCCGGCAGGTTGAGGACGGTGAGCCGCCGTCTGCCCATCCCTCGCAAGAAAGTGAGCGGATCTCCGACGGGCGGATGTAACGTCTGGCGGCGGGGTTCGTATTTGGTGACGAGCCAGTTTGCCAGTCTTGTTCGCCAGCTTTGGCCGCCCGCATCGGAGATGATTGATGATCGATCGCCGTATCCTGCTTGCTTCCGTCGCCGGCCTGTTCGGCCTCGCGGCCTTCCGCTGGCTGCGCGCCTCGCCGGCGCAGGCCGCCGAGAAATTCGAGATCGAGAAGACCGACGCCGAATGGCGCGCGCAGCTCACGCCGCAGCAATACGAGATCCTGCGCCAGGAGGGCACCGAGCGGCCGGGATCGAGCCCGCTGCTCAAGGAGCACCGCAAGGGCACTTTCGCCTGCGCCGGCTGCGACCTGCCGCTGTTCTCGTCCGAGACCAAGTATGAGAGCGGCACCGGCTGGCCGAGCTTCTGGAAGCCGCTGGACAATGCGATCGGCACCACGTCGGACCGCACCTTCGGCATGCTCCGCACCGAGGTGCATTGCCGCCGCTGCGGCGGCCATCTGGGCCATGTCTTCGACGACGGCCCGAAGCCGACCGGGCTGCGCTACTGCATGGACGGCTTTGCGCTGGTATTTCACCCGGCCGCACCCTCGGCGACCTGACGCCCACAGCGTTTTCGAGCGAAGTGGATATCGGTTCGCGTCAAGAAGACGCGTCAAACTAGGAAGCGTTTTCGAGCGAAGTGGGTACCGGTTCGCGTCAAGAAAACGCGTCAAACCAAGACGAATGAGCGCGGTCAGAACTGCGCTTCGTCCCGGCAATTGTTGCCTGCCCGGCAATTGTGCCCCGGTTAAACGGCTGGGGCTTTTTTTTTCAAGCGCATGATTTTGTTACGTTTCGTTTCGTGGCACGACCTTTGCGACATGCTCCGCCGATGCGGCCATTCCCGTGATTGCCTGCCGCCGGGAATCGAATTGGAGAACATGTCATGGGTATCTTCGGCGCTCTTACGACGGCGGTCGGTGGCTTGCGCGCAGGGTCGTACGCGCTCGAGAACATCTCCGGCAACATCGCCAACTCGCAGACCACGGCGTTCAAGCGCATCGATACCTCCTTTCTCGACCTCGTTCCGCAGACCGCGCTGACCGCGCAGCTGGCCGGCGGCGTCACGGCGCAGTCGCGCTCGACCAACTCGGTGCAGGGCGACGTACAGTCGGCGTCGGTCGCGACCTTCATGGCGATCAACGGCAACGGCTTCTTCGCGGTGCAAAAGCCCGGCGGCTTCACCGACGGCTCGCCGGTGTTCGACGGCGTCGACCGCTACACCCGCCGCGGCGATTTCCAGCTCAACAAGGACGGCTATCTCGTCAACGGCGCCGGCTATTATCTCGAGGGCGTCCCGATCGATCCGACCACCGGCAACCCGTCGGGCTCTTCGCCGCAAACGCTGCGGTTCAAGAACGACTTCCTGCCGGCGCAGCAGACCACCAAGATCGATTATCGCGCCAACCTCGCGTCCTATCCCTTGACCACCGCGCACGACACCTCGGTTCCGGGCTCCGAACTGATCCGGCCAGGCGCATTCAGCGCCGGACATAACCCGCTGGTGCTGGGCACGCCGGCCGCGCCGTATACCGATTCCTCCGTCACCGGCACCGCGCAAAACAACAAGGCGACGCCGTCGGTCGCCAATACCGCCGCGACTTTGCTTTCGGGCGCTGCGGGCAGCGATTCGATCAATGCCAGCTTCAGCGCCGGCTCCGCCGGCCCGCCGGTCGTGCCCGCCGATACGATCACGGTCAACGGTACCGTCATCACCTTCGTCGCTTCAGGGGCGACCGGCAACCAGCTCAACGTCACCGACAGCATCGGAACGCTGCTCGCCAAGATCGACTCGATCACCGGTACCGCGACGCCGTCGACGATCAGCGGCGGCAAGATCACCCTGCATTCCGGCACGTCGGCCGACCTCAACGTGACGAGCTCGAACTCGACCGCGCTCGCGGCGCTCGGCTTCACCGGCTCGGCGGTTGCGACCCGCGGCGGCGGCGGCACGGTCGGCACCGGCCAGGTGGTCGGCAACGACAACTCGACCTTCCTGAACGAATCCGTCTCGGGCGGCGCCGTCACGGCTTACGACGTGTCGGGTGCGCCGGTGAATCTGCAATTCCGCTGGGCCAAGACCGACAGCTCCTCGCTGGGCTCCGGACATACCGATAGCTGGAACCTGTTCTATCAGGTCAATCCCAATGCAACCGGCACGCAGGTCTCCTGGCAGAACGCCAACATCAACTTCACCTTCGCGTCGAACGGCCAGATGTCGCCGGCGATCTCCTCGGTCGCGCTCAATAATGCCGTCGTCAACGGCGTGTCGCTGGGCAGCCCCGTGATCAATTTCGGCTCCGGTGGCGTGACCCAGTTCGCGGACGCCAACGGCAACGTCCAGGTCAACCAGATCCAGCAGGACGGCTTCCCGGCCGGCCAGCTGCAGTCGGTCAGCGTCTCGACCAACGGCCGCATCGTCGGCAACTACACCAACGGCCGCAACATCGACCTCGCCGAAATCTCGGTGGCGACCTTCAACGGCACCAACTTCCTCAAGCGCATCGACGGTGGCGCGTTCGAGGCGACCGACGAGTCCGGTGGCGCGCTGTTCGGCAAGGGCGGTAGCACCATCGTCGGTTCATCGCTCGAGAGCTCGAACACCGATATCGCCGACGAGTTCACCAAGCTGATCGTGACCCAGCAGGCCTATTCGGCCAACACCAAGGTGATCACGACAACCAATTCGATGGTGCAGGACCTCTTGAACGTCGTGCGCTGATCGCATCGATGATGCGCGTGTGAAGAAGTAAAGGCGAGTACATATCATGGGTTTGAGCCAAGCCCTTTCCACCGCGATGTCGGGCCTGCGCGCCACGCAGGCCTCGCTCTCGCTCGTGTCGTCGAACGTCGCCAACGCGGAGACGCCGGGCTACGTCAGGAAGACGCTCAACCAGGATACCGGCACCACCGGCCAGTTCGGGTCGAGCGTCCTCATCACCGGCGTCAACCGCCAGCTCGACGAATTCCTGCAGACCCAACTTCGCACCGAGACGTCGGGCGCGTCCTACGCCGACGTCCGCTCGAGCTTCCTTGCCAATCTGCAGGGCGTCTACGGCAATCCCGACTCCACCGGCACGATCGAGGACGCCTACAACAAGTTCCTGACCGCGGTGCAGGGCTTGTCGACCAGCCCGGACTCGCAGTCGGCCCGGATCGGCGTCGTCAATGCCGCGCAATCGATGGCGCAGCAGCTCAACGCGACCTCGCAGGGCATCCAGACGCTGCGCGCCAACGCCGAGGCCGGCATCAGCGACTCCGTCAGCACGGCCAACAATGCGATGCAGCAGATCGCGCGACTCAATGTCCAGCTGCAGGCCACTGGCGGCACCGCCGATGCCTCGACCGCGGCATTGCTCGATCAGCGCGATCGTTACGTTACCCAGCTTTCGCAGCTGATGGACATCCGCACCGTCACCAACAGCCAGAACCAGGTGACCGTGTTCACCAATTCCGGCGTGCAGCTGGTCGGCACCGAAGCGGCGACGCTCAGCTTCAACGCCCAGGGCACGATGACGCCCAACACGCAATACAATACCGACCCGACCAAGAGCACCGTCGGCACCATCACCATCAATTTCCCGCATGGCGGCACCTATGACATGGTGTCGACCAACTCGATCCGATCAGGCAAGATCGCCGCCTATCTCGAGCTGCGCGACAACACGCTGGCGCAGGCTCAGACGCAGATCGACCAGTTCGCCGCCGCGATGTCGAGCGCGCTGTCGGACAAGACAACGGCGGGCACCGCGGCGACGGCGGGGGCGCAATCCGGCTTCGACCTCGATCTCTCGGGGCTGCAGAGCGGCAACACAATCCACGTCTCCTACAAGGACAACACCACCGGCATCACGCACAATCTGTCGATCGTCCGCGTCGACGATCCGAGCGTGCTGCCGCTCAGCAACACCGCAACCGTCAATCCGAACGACGAGGTGCTGGGCGTGGATTTCGCCGGCGGCATGAGCTCGGTGCTGTCGCAGCTCAACGGCGCGCTCGGCGGAACCGGCCTTCAATTCTCCAATCCCTCCGGGTCGACGCTGCGCGTGCTCGACGACGGCGCCGCCAACAAGGCCGACGTGACCGCGGCATCGGTCACATCAACCGTTTCGTCGCTGACGTCGGGCGATCCGCAGCTTCCGCTGTTCACCGACAATGGCGGGCTCTACACCGGCGCGATCACCGCGAACGGCTCGCAGTCGACCGGCCTTGCCGCACGCATCAGCGTCAACACCGCCCTGGTCGGCGACCCCTCGCGCATGGTCGTGTACGCGACCAATCCGCAGACACCGGCCGGCGATACCACGCGCGCCAACCTCATTCTGAACCAGTTGTCGAACGCGTCGTACAGCTATTCGCCGAAGACCGGCCTTGGCACGTCAGGCGCGCCGTTCACCGGCACGCTGCTGAACTTTGCCAAGCAGTTCATCAGCCAGCAGGGCGAATCGGCGACGGCGGCCAAGCAACTGGCTGACGGTCAGGACGTCGTGCTGAACACGCTGCAAACCAAGATGGACTCGACCTCCGGCGTCAACATGGACGAGGAGATGGCGCATCTGCTTTCGCTGCAGAACGCGTACTCCGCCAATGCGCGCGTGATGTCGTCGATCAAGCAGATGTACGACGCGCTGCTGCAGCTCACGTGAGGGTAACATGTCGATCGACGGCGTAAGCGGCAGAACTTCCTATATCGGCACCACGATTCTCAACCTGCGCAGTCAGCTCAATGACCTGACGACGCAGCTTGCGACGGGCAAGGTATCGACGACCTATGCAGGGCAGGGGCTCGATCGCGGCTTCGCGCTCAGCCTGCGCGCCCAGATCAGCGGCATCAACGCGTTCTCCGACACGGCCACCAACCTCAACACGCGCCTCGGTGTCGCCAACCTCACTTTGCAGGGGCTGTCCGACGTCGGGAGCCAGGTGAAGAACGCCGCGACGACCGCGACGCTGACGCTCAACAACAGCGGGCAGACGTCGGGCCAGATCACGGCGCAGGCCGCGTTCTCCAATGCGGTCGCGATGCTGAACAGCCAGTCGGGCGACCGCTATCTGTTCTCCGGCCGTGCGATGGATACGCCGGCCACGGTGTCGGCCGACACCATGTTGAAGGGCACGGCAACCCAGGCCGGCCTCACCCAGCTCATCAATGAGCGCAAGCAGGCCGACCAGGGCGCCAATTTGATGGGACGCCTGAGCGTCTCGTCGCCGCCGGCGACCACGACGGTGACCAGCGTCGCCGAGGACGGCTCGCCGTTCGGCCTGAAGCTGCTGTCGGTGCAGTCGTCGTTGACCGGCGCCACCGTGACGCAGCCGGCCGGCACGCCGAAGTCGACCTCGGTCGATCTCGGCGCCGTCAATCCCAAGGATGGCGACAAGATCAAGTTCAACTTCACGCTGCCCGACGGCACGACCGATGCGATCGAGCTCACGGCGACGACCACGAACCCGCCGCCGGCCGGGTCGTTCCTGATCGGTGCCGACACCACGGCGACGACGGCCAACCTTCAGTCGACGCTGACGTCGTCCATCAAGACGCTGAGCGATACGTCGCTGGTCGCGGCCTCCGCGGTCGCGGCGTCCAACAACTTCTTCAATCCGGTCGCG
>NZ_JACMYP010000393.1 GCF_020889705.1 Bradyrhizobium altum | reverse complement strand
CCGAAGATCTGGGTCAGATTCTGCCTGGCGCGCGCGATCTGATCGGGATCGCCGTAGGCGACAACGGCGCCGGCGGTCATCATCAGCAGCAGGATGACAAGGAGGATGCGGGTCACGGTACGGCTCCGGTCGCTCCGGTGGTCACGCGCGCTTCGGACGCGGCTCCATGCGCTCGAGCCCAGCCTCGGCCATCCGCGCCGGCAATGTCGTCATGACAGACAGCCGCTCCGCGCGGTCCATCTTGTGCCAGCGTGCGATCTCCGGAAGCGTGCGACCACAGCCGAAGCAGAGCTTCGTCCTGGGGTCCATCATGCAGACTGCGATACACGGCGTTTCTGAACTCATTCTTCAACTGTTGAACCGTTTCAGCCGCCGGTGCAAGTCGGTCGAATCGGGATGCGCCATCACGCCCCGGCTTTTTGTCGCGTGCATGGTGTTGGCGCGAACGCCTTGGATTCATTGGCAGCGAAAACCGCGTCACGATTGTCCGCGACATGCTCTACAATCCGGTGCCGGCACTCATGATGGACTTGCGGCGCACACGTTTCCGGTCGGCGCCCATCGGGGGCTCGGCCGGCTCCGGCTGCATCGGCGGCGCTTCTTCCGCCATCGGCGCCAGCGCGCTCATCACCCGCTCCGGCGGCAAGGTCACGATCACCTCGGTGCCGATGCGCAGCTTTGATTTCAGCGTGAAGGTGCCGCCGTGCATGTCGATCAGGCTTTTCGCGATCGGCAGGCCGAGGCCCGCACCCTGTTCCGCCGACTTGATCGAATTGGAGCCCTGGCCGAACGAGGCCAGCACGACCGGGATCTCGTCCTCGGCGATGCCGCTGCCAGTGTCCTTGACGCTCAGATATTGCCCGCCCGATGCGGTCCAGCCGACCTTCAGCCAGATCCCGCCGCCCTGCGGCGTGAACTTGATCGAGTTCGAGAGCAGATTGAGCACGACCTGGCGGATCGCGCGCTCGTCGCCCCAGATCCTGGGCATGCCGTGCTCGAACACCTCGTGGATGGTGATGCCACGGCTGGAGGCGCGCAGCTTCAGCAAATGATGGCAGTCGGCGACGACATGCACCAGCGCCACGGCCTCTTCGTTCAGCTCGTAGCGGCCGGCCTCGATGCGCGACAGATCGAGGATCTCGTTGATGAGATTGAGCAGATGCACGCCGGAGTTATGGATGTCGGCGGAATATTCCTTGTAGACCGGCACCGCGTGCGCACCAAAGATCTCGCTCTTCATCACCTCGGAGAAGCCGAGGATGGCGTTGAGCGGCGTGCGCAGTTCGTGGCTCATCTGGGCCAGGAAGCGCGACTTGGCGACGTTGGCGGATTCGGCACGGTGCCGTGCCTCGTCGGAGATCGCCTTGGCCTGTTCCAGTTCGCCGATCAGCGCGTCCTTTTCGGCGCGGGCTTCCAGCGTCGCCAGCGTGGTCGAATGCAGCCGATGCGCCAGCAGCGCAAAATAACCTTCGGCGGCAAGCGCAAGCAGCGCCAGCACGTAATTGTCGAACGCACCGTTGAGCACGAGGTCGAGCGCGATCCCGACCGTCACCGGAACGGTCGCCGCGAGTGCTGCGATCGGCAGGCTCGCCGCCAGCATGCTGGAGACCGCGATCACCAGCAGCATCAGGAACATCATCAGCGTGTTGGAGGAGAGATCGCGCCCGGCGGGGTGGATCAGGATCGCGGTCCAGCACAGGCCGTACAGCAGGTCGAGCAGCACGAAGCGGGTCCGCCATTTGCGGGTCACCGCGACCGAGGTCGGCTCGGCGAGAAAGCGGGCGCAACTGCGGATGATGGCGAGATGGACACCGAGGATGCCAACCGTCCAGGCGCCGGCCACGATCGGCTTCATCCAGAGGCCAAACAGGACGCCGGTTGCCACCACGAGCAGCATCACGACATAGGATGCCGAGATCCGGGTCTGGGCGTATTGCCGGAGCAGTTCGGCGTCGAACGCCGGGCGGGTTCCACTGGTTGACGTTAACCGATCCCGCGCCTCGCGCACCCGCTGCGCAGCGACGCGCCGGCTGTTCACCGGCACCGCCACCTGAGGTCCTGCCGGAAGCTGTACAACTTCAGGCTTTTCTGCGGGATTACTCATCAACAACACAAACCCTGCACGCGAACCGCGCGCGCCTTTTGCATTGTCTATCTGTGACGCTAATTCATTAAGCGTTACCTTAAAGAGCTAAAGAAAGGCGTTAACCGGAGGTTAAATTAACTTTTGCAGCGGGGTTAGCGGACGCCGACATCGCTGCGCGTTGGCACCTGATTGGCGGTCGGGTGGGCGCGGCTGAGCCGCGCCCGTACCCGTTAGGTTCGAGGCCGAAGTTGCCCCCTGGCGGCGGATTGGGTTGGCTGGCAGGGGTCCTTCCTGTTGCAACTCCGGCGGAGGCTGTAGCCGCAGAGAGCGCGATACCGGAACTGCCAGCCTTTGTGCAAGGTGGTAAGACGGTGGGCGTTTCGCGCACGTCGGCCGGAGACTCATTTCTCGAAAGTAGATGGTCCGGACCTGCCGCAGACATTCCGCGCGGAACCTCTGGCTTCGGCATAGTTACACGGACCGACGTCGAAGATCATGCTGCGGCCGTTACGCAGCAGCAGGGACTTTCGGAAGGCGCGCTGTTTATAAACGACCCAACCATCTGCTCAAGTTGCACAAACCTTCTTCCATGCATGCTACCATCAGGCGCGCAGCTTAACGTTATAACTCCGAATGGCTCGACAGTGTTCGTTGGGGTGCATCCATGAGAGCCCAGTTTTTCGACAGACAGGACGCCACGAATCCCCTGAATGAGACAGTAGTTGACGGGTCGCCAGCGTTGCGAAGGATCGTTAACGACACACGGCAGAGGCAACCATTTTTGTCGGAGCTTGTTGGCACAAACGGTCGCAAGCTGCTCTTAGGCCTCGGATCTGGGGATGGTTGCGTACAGTTTAGTTCAACTGATGGGGCTCCGCCTTACTTGATGGCGGTAGCGACAATTGAGCACGAAGGAGGGGGTACGCAAGAGTTCTTGATGGGCGATACATCGACACCAATGCCGCGGCGCTATTGTCTTCCAATGGAGAAGGTAGTTGAGATTGCGGTCGCTTTCTTGGAAACTGGCGAGCGATCGTCGAGCGTGGAGTGGGAGGAAATTTAAGCCGCAGAGAGCGCGATACCGGAACTCCCAGCCTTTGTGCAAGGTGGTAAGACGGTGGGCGTTTTGCGTACGTCGGCCGGAGACTTATCTCTCGAAAGTGGATGGGCTGGACCTGCCGCAGACATTCCGCGCGGAACCTCTGCCAATTGCGGTGACAGCGCACTTAACTCCCCGACAATGATCATTCTTGACCCTGTTCTGGTTCGGACGGTTTCGGCCCACGCTTGCCTGGCTTCAGGACACGTCCGGTCACCCGCTGCAGGCGGGCGAGAAAGGGTCATCGCCGAGCGGCCAGCCGATGCTCTCGGCGGAGCGCAGGCGGTCGAACAGATCGGGCTCGGGCTCGCTGGCCAGCAGTCCGGCGAAGTCGGGGAAGCGCTCCCTGACTGCCCTCAGCACCGTGACGCCGTCATCCTTGCCGCGCAGATGCGCCCGATTCCGGTGACAGTGCACTAAGCCGCCGACTAAAAGTTGAGTGCACTGTTGCTGTAATTGAGGGCGTCCACGCAATTTCGGAATAATGGAAGTTTGCCCCTGATTTGCCCGACGTGTCAAGTTGCCATATCGAAATGCCGGCGGCCGGCCAGCTCCTTTGCATGGGGTTGTTTTCGATATTTTGGCAGCGCGCACCTTCAAAGGGGAATTCTCCTTCGCCAGACGACGCTGCAGTGACCCGCCGACGCGGGTCACCGTGCCAATGCGAGCAGCTAGCGCTGCAACCGCGCGAGCAGGCTCGACGTATCCCAGCGCTTGCCGCCCATCTTCTCGACCTCGGCATAGAATTGGTCGACCAGGGCGGTGGCCGGCAGGGTGGCGCCGTTGCGACGGGCTTCCGCCAGCGCAATCGAGAGGTCCTTGCGCATCCACTCGACCGCGAAGCCGAAATCGTACTTGCCCTCGTTCATGGTCTTGTAGCGGTTCTCCATCTGCCAGGACTGCGCTGCGCCCTTGGAGATGGTTTCGATCACGGCGGCGACGTCGAGGCCACTCTTCTTGGCGAAGTGGATGCCCTCGGAGAGGCCCTGCACGAGGCCGGCGATGCAGATCTGGTTGACCATCTTGGTCAGCTGGCCGGCGCCTGCCGGTCCGAGCAACTTGCACATCCGCGCGTAGGCGCCGGTGATGATCGGCTCGGCGCCCGCGTAGGCGTCTTCGCTGCCGCCGCACATCACCGTCAGCACGCCGTTCTCGGCGCCGGCCTGGCCGCCGGACACCGGCGCGTCGACGAACTTGAAGCCGGCCTTGGTGGCGGCGGCATCGAGCTCGCGGGCGACCTCGGCGGAGGCGGTGGTGTGATCGACGAAGGTCGCGCCCTTCTTCATGCCGGCAAAGGCGCCGTCGGGGCCGATCGTGACCGCGCGCAGGTCGTTGTCGTTGCCGACGCAGCACATCACGAAATCCTGGCCTTCGGCGGCCGCCTTCGGGGTCGGCGCGGTCTTGCCGCCGAACTTGTCGGCCCATTCCTTCGCCTTCGCCGCGGTCCGGTTGTAAACGGTGACCTCATGGCCGCCCTTTTTCACGAGGTGCCCCGCCATAGGGAAACCCATTACGCCGAGACCGAGAAAAGCGACTTTAGCCATATCTGCTACCTTGTGACTGTTACCTTGTGATTTGCCGTGGTGATCGCCCCTTGAGACCGCCGGAAAACGTCGCGGCAGGCAGGGCATTCCGTCCATGGAAGGAGCCGCACCATACCCCCTGCGCAGCGGAGGGCAACGGCTTCGTTGGATGGCAGACCCCGGTTTTGTGCTAGGATCGGCCCACCAAAGAACCTCACAAAAAAGGGAGTGTCTCGCATGGGCATGAGCGTCGGTGTGCTCGATCATTTCAATATCCGGACCCGGAATCTCGCCGCCACGGTGCGGTTCTATGAGGACGTTCTGGGCCTGGAAAAGGGGGCGCGGCCGAACTTCGCGTTCCCCGGTGGGTGGATGTACAGCGAGGGAAAGGCGGTCGTGCATCTGGTCGATATTTCCGGGACCGACGAGGCGCAGAAGCCTGACTCGGGCGTCGTCCATCACGTCGCCTTTGCCAGCCAGGGTTTTGACGGGATGCGGAAGCGGCTGCAGTCCAAAGGCATGGAGTTCGACTCGCGTCAGGTTCCCGGCGGCGATCTCTGGCAGATCTTCGTCAACGACCCCAACGGGGTCATGATCGAACTGAATTACGAGGCCGCCAAGGAGGGCGGCGCCGCAGCGCCGTCCGAGCGGCGGGACGACGTCGGAGCGAGGTAGCCTTTTGCGCTGCGACGCTCTATGGGTCGTCTCCTGGGCGTGATCCGGAAAAGTGTGAAGCGGTTTTCCGACTAGATCACGCCCACTAAAAAAGCCCAGGAGATACGCGGTGAGCGTGACGCAGCAACAGGTTCTCGATTGTCTTGCCAAGGTGATGTCGCCGCGCGGCACAGCCTTGACCAACGCCAATGTGCTGTCGGCGATCACGGTCACCGACGGCAAGGTGTTCTTCTCGATCAATGTCGATGCCGCGGAAGCCCGCGCCTGGGAGAGCGTGCGTGCGCAGGCCGAGAACGCCGTGCGCGCCATTCCCGGCGTCAGCGTCGCGATGATCGCGCTGACTGCGGAGCGCAAGGCGGGCGGTGCGG
>NZ_JACMYP010000392.1 GCF_020889705.1 Bradyrhizobium altum | reverse complement strand
GGACCGGCACGGCCGCCGGCGCCGCCGGGGAATCCCTGGAAGCGCGGCTTGCCGTCCGCATCGATCTCGCCGCGGTCGAACTGCTTGCGCTTGTCCTCGTCGCCGACGATCTCGTTGGCCGTGTTGATCTCCGCAAAGCGGGCAGCCGCCTTCGGGTCGTTCTTGTTGTTATCAGGGTGATGCTTCTTGGCGAGCTTGCGATAGGCGCTCTTGATCGTCGCAGCGCTGGCGCTCCGCTGCACCCCCAAGACCTCATAGGGGTCGCGCATCCGTCACGTCTCCTTCACGGGAAAATCGGTTTTGGCCGGGAACCCATCCGGGGCCCACCTTGCCTTCATGTGGGGGCTCAGTGGCATTTTTGCAACTAGCTTGGCGCCGGCGTCGGCCGGAACTTTCAGGACTTGCTCCAAGGCTTCAGGCTATGAATTTGCCACCGGCCTTGTCCAGCCTTGCAAGCGGCGCCCTGCAGCCAAGTCTCGGTGGCTCCATTGACATAGCTGGCGAGAAAATCCCGACACGTCTTGCCGTCCTCGCCCGAATAGGCCTGGGCCAGCGGCGTCACCGAGCCGCGCGCGCCGGTCTGGGGATTTTCCCAGGGCTGGCTGGAATCCTTGTCGCCCTTGGTCAGCACGTCGGAGGCGGCGTTGCGGGCAAAGGCGAGATCGCTGTCGGTCGGCATCACTGCGCTGACCTGGGTCGGGTTGATCGAGCCCGTCACATCCTTGTCGTCCATCTTGGCGAAAGCATCGGTGCGCGACAGGCTGCAGCCGCTTGCACCGACGCCGATCAGGATCAAGGTCACCACCGCGCCCGCAGGGTGGATCGCCGATAGGCCAACGCGCGCCCATGCCCTATATAGGGCTAGAAACGCGCTCTCGGACGCGGGCGAATGCAAATCGGGACTCCTGACATGACCGACACGACCTCCATCAAACACCCGACACCGTTAACATCGGGTGATTTCACCGCGGCGGAGGAGCCGTTCGCCCTGTTCGGCGAATGGTTTGCGGAAGCGGTCAAGTCCGAGCCGAACGATCCGAACGCGATGGCGCTCGCAACCGTCGATGCCGACGGGCTGCCCGACGTGCGGATGGTGCTGATGAAGGGCTTCGATGCCGACGGCTTCGTGTTCTACAGCCACATTGCCAGCGCCAAGGGCCGCGAATTGGCCGCAAACCCTAAGGCTGCCTTACTGTTTCACTGGAAATCGCTGCGCCGTCAGGTGCGCATCCGCGGGGCGGTGACGCCGGTGACGGACGCCGAGGCCGACGCCTATTTCGCCACGCGGCCGAAGCAGGCGCAGATCGGCGCCTGGGCCAGCAAGCAATCGCAGCCGCTGGAGAGTCGCTTCGCGTTCGAGCAGGCGATCGCCAAGGCCGGCGCGAGATACGTCATCGGCGAGGTGCCGCGTCCGCCGGGCTGGAGCGGCTGGCGGATCACGCCGCAGCGCTTCGAGTTCTGGCACGACCGCCCGTACCGCCTGCACGACCGTATCGAATTCCGCCGCGATGGCGCCGGCAGCGCATGGTCGAAGGTGCGGCTCTATCCCTGATGACGACAGCTTAAAAGACGCCAACCTGAAAGACACCATGTCCCCTCCTTCCAACGCGCCGCGCCGTACCCTGCTCCTGACCGGTGCCAGCCGCGGCATCGGTCACGCCACCGCGATCCGGTTTGCCTCCGCCGGCTGGCGCGTCATCACCTGCTCGCGGCATGCATTTCCGGAAGTCTGCCCCTGGGGCGCTGGACCGGAAGATCACATCGAGGTCGATTTCGGCGACCATGACGACACGGTTCGCGCGATCAGCGAGATCCGCAAACGGTTGGTGAACGACGAGTTGCACGCGCTGGTCAACAATGCCGCGATCTCGCCGAAGGGTGCGGGCGGCGCGCGGCTCGGGACCATGGACACCGATATCGAGACGTGGCTGCACGTGTTCCGCGTCAACTTCTTCGCGCCCATCATGCTGGCCCGCGGACTGATCGACGAGCTCAGGCACGCCAAGGGCGCGGTGGTGAATGTCACCTCGATCGCCGGCTCGCGCGTGCACCCGTTCGCCGGCGTTGCCTATGCGACCTCGAAAGCCGCGCTGGCATCACTGACGCGGGAAATGGCATCCGACTTCGGCCGCGTCGGCGTGCGCGTCAATTCGATCGCACCGGGCGAGATCGATACCTCGATCCTGTCGCCGGGCACCGAGAAGATCGTCGACCAGCAAATCCCGATGCATCGCCTTGGCACTCCGGACGAGGTCGCCAAGATCATCTACGTGCTGTGCACGGAAACCAGCTCCTACGTGAACGGCGCCGAGATCCACATCAACGGTGGCCAGCACGTCTGAGCTTTGGCTTGGATGTTATTTCGGGGAAGGAAGCGAGAGGTTCGAGGCGATCCCGGCCGCCGCCGCGGCCGTCACGTTGGGATTGCTTCGATTGCAGGCGTAACGACGCAGACGAGGCTTCTGCCTCCAAAAGGCCTCAGCCTCTAGTCCGCATAAAACCGACGAGATTTCTTCTCAAGCGGCTGCAGCGCGATGTCGTTCAACGCGCTGGAGCAATCGTCTTCGTCCTCGCCATCCAGCAACGCAGCGCCACAGTAGCGGCAAAGTCTCGGCGAGATCGCCTGCACCTTGCCTGCTGCGCGGTCCTGTTGATAGCGCGCAAAGTCGATGACGTTACGCCGTGGCGTTATGATCTTCTCAACCATTGCTGTCCTCCGGCTTCGAGGCGGGCGTTATCGCAGACAAGTTTCGCCCAAACGTTCAGCGCAACGCTCAAATTTTAGCAGAGGAAATAAGGCAGAAAGCGCGTCCCAAAACGCGACGTGTGGAACCAGTGCTACAGCCACTTTTTCCACTTGAAAATCCAGTACGGCACGATCGCCGCCATCAGCATCAGCACCAGTGCATACGGATAGCCGTGCGCCCATTCGAGTTCCGGCATTGCCTTGAAATTCATGCCGTAGATCGAGGCAATCAGCGTCGGCGGCATCAGCACCACCGCCATCACCGAGAACAGCTTGATGATGTTGTTCTGTTCCAGATTGACCACGCCGAGCATGGCGTCGAGCACGAAGGTGATCTTGTTGGAGAGATAGGAAGCGTGGTCGGTCAGTGAGGCCACGTCACGCTGCATGGTCTTGAGCTGCTCGCGCATGTCCTTGGACCATTTCACGCCTTCCACGATCGCCGAAAGGAACGTGACGAGGCGGCCGATCGAGACCAGGCTTTCGCGGACCTTGGAGGTCAGGTCGCCCTTGCGGCCGATCGCGATCAGGATCTGCGAATATTGCTTGGCGTGGCCGTGGCGCTGGCTCTCCGGCTCGAAGATGTCGTGGGAGACCTGGTCGATGTCGGCCCCGCAGCGCTCCAGAATGTCGGCGCAGCGGTCGATCACCGCATCCAGCAGTTCCATCAGCACCTGCTCGCCGGTGATGCCGGGGGAACAGGCCCGGGCCAGCTTGTTCTCGACCAGCGCGAACGGCTTCGGCAGGTCGTAGCGCACCGTGACCAGCCGATGGCCGGTCAGGATGAAGGTGACCGCCGTGGTGCGCGGCATATCGGTGTCAGACTGGCACATCAGCGTCGCGGTCATGTAGCGCGCGCTGTTCTCAATATAGAGCCGGCTGGAGATCTCGATCTCCTGCATGTCTTCCCGGGTCGGAACCGCGATCCCCGCGAGCTTCTCGACGGCCCGGTCCTCCTCGACGGTCGGGTTCACCAGGTCGACCCAGACCGCGCCCTCCGGCAGCACGCCGAGGTCGGCGACGGCGGCCTTCTTGAGGGAGAAATCGGAGGGAACGAACACCGACAGCATCACGAACTCCACGAAACAGGGCTGGCAAGACCCGTCGACTTAGCGCGATTCTGGCTGGCGCTTCATGACCGGGCGATTAACCGGACATCCACCTTTGTGGCGGCCAAGCGGCGGTGAATGTGACGTTGAAGCAGCTTCGATTGAACAACCGTTGCCTGTTTGCACAAAAACTGGCCCCACACCAGAAGACTTGCGGCAAAAAAGCCACAGGCGACGTCCCGCGATGCGGGAAAGGCATCTAAACTCTGGGAATAATGGCACGTTTCGGCAATAATGCCCTTCATGGAATCGTGGCGTTTGGGGCGCAATCGTGGCGCTTTGAGACGCGGATTTTCGATTGGAACGTAATCATGTCGTCGTTCAAAGTTACCTTTGGGATCCTGGCCGCAGGCCTGATGTTGTCGGGTTGCATGCAGGCCACAACCTATGAGGCCACCAACACCGCCGCCTTCAAGCCGCATGACAAGGAACTGCTGGCCAAGACCACCTACGTCAAGACGCCGGTGGCCGAGCCGTTCCGCCGCGCCATCGTCGAGTATCACCGCAAGGAAGCCGCCGGCTCGATCGTGGTCGATTCCGACAACCATTACCTCTACTACGTGCTGAACGACGGCAAGGCGATCCGCTACGGCATCACCGTCGGCGAAGAAGCCATGGCCTGGTCCGGCATTGCCAAGGTCGGCAGCATGACCGAATGGCCGGCCTGGCATCCCACCCCCGGCGAAATCTCGCGCCTCGGCGTTCCGACCTTCGTGGCACCCGGCCCGGACAATCCGATGGGCTCGCGCGCGATGTATCTCTACTCGGGCGGCAAGGACACGCTGTTCCGCATCCACGGCACCAACCAGCCGGAATACATCGGCTCGTCGATCTCCTCGGGCTGCATCCGCATGACCAACGAGGATGTCATCGACCTCTACAACCGCGTCAAGCTCGGCACCATCGTCGTGGTGCTGGAGCCGAAGCACGGCGACTCGCCCTACAAGCCGCAGATGGCGCTTCAGGGCGGCGGTAACGGGAACTACTGATCTCAATCACATCGCAACCGCGATCAAAGGCGCCGGCTTTGCCGGCGCTTTTTTGTTGGCTGCGGTTTCCTCTCGACGCTGCTGTCGGGCGCGGCCGTATCATCTGATTTCGCCGCATCCTGCTTGCCATCGTCAGCCCTACCATCGTGAGCCTTACCGTGGTCAGCCTTGCCGTGGTCAGCCTTATCGTGGTCGGCCTTGGCTGCATCCGCCTTGCCGCCCTCAGACTTGGCGGCGACCTCGCGCGGCGGCGCCTCTTCGGGGCGCTCGGCCGGCAACAGCGGCGCGACACGCGGCAGCGGATCGTCAACGTTCCACTGGCAGATCCGATAATTGTTGCGACGCTCGATCAGGTCGAGATGGACGTGGTCCTCGTGGTACCAGTCCGAGCCCGGGCCGAGCACGGTGGAGAAGCGGGCGCAGACCGAATGCAGCACGGTCTCGAGCAGATCGCGCGGCACGCTGCGGTCGGTCAGCGAGATCGACTTGCCGTTGGCGAGACCGAAGGCGCGCACGTCGAGCGCATTGGCGCGGCCATGTTCGGAGAGCTGCGCGCCGGCGATACGGTTGCGGCCGCGGCACTCGAACGAGTCGAAATTGTCGAGATTGCTGATCCCGCCCCCGAGGCTCTGCGCCAGCGGCGCGATATCGGTGCGGACCCAGTCGGCGACCGCACTTGCCATCTTGCAGCGGAGGATCGCCGCGGGCTTGACCGCGACCTTGCGCTTGTCCGGCAGCACGATGGCCTCGAGCCGCACCAGATCCTCGCCGCCGCAGCCGCCGGCGCCGTGGATATCCGGAATGCTCGGCGCGATCGCGATCTCCTCGGTGAGGGCCTGCCGGCAGGCCGAAAGCTGCGGCCTGGGCGGCTCGGCGGACTTGGCTGCTTCGGTTGGCTTGGCCGTTTCGCCGGGCCTGGCAGC
>NZ_JACMYP010000391.1 GCF_020889705.1 Bradyrhizobium altum | reverse complement strand
CGGCTCCGCCTAGAATCCACCGGCATTCTGGTCGGCGTTAACCTCGGCGCCGGCCCTCGCCCTGCGGGCGCTGTTCACCAGTTGGCCCGGGCGGTCTTCCCGATTGGGCTTGGCGGTCGCCAGCCGCAGCACGGCGGCATAGCCCGGCTGGACTTCCATCCGGTCGGCATAGCGGCTTCCGCTCAGGATGCGGTGAACGCGCGGCAGGTTGTAGCAGGGCACGTAGAACAGCAGATGATGCTCGAGGTGATAGTTCACGTAGTACGGCGCGATGAACAGCCGCTCGAGGACATTGGCCCGCGTGGTACGGGTGTTGCGCAAGGGATCGGCGCTGTCGGGCACGACGGCATGTTCGGCGATGTTGCGGATCCGTGTGATCACCATCATCCAGGTCAGCAGCGGCACCAGCCACAACAGCGGATAGGCCCACCACACGCCCGCGGCGGCGAGCCCTGCGAACAGCAGCGCGTTGGTGACGCATTGCGGCCCGAGCTTCTGCCAGAAGTTGGCGGCGCGCTGCGATAGCGGCCACTCTTTCGGCCCGATCGCATTGAGCAGTTGCGCCTTGCGCTGCTGGTAGCCGGTCTGTCCAGTGATATCGCGGAGGAATTTCCGGCGGTAGCTCCTCTTCGTGATCGGAAACGGCGCCGACAGCACGAGATCCGGATCATCCTCCTGCTGCGTCCGGGCATGGTGCTGCAGATGGTAGCGGCGATAGCCGCGGGTTTCCGCGAAGATCGGATAGGCGCAGAACCACTGGCTCAGCGTCAGATTGGTCTTCTCGTTCGCCGAGAGACAGCCATGCGCACCGTCATGCATCAGGATGGCGAGCCCGAGCTGGCGCGAGCCGATGATCGCAACCGCCAGCAGATAGGTCAGCGGATTCGGCCACCACGCGACCAGCGCGATCGCGCCCAGGATCAGGGCCCAGGCGTGCACGATCAGGGCTGCGCCCTTCCACGTCGTGCGTTGCCGGACGGTGACCAGTTCATCCTCGGTGAGGAAATCGCGGGCACGCATGCGTAGTGCGGTCATGAGCTTGTCTCCCCGTCCGTCGAGGGTGAATGATCGCGATCGCCGACCAGGCGCAGCCGCGATCCATCATTGGCCGACGTCGATGTCGCCTGCTCGCCGAGTGCGCGCAGCAATTCGCGGCACATCTCCTCGGCGCAGCGGCCCATCGCAAAACCCTCGACGATCACGCCGATCGCAATCGCCCAGAAGCGCCGCGAGCTCTCCTCGGGCGCCCGCAGCGAGCGCCAGCCGTGTCGTTCGACCTGGTCCGCATAGGCGCGCGCGCCTTCGCTGTGCAGACGCTCGATGGTGCGCTCGACCAAAGGCGCGAGATCCTGCCGACGCCGTGTCAGCGTCAGCGCCTCGGCGAAGAAGGCGACCGTGTCGGTCGCGGTCACGGTCTCGGCCAAAGCGTGGCTGTAATCGCGTGGCGTATGAGCGTTCAGGGCGGCCTGCTCGGTCGCACGCGCCAGGTAAAGCATGTCGCGGCTCGCGGCTTCGACGAACAGCGCCTCCTTGGTGCGGAAGTAATAGGTGATCTGGCTCGGAAAGGCGTCCCCGGCTGCGGCGATGTCGGAGATCGACGTGCCCGAGAGCCCGCGCTCCTTGAACAGGCGGCTGGCGGCATCGAGCAACAGCGAGCGCATCTTGCGCCCCGCCGACCGCGTCGCGCGGACCGCGTGCTTCGGTTCAGGCGCAGACATGCCGCTGGCGGTCTCCGAACCCATCGATCATCCTCCCTGAGATATTTGTATGATATACAAACAAAGAAATCAACCGGAAACTGCCGAAAGTTGCGCCGGGCGGCCCGCGCGGCTACGACCCATGGCAAATCCGAGGGCCAAGACTCTGCGAACCCTTGCCTTCGCGGACAAAATCCGTATAAGGCGCCCTATTCGTGGGCTCCGGCCGGGAGCTGAACGGACGGTCTCAGCAAATTCATCCGTTGATTTTGATGTGGCAGGGCCAGTCGGCCCGTCGTCCCGTGCTCCCGCCTTCTGAGCAGCTCGAGTCCTTTCCGAAGGTCTCGAAGGGCTTGTCGCCGGAACCCGCGCCAACACAGGAAAGGACAACCATGCCTCTTTATGAGCATGTTTTTCTCGCGCGTCAGGATGCGAGCACCCAGCAGGTGGATGAACTGACGGCCCAGATGACGGGTATCGTCGAACAGGGCGGCGGCAAGGTCACCAAGACCGAGAGCTGGGGCGTGCGCTCCCTCACCTACCGCATGAACAAGAATCGCAAAGCGCATTTCGTGCTGATGAACATCGACGCACCGTCGGCTGTCGTCACCGAGATCGAGCGCCAGGAGCGGATCAGCGAAGACGTCATCCGTTACCTCACCGTGCGCGTCGAAGAGCACGAGGAAGGCCCGTCTGCGATGATGCGCAAGGCCGACCGTGACCGCGAGCGCGATGACCGTGGCGGTGGCTTCCGCGGCGACCGCGAAGGCGGCTTCCGTGGTGATCGCGATGGCGGCGGCTTCCGCGGCGATCGTGGCCCGCGCCGTCCGCGCGAAGAAGAAGCTGCGACCGAGGAGTAATGAATCATGGCTGATGCTGGTGCCCGCCGTCCGTTTTTCCGTCGTCGCAAGTCCTGCCCGTTCACGGGCGCGAATGCGCCGAAGATCGACTACAAGGATTCCAAGCTGCTGATGCGTTACGTCTCCGAGCGCGGCAAGATCGTGCCGAGCCGCATCACGGCCGTGTCCGCCAAGAAGCAGCGTGAGCTCGCCCGCGCCATCAAGCGCGCGCGCTTCCTCGGCCTGCTGCCCTACGTTATTCGCTAACCGTTTCCGGCCGGCGGCATGCGCCGCCGGCCGCTCATTCTCATAAGGCTTCCGGGTCGTCCGGTCGCCGATGGTTGGGGTTCTCGACAGAGTGCCTCTAACCGCTCGAAAGGAGCGGGACAGCTGATGATCGCGATCCTCATCGTAGCACTTGCCGCCGGCGCCGCGTCGGCGCTGATGTTCGCCTCGATCGTTTCGGGCGCGGCAATCTCGATATTGCTGTTCTATCTCGCGCCGCTGCCCTGATGGTGACGGCGCTCGGCTGGGGCGCGCTCGCCGCCGCCATCGGCGGTATCGCTGCAGCGTCCGTGCTCGGCGCGCTCTTCGGACTTCCCTATTGCATCGCGTTTGCCATGATGGTCGCGCTGCCCGGCTGGTGGCTCGGCCACCTCGCTCTGCTCGGACGGCCGATCGCGGGCGCGGCCGCCGATAGCGCTGCCCAGCAGCCGCCTGCGCTCGAATGGTATCCCATCGGCCGTATCCTGCTCTGGATCGCGGCCTTCGCCGTTGTCACCACGACCGCCGCGCTGCTGACGCTCGGCACGGATACCGACACGATCACCGGCACGTTGCGTCGCGGCCTGCTCAAGATGCTCAGCGCCGGCGAAACGCAACCCGGCAGCGACATCGAACGGTTCGTCGACGCGTTGGTGATCTTCGCGCCGCTCGCGGCCACGGTCATCGCGATGGTCACGCTGACGCTGAACCTGTGGCTCGCCGGCAAGATCACACAAACCTCCGGGCGGCTGAACCGGCCGTGGCCGGAGTTCCGCAGCACCGCGCTCCCCGCGATGGCGCTGGTCGCGTTGCTGGTGGCGGTCGCCGTCAGCTTCGTCGGCGGCATGCTCGCGCTGCTGGCGCAGATCGTCACCACCGCGCTTGTGATCGCCTATGCGTTGGTCGGCTTCGCCGTGCTGCACACCCTGACGCTGTCGCTCGGCAATCGCGGCTTCTGGCTCGGCGGCATCTACGCCGTCGTCGTCATGTTCGGCTGGCCGATCGTCGCGATCTTCGCGCTCGGCATCGCGGACGCCGTGTTCGGCCTGCGCCAGCGCTATCTGCAAACCAGACCGCCGCCTTTGCCTGCGGCCTGACATTCGATCCAACCACTCAACCCGATACTTAGCCTCTAAAGGAGAACGAAAATGGAAGTCATTCTGCTGGAACGCGTTGCCAAGCTTGGCCAGATGGGCGAAGTCGTGCGCGTCAAGGACGGGTTCGCCCGCAACTTCTTGCTGAAGCGCGGCAAGGCGCTGCGCGCCACCGAGGCGAACCGCGCCAAGTATGACGGCATGAAGGCCGAGCTCGAGGCCAACAACATCAAGGCCAAGGGCGAAGCCACCGTGGTCGCCGAGAAGATCGACGGCCGCGACATCATCATCATCCGCCAGGCCTCCGAGTCCGGCCAGCTGTTCGGCTCGGTCACGGTGCGCGACATCGTCGTTGCGCTGGCCGCCGATGGCATCACGGTTGCGCGTCCGCAGGTCTGGCTCGACTCGCCGATCAAGGTGATCGGCGCGCAGAAGGTGACCATCGCCGTCCACCCCGAGGTCGAAACCAGCGTCACGGTGACGGTCGCCCGCTCCGCCGAAGAGGCCGACCGGATCAAGCGCGGTGAGGACATCTCGACCCGCCAGGAAGACCAGGACGCTGCCGCCGAAGCGCTCGCCGCCGCCGGCGAATTCTTCGATCCGGAAGCCCAGCACGACGACGAGGCCGCGCCGGCTCCAGCTACCGAAGAGAAGTAAGCGTCTCTGCATCCCTCCACCGACTGAAGCCCGGCCCCATCAGGCCGGGCTTTGGATTCGTGCCGCCGCCTGATCGTCGAGCATCGCGATCGACGCGAGCGCCGTCGCGGTGTGCTTCTCCTTGCCGTCGATGATGCAGAACACGTCGGCCGCAACGACGGCGACCTGGCGTCCCGGCTTGATCACGCGCGCGCGGCAGATCAGGCGATCACCCGATGCCGGCGCCAGCAGGTTCAGCTTGTACTCGGCCGTCAGCGCCGGCTGGCCACGCGACGTCGCCGCCGCAATCGTGGTGGCGTTGTCGACCAGGAACGCCGTCACCCCGCCGTGAAACAGGCCGTGCTGCTGCAGCAGCTCCGGCCGGCGGTCGACCGCGAGCGTGCACGCGCCGCGCGACAGCTCGGCCACCTCAGCACCGACAAGTCCCATGAAGCCCTGACGGCCGACATTGTCGCGAATCCGCGTCGCGATCGGCGCAAAGTCCGGATCGATTTCGCTCATGACGTCCCTCCTGCTCGCTCCGGCGCACCCGGCGGCACCACCGCGCGGATCGCGCAGGCGATCAGCGTCTCGACCTGTTCGCGCGGGTCGCCAGGATGGCGGCCCGACAGATAGGCGCGGCAAAAGATCTGGGCCGGCCCGATGATCTGGCTGAAGAAAAGCGTCGCGCTCATCGGCTGCAACTCGCCGCGCGCGAGCAGCGGCGCGCGCCAGCGTTCGATGCTATCGATGAGCCGCGAGTTCTCGGTGCGCTGCGCGCCGCGCACCTCCTCGCTCCACTCGCTGCGCGAAATCTCGAACAGGAAGCGCGCCTCGCGCCTGAAGGTCACGACCCAATCGAGATGGGCGCGGATCAGCCGCGCAACGCCCTCGCCGGCCCCGTGCGTGTCGTTGACCGCGGTGATGATCGCGGCGTGATAGGCCTGCAGGATCTCCAGGAACAGGGTTCCGGCGAGCTGCTTCTTCGAGGTGAAGAAATGGAAGAAGCTGCCGTTGGACGCGCGGGCGCGGGAGCGGATCTCGGCCACCGTCGCGCCCTCGAACCCGTCGCGGTCGAACACCGCCAATCCCGCCGCCAAGAGGTCTTCGCGTGCCGTACTCACCTCTTCTCCTCCCGGCTAGATTATCACTCTAGAGCCATACTCTAGAATGACACTCCAATGGCAGTCAAATGAATACGCCGGACCTCGCGGCCCGGCGTTGGCGATTACTTCGAGGTCGGAGCCTCCGGCGGACCGGAGCCTGCCGTCGGGGGCGGAGG
>NZ_JACMYP010000390.1 GCF_020889705.1 Bradyrhizobium altum | reverse complement strand
CTCCATTATTCCCGGCATCTCCGCCGGTCTCGGCGCGGCCGCGCAATTCGAGGTGCCGCTGACCTTCCGGCACGAGGCGCTGCGCATCACCTTCCTGACCGCGCACAAGGCGCGCGATGCCGAAGTCGTCGACTGGTCGGTGCTGACCGACACCAGGATGACCGTCGTCGTCTACATGGGCATGACCGCGGCGCCCTCGATCCGCGAAGGCCTGCTCGCTGCGGGCCGCTCGCCGGAGACGCCGGTCGGCGTGTTCGCGCGCGTGACGCGGCCGGACGCCAAGGCCGCGGTCGGCACGCTGGCGCGGCTGCCCGAGCTGGTCAAACAGGTCGACGGCGGTCCCGCTGTCCTCATCATCGGCGACGTGGTCGCGCATTCCGCGCCGTGGAGTCGATCCAACGTCACCCAACTGTTCTCCAACCAGATGTTCTCCGAACTGCTGAAAGCTGCCGAATGACCTCTCCGCTCGAACAGAAGAAAATCAGGATCACTGGCCCCTCGGTGGTGACCGCCAACCGCACCTGGGATGGCGCCGTCGTGTACCGAACCGCCAAACGGGGCTGGTCCACCGAACTCGCCGATTCCGCCGTCGTCAGCACCTCCGACGATGCCCGCGCGCTGTTGGCCGAAGCCACCGCCGACGACGTCGGCGCGGTCGGCCCCTATATCGCGCCGGTCGAGCTCAAGGACGGCGGCAAGGTCAAGCCCGGCAACCTTCGCGAACATATCCGCGCCAAGGGCGTCACCATCGATCTCCAGGTCCCCGCGTAAGGCGCGCCGGCGTAAGGCTCATCGAACATGTATGCTTATGACGAACTCGACCGCACGCTGATCAACGAGCGTGTTTCGGAATTCCGCGATCAGGTGAAGCGCCGCCTCTCCGGCGAACTCACCGAGGACGAATTCAAGATCCTACGCCTGCAGAACGGCGTGTATCTGCAGCTGCACGCCTACATGTTCCGCGTCGCGATCCCCTACGGCACGCTGTCGTCGAAGCAGCTGCGGCGGCTCGCCCATGTCGCGCGCCGTTACGACCGCGGCTATGGCCACTTCACCACGCGGCAGAACATCCAGTTCAACTGGATCAAGCTCGCCGAGCTGCCCGATGCGCTGGCCGATCTGGCCGAGGTCGGCATCCACGCGATGCAGACCTCCGGCAACAACATGCGTAACGTCACCTCGGACCAATGGGCCGGCGTCGCGCCCGGCGAGATCGAGGATCCGCGGATCTGGTCGGAGCTGATCCGCCAGCACACCACGCTGCATCCGGAATTCTCGTTCCTGCCGCGCAAGTTCAAGATCGCGATCACCGCCGCCGAGCATGATCGCGCCGCGATCAAGATCCACGACATCGGGCTGCGCCTGCACAAGAACGCCGACGGCGAGACCGGCTTCGAGGTGCTGGTCGGCGGCGGCCTCGGCCGCACCCCGTTCATCGCCAAGACCATCAAGCCGTTCGTCCCCGGCCGCGATATCCTGAGCTACATCGAGGCCATTCTGCGCGTCTACAACCAGTATGGCCGCCGCGACAACATCTACAAGGCGCGCATCAAGATCCTGGTGCACGAGCTCGGCATCGAGAAGTTCGCCAAGGAAGTCGAGGAAGAGTGGAAGGCGATGGGCGATGTCGGGCTGACGCTCGATCACACCGCCATCGAGGAGGTCCGCTCGCGCTTCTCGTACCCGGCCTACGAAAAGCTGCCGCACATGCCGGACGAGCTGAAGCAGGCCGCGCATGACAAGCTGTTCGAGCGCTGGCGCAAGAACTCGGTGTCGGCGCACAAGGTGCAGGGCTATTCGATCGTGACGCTGTCGCTGAAGCCGGTCGGTGGTCCGCCCGGCGATGCCACCGCCGAGCAGATGGACGCGGTCGCCGACCTCGCCGACAAATATTCGTTCGGCGAGATCCGCGTCGGCCACGAGCAGAACCTGGCGCTGCCGCATGTCGCCAAGCGTGACCTGGCTCAGCTCTTCAAGGCGCTCGACCGGCTCGGCCTCGCGACGCCGAACGTCAATCTGGTCACCGACATCATCGCCTGCCCGGGGCTGGATTACTGCTCGCTGGCCAATGCGCGCTCGATCCCGATCGCGCAGGAGCTGACGCGGCGTTTCGCCAACCACGACACCGCCGACCTGATCGGCCGGCTGCACATCAACATCTCCGGCTGCATCAATGCCTGCGGCCATCATCATGTCGGCCACATCGGCATTCTCGGCGTCGAGAAGAACGGTGAGGAATTCTACCAGATCACGATCGGCGGCCGCGCCGACGAGAACGCGCAGATGGGCACCCTGATCGGCCCGGCCGTTCCCTATGCGGAAGTCGCCGACGTGATCGAAGACATTGTCGAAGCCTATCTCGCGCTGCGCGACCGTCCCGAGGAATTGTTCGTCGATACGGTGAAGCGTCTGGGCGTCGAGCCTTTCAGGGAGCGCGTCTATGCCACTCGTTAAGCAGGGAAGACTGACCACCGATCTGTTCGTTCATGTCGCCGACGGCGCCGAGTTGCCGGGCGACGGCGCGGTGCTGGTGACGGCCGAGCGCTTTCTTGCCGATCCGGAGGCGCTGCTGCGCCGCCCCGGCAAGCTGGGCGTGATCTGGCCGAACAACCGCAACCTCGACGAACTGGTGCCGCATCTCGATCGGCTCGCCTCGGTCGCGCTGGTATTCCCGACGTTCCGCGACGGTCGCGCCTACAGCCAGGCTCGCCTGCTGCGCGAGCGTTACGGCTATGACGGCGAGCTGCGCGCCACCGGTCAGATCCTGCGCGACCAGTTCGTGTTCATGACCCGCGCCGGCTTCGATGCTTTCGAGGTGAAGAAGGATGCCGACGCCGATGCGTTCGCCCAGACCATGAAGCGCTATTCGGTGTTCTATCAGCCGACCGGCGACGGCCGCGTCACCGCGCTCAACCGCCGCATGCAGTTGCGTCACTCGGAGAGCGCCGGCCAGTGAGCACGCTTGCACCAGAGCTTGCAGTGGCATCAGTCGCATTGCCCGCGGCCGATACGCTTGATCGCGCGCTGCGCAAAGCGTCGCCCGCCGAGGTGATCGCGGCCGCATTGCAGACGGTCGGCCGCGAGAAGTTGGCGCTGGTGTCGTCGTTCGGGACCGAGTCCGCCGCGCTGCTCAGGGTGATGGCTGACGTCGATCCGGCGATCCCGGTGGTCTTCCTCGACACCGGCTGGCTGTTCGAGGAGACGCTGGCCTATCGTGATACGCTGATCAAGACGCTCGGCCTCACCGATGTGCGCTCGATCAAGCCCGATGAGCAGGCGCTGTCGCGCCAGGACCCGGTCCGCGAGTTGTGGTTCAGCGATCCCGACGCCTGCTGCCGCATCCGCAAGGTGGAGCCCCTGGCGCGTGCGCTGAAGCCGTTCGCCGGCTGGATCAACGGCCGCAAGCGTTTCCAGGGCGGTGCCCGCGCCGATATCCCTGTCGTCGAGGACGACGGCGTCAGGCTGAAATTCAATCCGTTCGCCAATGTCTCGCGCGAGGAGATCGAGGCGATCTACACGCTCGGCAGACTGCCGCCGCATCCACTTGTCGCATCGGGATATCAGTCGGTCGGGTGTATGCCTTGCTCGAGCCGGGCAGCAGCCGGCGAGGATGCACGCGACGGCCGCTGGCGGGGCCGGGCGAAGACGGAATGCGGCATCCATACGATGAAGATGTCGTAGGGCACCGCGCTAATCGCGATGACGCTCCATCGCGATTAGCGACGTGAAAAAGCCTTCGCAGCGCGGCGAGTTCGTAGCACAAGCGCGCTGCGCGGCTGAAAACAAAGAAAACCGGTTTCGTTGACTTAGGGCCACTTCACGGTGAGTTATGTCCTGCGTGTTCCCTGACATTCTCAGGTTGAATGGAGACAGAAATGATCCGTCGTATGCTGCCGCTGGTCGCGGGACTGTTGTGGGCGAGCTCGGCCTTCGCGGCCGACTATTCGCTGCTCAACGTGTCCTACGATCCGACGCGCGAGCTCTATGTCGATTTCAACAAGACGTTCGCCGCGGCCTATCAGAAGGAAACCGGCAAGAGCGTCGAGATCAAGCAGTCGCATGGCGGCTCGGGCTCGCAGGCGCGCTCGGTGATCGACGGATTGCAGGCGGATATCGTCACGCTGGCGCTGGCCTATGACATCGACGCGATCGCGGGCAAGGGCCTGCTCGCCGCGGACTGGCAGAAGCGGCTGCCGCTCAACGCCTCGCCCTATACCTCGACCATTGTGTTCCTTGTTCGCAAGGGCAATCCCAAGGGCATCAAGGATTGGGACGATTTGATCAAGCCCGGCGTCGCCGTGATCACGCCGAACCCGAAGACCTCGGGCGGCGCCCGCTGGAACTACCTTGCCGCCTGGGGCTATGCGCAGAAGAAGTTCGGTTCGGTCGACAAGGCGAAGAAGTTCGTCGCGGATCTCTATCAGAACGTCCCTGTGCTCGACACCGGCGCGCGCGGCTCGACGGTGACCTTCGTCGAGCGCGGTGTCGGCGACGTGCTGCTGGCGTGGGAGAACGAGGCGTTTCTGGCTCTGCGCGAATTCGGTCCGGACAAGTTCGAGATCGTGGCCCCGGCGCAGTCGATCCTGGCCGAGCCGCCGGTCGCCGTCGTCGACACGGTTGCCGACAAGAAGGGCACCCACGCCGTCGCCGAAGCCTATCTGAAATACTGGTACACCAAGGAAGGCCAGGAGATCGCCGCGCGCAACTCCTACCGGCCGCG
Organism: Bradyrhizobium altum; assembly: GCF_020889705.1. Classification (GTDB taxonomy): domain Bacteria; phylum Pseudomonadota; class Alphaproteobacteria; order Rhizobiales; family Xanthobacteraceae; genus Bradyrhizobium; species Bradyrhizobium altum. The sequence goes on along the minus strand of NZ_JACMYP010000390.1, from coordinate 1,115 downwards.
CGATCCCGAGATCGCCAAGGAGTACGAAAAATCCTTCGCCAAGGTTGAACTTTTCACCATCGACGACGTTTTTGGTGGTTGGACCAAGGCGCAGAAGGAGCACTTCGCCGAGGGCGGCATCTTCGATCAGATCTACAAGAATTGATCGAGATATCAGGGGGATATGTGAGCACAGCGGTTGCAAGGCGCAGTAGCCTGCCGGGGTTCGGTCTCACCATGGGACTGACCCTGACGTGGCTCTCCGTTATCATCCTGATTCCGCTGGCTGCGCTGTTCCTCAAGACGTTCGAGCTCAGCCTCGATCAGTTCTGGGGCATTGTCACCAGCCGTCGCACCCTGAACGCTCTGAAGATTTCGTTCGGGCTTTCGTTTGCGGCCGCCTGCGTCAATCTGGTGATGGGCACCATCATCGTCTGGGCGCTGGTGCGCTACCGCTTTCCGGGCCGGCGGCTGTTCGACGCCATCGTCGACATTCCGTTTGCCTTGCCGACAGCGGTCGCGGGCGTCGCGCTGACGCAGCTGTTTGCACAGAAGGGCTGGCTCGGCGCGCCGCTCGCCGAGCTCGGCATCAAGGTCGCATTCACGCCGATCGGCATCTTCATCGCGATGATCTTCATCGGCATCCCCTTCGTGGTCCGCACGGTGCAGCCGGTGCTGATCGATCTCGATCCCGAGATCGAGGAGGCGGCGGCGAGCTTAGGGGCCAATCGCTGGCACACGGTGTTTCGCGTCATCCTGCCGAGTTTGATCCCGGCGCTGCTCACCGGCTTTGCGCTCGCCTTTGCCCGCGCCATCGGTGAATACGGCTCGGTGATCTTCATCGCGGGCAACCTGCCCAACGTCTCCGAGATCGCGCCGCTCCTGATCGTGATCCGGCTGTCCGAATTCCGCTACGCCGACGCCACCGCGATCGCGGTCGTCATGCTGGTGGCCTCGTTCCTGATCATCTTGCTGATCAACCGGCTGCAGCGCTGGGCGCAAGCCCGCATTCCCGTGCATTGAGGTTCGAGATGTCGATGCAGACGGGATTGGCGACCTCCACCACGCAGCTGCGGACCTACGCGCCCGCGACCGATGTCAGCGTTGCGGCCCCGGCGCCGCGGCTCGAGATCGCG